>JAQWBH010000018.1 GCA_028707405.1 Parabacteroides sp. | reverse complement strand
TTTAGAGAGAAATTGGATGATGCTGATAGTGATTTATGTGCATTAAACATAGATATTGGATATGTATACGGTTTTCTTCTTTCAAGTGATATTTGGGAAGGGAACATAACAAATAAAGAAAAATTCAATGAATAAATTAATCCGGTGGGTGTAAAAGCCCACCATAAAAACAAAACAGTATAGAACAATATGATTTATTTAAATCCGATAAATTTAGATCTTTTACGAAGCACATAACCAAGGCCTATAATGAATTAGCCGTGTTTATATGTAGGAACACCAAAAAGCTTAATGAAATAAGTCCCGATTTGCGAAAATAATTACATAACATAGCAGAATACTTGTTTGATATGAGTTTGACTATCTTGAGGGTTGATGAACGTGAAGCAAGAAATATAACCAGAATAACAAACAACTCCAATGTAAAGATATTGGTTACACCTCATAAAAGTAAAGAAATAAAATTTGATCAGGAAGTCATAGCGGGTTGTGATGTATTAAGAGAAAGAGAAATAGACTTTGCACTCTAACTAATGACCCATTTATGACCCATTTCAGAAACACAAAACGCTAAAAGACTATAAGTTAATCTTTTAGCGTTTCCCTTGTACTCGAAGCGGGACTTGAACCCGCACAGCCGCAATGGCCAAAGGATTTTAAGTCCTTCGTGTCTACCTATTCCACCATTCGAGCATCCATTCTGTGAAAGAAATGAGCGGAAGACGGAACTCGAATCCGCGACCCTAACCTTGGCAAGGTTATGCTCTACCAACTGAGCTACTTCCGCAATAATGATACACTCTTGTGTTTTGCGCTGCAAAGGTATATGTTTTTTTTGTCTTTGCAAATATTTCGCAAAAAAAGTGCATTTAAGAAACAATCATACACTATACTAATTATTGTCCGTAGCGATTCATCAAATCATTCATGGATTTTATCAGTTTGACAAATCCCGGATTAAACTGTGCTAAAGGCGTTCCTTTTATTGTAATAAACTTTTCTCTGCCATCAGCCTTAAAGACAATCTGAAAAATAATATCATCCGTATTTTTAACTGTTTTACTGTCAAAACCATAGCTATCTTTCATGTCAAATAGTTCAGCTTCTTTCAAAAAGGTTACTATCTGTTTATACTCATTATCGTTCAATTTCACAGAGTTTGTTTTAATAGTTGGTGATTTCTCGACACGATTCATGAAAATATTTTCCTTCCTTATTTGACAATTCTTCTTACTGTCTATAACTGTAGTCACAGTATAAACATTGACTGATTGCATTGTATAACTAAAGGAAAAATCTTTAAAAGAAGAGGTCTGCTGCTTGCATGAAACGCAAGAAAGAGACAATATTGAGATTAAAGCAATAAGTATAAAGTTTGAATTTGTTTTCATATTATTCATTTCTTGATTAATAAAAGGGGATGGATTCACTTACCATCCCCCTGACTAGAAATCTTATTAATTAAGCACCTGCTTAAACAGATCCTTTTCGTATATTTAAATCATACAATCAATTACCAACCTTCATTCTGAACCAAGTATGGTTTTCCATCAGGATCACTCCCCTTTGTTTCGATCTGACCTTGCGGAACAAACAAATAGGTATGGCTGAATGATAGAGCTGCAGAACTGAACTTATTGATAAACTGTTTCTCATAAGTTACATATTCTGAAGTTTCCTTCTGCATGATTGTAGGATCTGTCAAAGACCAACGAGACAAGTCATACCAACGTTGTCCTTCCATAGCCAGCTCCAAACGACGTTCAAAACGAATAGCCTTGATACAAGTAGCCTTATCGGTAAATGCCGGATGAGAAGAAGGATAATTCTTTATTGAATATACCTGTTTGTTTGCTGCGGAGCCCCATTTGGGCTGATTGACAGCAAGAGCAGCTCTTGTTCTAATCTTGTTCACCTGTTCCATAGCAGCAGAAAGTTCGCCGTCATTGGCAAGACATTCAGCATAAAGAAGAATCATATCACGGACAGACAAATACTCCATATTCAAAGCCACTGCCGGAGCCCAACCATCATATTTGTTGCGAGAAGCATAACCTGCATCCTCTTCTGCTTTTGTCCATACATGTTTCTTTGGCAGGAATATACCACCATTGATTCTTTCACGAATACCATAACCTTTAGTAAAGCAGATACCCCAATCTTTATAAGGCACACCTTGACGGCCTATAGCAATATCCAAACGAGGATCTACAGGAACATCCAAGCGATTTTTGTATCCTCCATCAGAGCCTCCGGCCGAAGCGTCATCAAAATAAGATACGCTTGGCTTTTGTCTGTAAGAATTATCTAAATAAGGAAGACCATCCTGCGTCTGATATGCATTTGCCAAATCATAAGAAGGCTGGAAGAATCCGCAGCATCCGCCCGGAGCATCCGTGCTTACATTATGAGGATAGTTCAAACTAAAACCAGGAAGACCATTATTATTTGCATCCAAAGAATTCTGAGCTGCAAAAATAGATTCCTTTCCATTATCAGTAAATGCATCAAAATTGGCATTAAAATCGTCTTCCAAACCATATTTTGCACCCGTTGAAGTCACACCATTTGTCAAAATGTCTGCCAAAATAGGTTTAGCTTCACTCATCTTGCCTTCCTGCATAAGAATTTTAGCCTTCAAGGCCATTGCTGCCCATTTATTAGCACGACCGGCCTCTGACTGTGTTGCAGGAAGCAATCCTATAGCTTTTGTTATTTCTTCTTCAATATTCGGATAAATATCGGTCCCGTTATACACTTTAGGATCGTTATCTTTATTATCCCAAGGTACCCAGGCGATAGCTTTAGGTCCCATAAGTTTCACTCCTTCAAAATAAAAAAGTGTACGGAGAAAAAACAATTCGCCTTGTCTCTTATTGACAAAATCCGACGGAATACCTTCCGTTTCTGACAAAACTCGCAAAGCCATATCAGCTCTTTGAATACCCTTATAAACCCAGTTCCACTTCTGACTCACATAATCATTCGTAGTCAGCGGACCGAACATTTCGATTTCGTTTACTACAGACTGGTCGCCTGCATCCGAACCTTTATTGGCATCGCCACCCATGATACTGCCAAAAACCCAATTGAATGGAGTTGCACCCCAATCATTTTCAGTTAAATTAGCATATGCAGATGTAACCAACAAATCTATTCCAGTTTGATTTTGAAGTGCAGATTCTGAAATACTTCCCTGCGGGTCTTGATAAAGAAATGATTCTCCACAAGAAGAAAGGGATAGAGCACCTACCAAACCTATAGACATGATTAATATATTTCTTCTCATAATATATCACTATTAATTATTTAAAAATAAGCCATTTGATGATCAAAATTCAAAATTCACACCAAACAAAAATTCACGTGTAGTAGGCTGCCCACCAACATCAATACCCTTTTGGAGGTCACCGCCGCTTGCCGTTTTATCTCGGTTTGAAATATCCGGATCAAGTCCTTTATACTTCGTAATGGTGCAAAGGTTCTCAGCCTGTATATACAAACGCAATCTTTGAATACCAGCCTTCGACAGAATAGTCTTCGGGAATGTATAACCTACAATCAAGTTTTTCAAGCGTGCAAATGAGCCATTTTCAACATAGTAAGAATTGGAATTCGTACCTGATCTACTATCGGACTTATCCAGAATAGGCAGGATAGCATCTTTCTTCCCAGGTTCCCATGACAAATCGCGCATACGAGTTGAACGATTACCATTAAACATCCAGAAATCGGTAAAATACTTGGCGCCATTGAAAATCTTGTTTCCAAGAGATGAATACCAGAACATTGAAAAATCAAAATTCTTATACCCGACATTAGTATTCCAACCGATAGTTACTTTAGGATGAGGTGATCCCAGGAATTTACGATCATCAGTTGTAATCTTACCATTGCCATCTACATCTTCATATTTATATTTCCCTACGAATTTAGCAGGATCATATTTACCCGCTGTTTCTCCCAATGGAACAAGTTTTGCAGCTTCTTCGGCTGATTCATAAAAACCTGTAATATTATATCCGTAGAATTCACCTACAGCATGACCCTTTACAGTTTTTGATACAGATCCTGAAATACGATCAGAATTGCCCCACAATGCATAATCATCAGAATCACCAAGCTTAAGCACTTCGTTCTTGTAATGCGAGAGATTAAGAGAAGAACCCCAATTCCAGTCACCAGAGTGATCTTGATAGCTGATCATCCATTCAAAACCGGTATTCTTCATGCTGCCGATATTCACATAAGGACGATCTGCTTCTCCGGCCATACTTGAATAAGATGCCGCAACGAGCATATCAGACGTCTTCTTATAGTAATACTCCATATTTGTTGAGAATTTTCCATTTAAAAATGTGGCATCAATTCCGACATTAGTCATCTGCGTTTTCTCCCATTTCGTATCAGGATTACCTATTAGACCCAATCGATAGCCCAAATTTGCCGAGCTCTGAGAGCCTGTAAAATCGTAATTCGTATGTGTCGGATCTGTTGTAAACTCATAAGCATAATTGGTTGCGCGAGGAACATCGGAGTTACCTGTAATACCATAGCCTGCACGGAGTTTCAAATCGTCCAGCCATGATTTTGTATTTTCCATGAATCCTTCCTGAGAAATACGCCAGCCGAGAGAAACGGATGGAAAAACACCATAACGATTATCTTTTGAGAAACGAGAAACACCATCCCGACGAACAATTGCCGTTATCAAATACTTGCTAGCATAGTCATAATCCACACGACCGAAAAGTCCAAACAAAGTAAATTTCCCGTCAAAAAACGAATTATTAGTACGGTTGTTATTATTTTCGCCCATTGCCAAAGTCCAAGTATTCTGATTATCTTCAAACAAATAATTTTGACGATAACCTTCAATGCCACGACCCACATTATCCTTAATAGCTTCAGTTCCCAACAAAACATTCAATTTATGTTTGTTGTTGAACATAACATTATAAGTCAACGTATTCGTCCATACCCAGCGGAAATTAAAGCCTGCCGTTTCGGTAAAGCTGTTGATACCAGAAGTTTCAGAAAATTCAAGATTCTTTTTATCCATATGGTAGCTGTAGTTGGTATGACCATCAAGACCGAAGTTTGTACGGAAATTAAGTCCTTTAAAAAGATCAACCTCTGCCCACATGTTACCAAACAGACGACTGTTTGACCAATAGTTGTCTTTAGGACGTTCAACGACAGCCAACGGGTTCTGCCAGTTTCCTGAGCCTGCGATCTTAGACCCGGAAAAATGTCCCTGAATATCATAAACAGGAACCCATGGGGAAGCACGATAGGTCCATGAATATGGCGTTGATTCGCTTGAACCGGAGTTCAACCCATCATCCTTAGTCCATGCATAAGTCATATTCTCACCTACACGCAACCAGCTGCGAAGATTAAAAGAGGTATTAGAACGGACCTGATATCTTCTGTAATACTGATATTTAACAGTACCTTGCTGATCAAAATAGTTGGCCGACATCAGATATTGTCCTTTATCTGTACCACCTGAAAGTGTCAACTGATAGTTCTGAATAATACCTGTTCTATCGATAACATTCCACCAGTCGGTACCTTCATTAGGGTCGAAAGTGGTGATAACACTGCCCGGAAATGAATAGGTATTCGGATCAATGTCCGTTCTTCCATTGGCACCCGTAACGGTCAAATAATTTGGAATAGAGGGGGTGGCCCCTGTCCCAAACTGAGGATGTGATGGTAATGCGCTGGATCCAGCTATTGCATTTGCACCCTTTTGAGCCGCCCATTCAACAGCCAGACGATCTTTTGAATTCAATACGTCATACTTTTTCGTTGTATTAGAGGTTCCCAAATAACCGTCGAACGACAGTTTAGGCTGGCCGCTCTTTGTTCCTTTCTTTGTCGTAATCAAAATAACACCGTTTGATGCTTGTGCACCGTAGATTGCAGCTGCCGACGCATCTTTTAATACCTGCATACTTTCAACATCGTTCGGGTTGATGGTATTCAGGTTCTGATCACGTGTAGAGACACCATCAATAACGTATAACGGTCCATTATCATTAACTGTGCCGACACCACGAATACGAACCATAGCAGAAGTACCCGGTGAACCACTCGAACCGATTACAACACCGGCGGCGCGTCCTTGTAACTGTTCTGTTACAGATGATGACGGGGTTTTTAAAAGATCCTTGGTATCAACAACAGCTACAGAACCTGTGATATCCTTCTTCTGCTACGTGCCATAACCAACAACAACAACCTCATCCAACTTCTGTGTATCTTCCTTTAAGGAAATTTTCATCGTCTTTGTAGCCTGCATCGTTTGGGTTACATAACCAATGTAAGAGATTTCGAGCGTAACGCCCGGCTTTACCTCCAAAGTGAACCGACCATCCATATCGGTAATTGTACCGATAGTTGTTCCTTTTTCCACAACGTTCGCGCCAATAACAGGCTCGCCTTTCGTATCAACAACGGTACCAGTAATCTTTCCGTTCTGTTGAACAATTGCTGCAACCGAGACACCCGTTACATCGGATGCCATTACTTCGGTTGCATTTGCTGAAAAGGCGGAGAACATTAAACAAAGGGTGGAAACCTTTGCTATCGCACTAAACGATAGTTTAAACGCTTTCTCCATAAATAAAAATGATAAATGATTATTTAATTTAGTAACTGTATAAAATAGGGCATATCATCTTAGAGATAATGCTCCTTCACTTTTTTTACTACTCATTTCACATAGGCATATATTTTTATGGTATTATTAAGCTTAACTAAACTAATTCTTATTGTGCAAATATAAATAATAGTTTTTATATTGCAAACATATTTGAGCGTTTTTTTTAAAACATTTCTTTTATTTTCTAAAGATTCACTAGTAAAAAGACAAAAAAAGAAATTAACAAATCAAATGCAAAGATTGATTATCAATTATTTAACTATCATAAGTAAATTTCACCAAAAAATTCCGGACAATGAAAATCAGGAGAAGGTAAATCAATAGGATTCCAACTAACAAAATGCGGAAAAGCTGTTTCGTCTGCACACTTATAGAAGTTGCCCTGAATCTTTTCAGGTAAATTTTCAGGGTCCAATCCCATCACTACAAAAGGTATTGCGACAATCAGTTCCCAATCATAAACATCACGTTTTTCTGGAAAAGCAATTAGAGGCAATGAGGAATAACGTCTGATCGATGCAAACTGTTCAGGAGTCAGCGTTACTTTTTCCTCCCGTGACTTTCTATAAGAAGCATCGCATACGCCAATACAGTTGAACTCGAAATTATAATAATTTGTATCTTCTACGCGCTTCATGAAAAACTCCACGCAACTATCCGTATATACAGGGGAACCGTCTTCCAGCCACACAGCCTTCAATGAATTTCCTCTTACAAAATAGCGTATATATAAATTAACATCCGTACGAGCTATATCAAATGCCACTATCGGCTTATAAGGATATTCTGTCCAATTGATTGTATCAATATATTCCCTTTGCGCTTTGCTCTCCAGTAAAAAATCTACAGAAGATAAATCCAACACATCCAATGTTGGCAAATATGGCACTTTAACTATTTTCATCTCTAATTGCAAATTTGGAGTAACGGCAAATGAAAATAGGAAGTCAGTAAAACTGATATTAATCCGACAACAGACAGAATAATAATAATAGACCCCACTATACGATTCAATAGCCATATACCTCGTATATTAAACCATTTTTTTAATCTTGACACGAAATAGGTGATTCCAAACCACCACAGAACCGCACCCAAACCGATGCATGCGACTCCCCAAAGCAACATCCACACAGAATACTCCGGCAGCACAAAACCCAAGCGGGCAAACAAACCTATATACAACAGAACAATCAGCATATTGCTGAATGTTAAAATAAATGACGTAATATAGTCCTGCGTGAAAGATAGTTTCTTTTCCTTCTGCTTTTGTATTCCTGCAAGCGGATTGCTTTTAAAAATATAATAACCGAAAACGCCCAGAACTAAACTTCCCAATAATTCCAAAGGGGCTTCATTCGCTTCTACAAAATTAACAACTACACCCATGCCAAGACATGTAATTATTGCATAAATCACATCGGAAGTAGCTGCGCCCAATCCTGTAACAAAGCCATGCCAACGACCTTTATTCAATGTCCGTTGTATGCACAGCATTCCTGCCGGACCCATCGGGGCAGAAACCAATACTCCTATCACTACTCCTTTACTTAACAAACCAAACATGTCCCTTTCTAATTAAATTATTAACCGCGCAAAGTTAATTTTGTTCCAGATATTTCTGATTTTATTTTGCATTTAAATCCAAAGCGCGAACATCTTTTAGTATTTCCTGAAGCTGGAATACAATTTCCGGATGCTTTAGCGCCTCTTCTTCCTGTTCATCCACCTTTCGCATATCATACAACGACGGAGCTTTCCGATAACCGGTTTCAATATTAGTAAACTTACCAGTATTAGGTTCTCCATCACTGGGTTCAATATACTTCCAGTCTTTTGTACGAACAGAAAGAGTATGATCTGCTGCCTGCTCAATCACCCACCGCCGATCCGTTGTATCTTGTCCGAACCAATTTCCTAAACGGTCAAAACTATCCGGGGCTGCTCCTTGAGGCAGCATTGCTCCAATAAGCGTAGAAAGTGATCTGAACCAATCTATCTGCGAAACCAAAACATCTGTCACTTGTTCTTTTCTTATTTTCTCAGGCCAACTGACAATAGCAGGTACACAAGTACCCGCTTCAAAAGCACTATATTTTCCTCCCCGAAGCGGACCACCGGGTTTATGTGTTCCGGCCAGTTCAACCGCACGATCCACATATCCATCATCAAGAACCGGACCGTTATCGCTTGAAAGAATAATCAAAGTATTATTACGAATGCCGGCTTTCTCAAGAGTCTCAATCACCCTACCTACAGTCCAATCAAATTGTAAAATAGCTTCGCCTCGCAATCCCATCGAGCTTTTGCCTCTAAAACGTACATGAGGGAAACGTGGAACATGTACATCATTTGTAGCCAGATAGAGAAAAAACGGGTGATTCTTGTTTTTATTGATAAAATCGACCGCATGAATTGTCAATGAATCGGCAATATTTTCATCTTTCCACAACGCTTTTCCTCCACCTTTCATATAACCGATACGACCGATGCCATTAACAATTGCCATATCATGACCATGACTAGCCTTGAGGTTATAAAGCAGTTCCGGATGATCCTTCCCCAAAGGTTCTCCTTTAAACGGAATAGTATAACTCACTTCTATAGGGGCTGACGGATCGTAGTTCACAACACATCCGTTCTCAATAAAAACACACGGCACACGGTCGCCCGTAGCTGCCATAATGTATGAATAATCAAAACCCAGATCACCTGGCCCTGTAGACAGCGGTGCATTCCAATCTTGTTGACCAGTCTTATCGCCAAGTCCAAGATGCCATTTGCCGACAGCCCCTGTTGTGTAGCCCGTATTCTTGAACATATCGGCGATAGTGTAACGTTCGGGGCGAATAATCATCCCGACATTTCCGGCAGCAATATCCGTACCCGGACGTCGCCAAGCGTATTCGCCCGTCAATACCGAGTAGCGCGAAGGTGTACTCGTCGAGGCTGTTGCATGAGCATTCAAAAAACGGATTCCGGATGTAGCCAGCTGATTAACATTGGGCGTAGATACACGTGTCGCCCCGTAACATTGCAAATCACCATAACCTAAATCGTCTGCATAAATAAATATTACATTCGGTTTTCGGAGATCGTTCGTCTGCTTATTCTGAGCCAACAAACTTACCGGGAGCAATGCACATGCTCCGAGGCCCATACAGGCAAATGATCTGATGTTATTTATTCGTTGCATTCAACTTATCGCTTTGTGTCTAGCTATGCCGTTGGCAAAGGTAAAAATAAAATCCAAACTACTTACGAACGCTTTATAAAACTTTTATCACGTAAAGAATAATAATCTGATTATAAAAAACTTATGCACAATTTACATTTTCATACCCTAAGGATAAGTACGGTAACATTTTCATCATTAGATTCTTACAAAAAAATTGACATGAGAGGGTAGTTGCTATATATAAAAAAAAGAAAGAAAGGAGAAATTTAGCATTTCCAATCGATTAAGAAGAACCAGAAGATGCCGTCCCCATTAAAAGAATTCAACAGCCCTTCCTGAAAAACGCTTAAGTTCATGCAATTTATTCTAAAAAAGATATAATATTTGGTCTAAAAATGTATACTATTTTCATTCTGATCAGTAAGCGTTATTATCTAAGATAAATAACTGGTAAATCTGACGGTTTTTGATATTCGACTCGAATAGACATAGAAAGGAAATCGATCTTTTTCAGGGAAGGTTATATGTTGAATGCTTTTGTTTTTTGAGAACATGCTCTGACATCGTTTCATAAGAAAATTCAAAAGAATAACAACTGGGTATTGAAAAATTCAGCTACAGCCTTGCAAGAAATCGGATATGGCTTTTCATTGCGTGCACATTTTATTAACTTTGTCAGTTCATAAAGGAACTATTATGCGACAAAAATCATCTCTAATTTGCATGGCTTTCATGCTGCTTCTCTGCTTGATGTCTTTTCCGGAGACCGTAGCACAGAATACAACAAATGCTCAACAGGCTCAACACCTGTTCAATCGTACATTCCAAATGGTGTTCGGCCCGCAAGGTTCTGCACTTCATTATGAGGTAAACATAATTGGTATATACAAGACTGCGGGCGACATTTGCTATAAAGGAAAGAAAACACGATACAACGAATCGCGATATGCTTCATGGGACGATGGAGTAACAGCTTACATGGTTGACAAGAAAAAAAAGACCGTGGAAATATACAAATCCGACTCCGACAAGAAGAACAATTATCTGAGCAAATTCAAATACAACATGACGGATTTCAAATACAGTTGGAAAAATACTCAAGAAGGTTACTGGTTGTCAATCAATGTAAAAAATGCAGGAATTACAGGTATCCGCGAGATAATCGGCTTAATCGACAGCAATACTTATCATCCTAAAAGTCTCCGGATCAAGGTTGCTTTCTTTTGGACAACAGTGAAAATATCAAACTTCAAAAGCGGAAACATTCCTGACCAAATCTTTGAATTCCCATCCACTTCATTCGCGAACTACAAATTCACCGACAAACGGGATGAAGATTAACAGTCGTCTTCTATCTGGAATTATGTAGCTATAAACACTATCCATAGATGCAAATAATACGAAACCACTTGCTAAATAACAAATCATATTAATTTTGTCTCGGTAAATCCCGATATTCTTATAAGTATGACATTAGTATTATTAGCTGAGTGCTCAACCCAAAAAAACTATCAAACAGAACAAGTGTATACGGATATGCTAACACATCTAAATGATTCTTTCGGGCCTGTGCGAAAATTCTTCCATAGATTATAGATATAAAATATCCGTAATAAAACGTGGAAAATAATAGTCTGAAAAACAAATCCGAATAGCTTAAGCGGCTGTATAAGCGAAGGCTATTCTTATTACAGACTGGCTATCAAAGGCATATTGATCCTCATCCTTTATATTCCGGATGTTTATCAAGCCATGTTTTCGCATAAGGACAAGTAGCTCGAGGTTTTAGACCTTCATTCCGGGCATAATCGTACGCGAACTTTACGAGTTGTGACGCGATGCCCCGCCCTTCAAGCGGTGAAGGAACAAACGTGTGGGTAATGTCGAGGTAGCCGTCTGCCAGACGATACTCAACCTCAGCTTCGACACCTTCAATTTCGACGAAGGCACGACTGTTCGCATTGTCGTGATAGATTTGCATGATGTGATAGATTTTTATGATTTCAATTTCTCGCAGAATTCAATCTTTTCTTTATTGGGACCCAAGATAGTAAAAAATTTCACACCATGTTCCCAAAATGGAAGCGACTGCACTTTGTCATCAAGCAATGTGAAGCCCTTCTGTCTGACAGACTCAAAAACCTGATCAATATCAGTCACATCCAATGCAACATGATCAATAGCTCCGACAGCCATCACTGCTTTCTTATTTTCATAAACTTCCATTGTAAGATTGCCTAAAGTTAAAAAAGCCACCTTTTCATTGATCGTCTGATATTCGGTTACAAAACCCAAACTTTGGTAAAAACAAACAGTCTCATCCATATTAGTTGTAGGGATTCCTATATGTTGAACGCCTGTGACATGCTTCTTTACATCCATATAACAATAATTTTGTCATGCAAATATAAAAGATCTTTCCAACAAAACCAATGAAATGTAAACATAAAAAAAATCTCTGACTTATAAAATCAGAGACTTCCTTATGCGGTGCGTATGGGACTCGGACCCATGACCCCATGCGTGACAGGCATGTATTCTAACCAGCTGAACTAACGCACCAGAATTTTTCTACGCTTCTCTCTCGAAACGTGGTGCAAAAATAGATCGTTTATTTCAATTACGCAACACTCTTGCAAATTTTTTTCAACATTTTTTTATTTACATTGATAATAAAGTGATTACATTAAAAATCTTCTTTATTCAAAAATATATCAAATATAAATGCATTTATTTGCTCAACAGCAACAAGAACGTAAGATTTTGTAACCCTAAAAGCTATATGTCGTGATAATTTGTTAACTTTGCAACGCAATTATAAAAGGTAGTAAAATGGATGTAGCAATTATAAAATACAACGCTGGAAATATCTATTCGGTTGACTATGCATTGAAACGTCTAGGTATTGATGCTGTTATCACTGCCGATGCCGAACTTCTGCATAAAGCCGACAAAGTAATCTTTCCGGGACAGGGAGAAGCTTCATCAACAATGCACTATCTGCGTGAACACAAATTAGACATGCTGATCAAAGACTTGAAACAGCCCGTGCTGGGCATCTGCATCGGCATGCAGCTCATGTGCAGATTTTCGGAAGAAGGAAGTACTGAATGCATGAATATTTTTGATACCGAAGTAAAAAAATTCATTCCTACAAAACATGAGGATAAAGTGCCGCACATGGGATGGAACTCTATAAAAAATCTCAAGGGTGAATTGTTTGACAAATCTTTTGAGGAACAATACGTGTATTTTGTTCACAGCTATTATGTTCCTGTCAATAACTGGACTGCCGCGACTTGCGAATATATAATTCCGTTCAGCGCATCCATGCACAAAGCAAATTTCTATGCCACACAATTTCATCCGGAAAAAAGCGGCTCTATCGGTGAATCAATATTAAAGAACTTTCTAAAACTTTGAATGGATATGATTAGACTGGTTCCTGCCATAGACTTGATTGATGGGAAGTGCGTACGGCTTACTAAAGGCGATTACGACACAAAAAAAATATACAACGAAGATCCTCTTGATGTGGCTAAACAATTCGAAGATCACGGTATCCAATATCTGCACGTCGTTGATCTGGACGGTGCACGATTAGGTCATATTGTCAATTATCGTACATTAGAACATATTGCTTCCCGCACTTCGTTGATTATCGATTTCGGAGGAGGCATCAAAGAGGATGGTGATCTGGAAATTGCTTTCAACAGTGGCGCACGTATGATTACAGGTGGAAGCATCGCTGTAACAGAACCTGATAAATTTGCCACATGGATTACAAAATACGGTTCCAAAAAAATAATCCTCGGAGCGGATTGCAATAATAAAAAGATTGCCATACACGGCTGGAAAGAAACAACAGACAAAGATCTGATTCCTTTCATACAAGGTTATTATGGTCAGGGAATAACCAAAGTGATCTGTACTGATATACAACGTGACGGAATGTTGCAAGGACCTTCGATTGGGCTTTATAAAGAGATCAAAAAGAATGTCCCGCTCATCTATCTGATTGCTAGCGGAGGCGTAAGTTCCATAGAAGATATTGAGAAACTGAACGAAGCAGGTATTCCGGCTGTTATCTTCGGGAAAGCCCTCTACGAAGGAAGATTACAAATTAAGGACTTGCTCCGATTTACATAAAAACAAGAATATAATATGTTGGCAAAAAGAATTATACCCTGTTTGGATATCAAGGACGGCAAGACTGTCAAAGGCATCAATTTCGTTAACTTCCGCGATGCGGGTGATCCGGTAGCTTTAGGTGCGCAGTATAGCCGCGATGGAGCCGACGAACTGGTGTATCTGGATATTACTGCCTCTTTTGAAGGACGGAAAACCTTCACTGAACTGGTAAAAAAAGTGGCTGCACATATAAGTATTCCCTTCACTGTTGGCGGAGGAATCAATGAATTGTCGGATGTCGACCGGCTTCTTTCTGCCGGTGCCGACAAGGTGTCAATCAACTCTGCAGCGCTACGCAATCCCTCTCTGATCGAAAATATCGCGAAGAGCTATGGAAATCAGGTATGCGTAGTTGCTATTGATGCAAATTTTGAAAACAATGACTGGCTTTGTTATCTGAACGGAGGGCGTGTACCAACCAACAAACACCTGTTTCAATGGGCACAGGAAGCCGAAGAACGTGGTGCAGGTGAAATTCTTTTCACAAGCATGACGCACGATGGTGTAAAAGACGGTTATGCCAACGAAGCATTGGCCACCTTGTTCGAACAGCTGCATATTCCGGTAATTGCCTCAGGAGGCGCAGGGAAAATGGAGCATTTCCGGGATGCGTTTAAAGATGGCAAAGCCGATGCTGCACTGGCAGCAAGCGTTTTCCACTTCGGCGAAATAAATATAACTGAACTGAAGCAATACTTACATCAAGAAGGAATTAATATCAGATTATAAAATAACACAATAATATAATGAAATTAGATTTTGAAAAAATGGGCGGATTGGTTCCCGCCATCATACAAGACAACAATACCAGCAAAGTTTTAATGTTGGGGTTTATGAATGAAGAGGCTTTCAATAAAACCCAAGAAACAGGGAAAGTTACTTTCTACAGCCGCACCAAACAACGGCTTTGGATGAAAGGTGAGACCAGTGGTAACACCCTCGCTGTTGTAAGCATCGCATCCGACTGTGATAACGATACCTTACTCATCAAAGCCATTCCTGCAGGGCCTGTCTGTCACACCGGAGCTGACACCTGTTTTGACGATAAAAATGAAGAAGATATCATGTTCCTCAAATATTTACAGGACTTCATCGATCGTCGCCACAAAGAGATGCCCGAAGGTTCATATACAACTTCGCTTTTTAAAAGCGGTGTGAATCGTATGGCGCAAAAAGTAGGAGAAGAAGCTGTAGAGACTGTTATCGAAGCAACAAACGGGACAGATGATCGTCTCATTTACGAAGCTTCCGACCTGATTTATCACCTCATCGTATTACTTACAAGCAAAGGTCTGCGCATAGAGGATCTTGCGGTCGAACTGAAGAAAAGACATAAAGGCTGATCATCATGGAAGAGACTGTCCTGCTCAATATGAAAGGTGTTGATATCTGCCGAAAAGAGAACGTTGTTCTTCACGAAGCTTCTCTCACTCTGCATAACGGAGAGTTTGTGTACGTCATAGGTAAAGTAGGTACCGGAAAAAGCAGTCTGCTCAAATCACTTTACTGCGAAATACCCATTAAAACGGGTGAGGCACAACTGCTTGATTACAACCTTTGCAGGATGAAGAAGAAAGATATTCCATATCTGCGGCGCAAACTGGGAATTATATTTCAAGATTTTCAGTTGTTGACAGACCGATCTATATACAGAAATTTGGAGTTTGTTTTAAAAGCTACCGGGTGGAAGAAAAAAACAGATATTCAAGAGCGAATAGAGAAAGTTCTGTCGCAGGTAGGCATGCAAGACAAAGGTTATAAAATGCCCCACGAACTGTCCGGAGGCGAACAGCAACGCATTGTCATTGCGCGAGCACTACTCAATGATCCACCGCTGATTCTGGCGGATGAACCGACAGGGAATCTTGATCCGGAAACGAGCGGGCAACTTGTAAAACTGTTGCATGATATTTGCGAAAAAGGGAGGACTGTCATTATGACAACTCACAACTATACACTGGTGCATAATTTTCCAGCACGCATAGTAAAATGTGAGAATGGTTATCTTAGTGATGTCGGTGAATAATTTTTTATGTAACTTTGCACACGAAATAGTACTAAACAAAGACAAATTAATAAACTATAGAAATGAAAGTTTTAAAGTTCGGCGGTACATCCGTAGGTTCTGCACAAAGGATGAAAAATGTAGCAAAACTTATTACGGGCGAATGTAACATCATCGTGTTGTCGGCCATGTCAGGCACGACCAATTCGTTAGTTGAGATTTCCGACTATCTCTACAAGAAAAATCCTGATGGCGCAAACGAGATCATCAACAAGTTGACCAAGTTGTATCTTGGACATATTGACGAATTATACAGCACCGACGAATATAAAAAGAAAGCTTGCGAATATGTAAAACTTCATTTCGATACGATCAGGGCTTTTACAAAAGACCTTTTCACCATGTTTGAAGAAAAAGTCATTCTGGCGCAAGGTGAACTTATTTCTACAGGAATGATGACTCTTTATCTACAAGAATGTGGATACAAATCCGTTCTGCTTCCTGCATTGGAATATATGCGCACCGACAAAAATGCAGAACCTGATCCTTTCTATATCAAAGATAAGCTGCTCAAGCTGTTGAATGAAAACAAAGAAGCCGATCTATATATTACACAAGGCTATATTTGCCGTAATGCCTATGGAGAGATTGATAATCTGCAGCGTGGCGGAAGCGATTATAGCGCTTCACTGATCGGAGCAGCTATTGATGCTGAAGAAATACAGATCTGGACTGATATCGACGGCATGCATAATAATGACCCGCGTGTGGTTGCAAACACACAACCTGTACGTTATCTGCATTTTGAAGAAGCTGCCGAGCTTGCCTATTTTGGTGCAAAAATACTTCACCCAACCTGCATTCAGCCTGCAAAAGTAAATAATATTCCTGTCCGTCTGCTGAACACTATGCAGCCGGAAGCTCCGGGCACAATCGTCTCTAACGAGCTGGAAAAAGGAAAAATCAAGGCTGTTGCTGCCAAAGATAACATCACAGCCATCAAGATAAAGAGCGGAAGAATGTTGCTGGCCACAGGATTCCTCAGAAAAGTATTTGAAATATTTGAAGAATATCAGACACCGATAGATATGATCACAACCTCTGAAGTTGGCGTTTCAGTGACGATAGACAATCGCAAACATTTGGATGAGATCGTTAATGATCTGAAGAAATTCGGGACAGTCACAGTCGATGAAGATATGGTGATTGTATGTGTTGTGGGTGATCTGGAATGGGACAATGTCGGATTCGAAGCTCGTATCATTCAAGCGATGAAAGAAGTACCTGTGCGTATGATTTCTTACGGAGGAAGCAATTATAACGTGTCGCTGCTTATCAAAGCCTTCGACAAGACGAAAGCATTGCAAGCCCTGAGTGACCACCTATTCAACCACCACTGATATGCTAAAAGGAAAATTTCCTCTGAACAAATTCGAAGCGATTCCTACACCGTTCTATTATTATAATATGGAACTGCTAAAGAAAACGCTAGAAAATGTGACTATGGAAGCTTGCAAAAAAGATTTTCATATTCATTACGCGGTTAAAGCAAATGCCAACCCACGTATATTATCGACAATAGCTCAGTTCGGTTTGGGAGCCGACTGCGTCAGTGGCGGTGAAATACAAGCTGCATTAAATGCCGGCTTTCCCAACAATAAAATAGTATTTGCCGGAGTCGGAAAAGCAGACTGGGAAATTAATCTCGGACTCGATAACCACATATTCTGCTTTAATGTAGAATCGGCAGCAGAACTGGAAGTATTAAACGATCTGGCTGAAGCAAAACATGTCATTGCAGATATTGCACTACGTATTAATCCGGAAATAGACGCACATACTCATGCAAAGATCACAACCGGCATGAAAGAGAACAAATTTGGAATCAATCTGAGTCAGTTGGGTGATGTAATAAAATTGACAGAGAATCTACATAATGTTAATCTAATTGGCATTCATTATCACATCGGATCGCAAATAACTGATATGGCAGCATTCAGAAATCTGGTCATTCGTGTCAATGAAATTCAAGATGAATTGGAAGCACGAGGTATTATTGTGGCAAACCTCAACTTCGGAGGTGGACTTGGCATCAGTTATGAACATCCTAACCATTTGGCTATTCCTGCGTTCGACGATTATTTTTCGGTATTCAACAAATTACTGGAACGTCGTCCCGGACAAAAAATTCATTTTGAACCAGGTCGTTCTATCGTGGCACAATGCGGCTCACTTATTTCAAAGGTTCTCTATGTAAAAGAAGGCGAAACAAAAAAATTCTGCATTCTCGACGCAGGCTTCACTGATTTGATTCGCCCTGCAATGTATGGCGCATATCACCGTATCGAGAATATAAGCAGCGATGATATAATTAACATTTATGACGTTGTAGGTCCAATTTGTGAATCATCCGATGTCTTTGGCACTAATATTGAACTAAATAAAACACGTAGAGGCGATATCGTAGCAATCCGTTCAGCAGGTGCTTACGGCGAAATCATGGCATCACAATATAATTGTCGAAAACTGCCTCAAGCCTACTTCTCTGATACGATATAATAAAATTCATATTTTATCTATATCTTTGTGTGCACAAATTTATTGAGGAATGACCGAATTGCTTACTTTTTCTACAATAGAAATATATCTCACAGGAATAACGCTTCTGTTGTTTGTTATTCAACTGATGTATAATCTTATCACTTATGCCCGTCCGTTACGGTTTTCAAAAAAGAAAAACCAAAGCGAAACTTCAACAAAGAATACTCACTTGCCGCCTGTTTCAGTAATTATCTATGCCCGTGGTGATGCAGAAAGTCTGCGTACAAACCTGCCCATATTTCTTTCACAAGACTATCCAAACTACGAAGTCATTGTGGTCAATGACGGCGAAGACACCGATAGTGAAGATATTCTGAAAATTCTGTCAAACAAATACGAGCATTTATACTATACTTATGTTCCTGTTGATACACAATACCTGAGTCATAAGAAACTGGCATTGACAATGGGGATCAAAGCTGCAAAAAATGATATTCTGCTTTTTTCAGAAGCCAATTGCCAACCGCTAAGTCCGAAATGGATTGAAACAATGGCAAACTCTTACATTTCGAATACGGATATTTGTCTCGGATTCTGTGCATATCAAAAAGACAAAGGCTTCTTAAACAAATTAATTTCGTACGACAATCTGCTAAATGGGTTGCAATATGTATCCTCAGCATTAATACAACATCCTTTTTCTGGTAACGGCAGAAATCTTTCGTATAGGAGAAATCTGTTTTTTGCACATAAAGGGTACAGCAAATCACTGAATATTCATGCAGGAGCCGACGATCTTTTTATAAATGAATCGGCAACAAGACGAAACACTCAAGTAGTTTTTTCCCCTGAAAGCATAATCAGGATCGAAAATTGTGATTATCTGAGCTGGAAAGAAATGAAGATATCGCACGCCGTAACGCAGCAATTTTTTAGAGGATCGAGCTTAGCATTTCACAAACTATATCATGTCACATTTTTCTTATTTCTGATTGCCGCTTTATCTACTATTTTCATTTGTGTTTTTAAAAACTGGCTCATTTCAATTGTTGCAGGATTATTGATCATTGTTCGTTTTATCATCAAAGCATCTGTTTTTCGTAAATCATCATTGCTATTGCAACAAAAACCATTGTGCCTATCGCTACTCATACTCGAATTGGTACTTCCTATATATAATATGTATATCCGTATTTATCGGATATTCAGAGGGAAACTTGATTATACCTCACGAATATAAATTGAAACCAAATGAAAACATTTAAAAAATTACCACTCATCCTTTTAAGTGGATCAGTCCTAGTAGCTTGCCAGCCTAAACAGGGTAATGCCGGTAAAGATAATACCGGAGATGTTGATCAGTCGCCAATGGCTGTTCTAGTTGATACACCCAAAATTACTACTCCGCCTGACAGTTTGAAGCTAAACAAATTCTACAAAAAATACATGAATGTTAACGGAATTCATGTATGCAGCTCATGGCGCGTTCCTGATAGCTGTTTCTATGCAGCCGCAATCAGTATCAAAGGCATGACAGATGCCTTATCGAAAGATGTGATGAAAGCTATGACCGACCGCAAAACTCGTATTGGAATCATGGCACGATATGAAGGGACGACAGATATTCCCGAACACGCAGACATGGCTAAAGATACCACATTAAATTGGGATGTCCGTGCCAGAGGTCTGGGTGGAACCATTGAAATGCCGTTTTCGACCTGCGCAGAAGAAAATATCTTAGCCTATCAGATTGACAAATATCATGCCGAAGATATTCTTATCCATGAGTTTGCTCATACAATTATGGATGTAGGCATTGCCTCCGTTCATCCACAAATCAATGATGAACTGAAAGCTTCACTGGATGCTGCCGTTGCCAAAGGAAGATGGAAAAATGTCTATGCGTCAACAAATGTTTTCGAATACTGGGCTGAAGGTGTTCAGGACTGGTTCAATGTCAATGCTGAAGTTGATAATGACAATGGTGATGGCAAACACAACAAAATTAATACACGTGAAGAACTGAAACGTTATGATCCGGGATTATACAATATTCTAACAAAATACTTTGCACCGATCAAAGAACAAATCAGTAAGCATAAAAAGATTAACGAATTCAATTGGACTGAAACAAATAATAAATAGTCCTATCCATTCTACAATCCAGATTCCATTGCTGCATTAGGATCACCATTCCGGCGGATCCTGATGCAGCAAATTTTTTACCAGAAAATCATGAATGCGATGCAAAATAAACGGCGTATAGAGTGGATGACCTTGTCCCGGCAGGTAGAGTTGTTCAAAATTTTTACCCGCATCCATCAGCGCTTTAACAACCTGCAATGTTGAAGCAGGATCAACATTATCGTCAAGCTCACCATTAATCAAAAACAATTTACCTTTCATTCTCCAAGCATTATCAACATTTGACGAAGCACTGTATGATTCATCTACCGGATAACCCATCCATTGCTCATTCCACCATACCTTATCCATTCTGTTATCATGACATCCACAAAGCGACACTGCCACTTTATAAAACTCATTATGAAAAAGCAATGCTCCCAACGCATTTTGTCCACCAGCTGAACGACCCCATATTCCGACCCGCGTTGTATCCATATAAGGATATCTCTCAGCTGCTGCTTTTATCCAAGCTATACGATCAGGGAAGCCTGCATCTTTCAAATTTTTCCAACACACATCATGGAATGCTTTCGAACGATTAGCTGTACCCATGCCATCAATCATCACTACAATAAAACCAAGATCGGCTAAAGGTGTGCAATATTTATGTGCCGGAAGAAAATTTTTATAAACATACGAATCTTGAGGTCCAGCGTAAATCTGTTCCACAATCGGATAAGATTTGTTAGGATCAAAATTGGACGGACGAAATATGGTTCCCCAAATATCCGTTTTTCCATCACGTCCTTTGGCATGGAACACTTCAGGCATCGTCCATCCTTCAGCTAATAACGAAGATATATCACATTGTTCAAGACTTGTCTTTCTACCGTCTGAAATTCGTCTCAAAGAACTTATCGGAGGCATGTCCGGACGCGAACAAACATCTGTAAAATACTGATGATCTTTGGATGGAATTACTTCATGATTACCATTTTCGGGCGTCATATCTGTGAAACCTGTGCCATCAAAACATATCCTGCAATAATGCATATTATAAGGATCCTCTCCTGCGTTGAAACCTGATGCCATAAAATAAATCATACCTCCGGTCTCGTCAACATACTCCACCGAACGGACAACCCATTCGCCTTTTGTGATTTGACGTTTTATAGTTCCTGTAGCACAATCAATCAGATAAAGATGCCGCCATCCATCGCGCTCGGATATCCAAAGCATCTCACGCCCGTCATTCAAGTCGTAGCGAAACAACCGGTCGTAATAAATAAATGTCTTACACTGCTCATCCACCAGATGACGAATCGTTCCATCAGAAGCCTCCACTTCGCCAACAATATAACGCTGATGTCCTCGTTGATTAAATTCAAACGTAAAAGCGTGGCTGTCAGCACGCCAACCTGTCATCTGTAGATTAAATTGGTTTTCATACAGCGATGTAGACAATGGAATTTGCTTACCTTTCTCGACATCAAAAAGTACAGGCACACGAACAGTCAAGACATCACCGGGCTTGTCATAATGAATCCATTTAAGAATGGGCTGCTTCTGTGAAGCCGGACTCGATTCGCGCAAAGGAATCTGACGTCCTTCGGCAAAGCGTATTTTCAGCAAAGCAATCTTTTTAGAATCAGGCGACCATTCTATTTTCCCTCCATAATACAACCCTTGTATGCCATCCATGCTGAGAGCCGTTTCCTTCTTACTCTTCGGATCAGCAACATAAAGATTATAGTCCTTGATATAAGCTATCCACTGCTTATCGGGTGAAAGGACCGAATCATTCCTAAATTTCAAATGTTCATAATTAGCATAAGGGTTAAACGTGGGCTGTTCAATTTTTTCACCCAACTGCTCTAAGTCCTGACGTGTGATTAAACCTTTCTTTCCTGTCGCAGCATCGACCATATAAAATTTATCACCACCCTGCTCATGATTCTGATACCAAAACTTATGCGTATTACCAAGCCAATGCGCCACAACAGCTGCCTTATAAACGCGTTTAGAATTACTCATAAGTGTGTCAATGCGTTCATAATCAGACTTAGTTATCTGACTTAATGCAGGCCGTGCTATAAGCAATGACAAAGCAAAAACCGAAAAGCCTAAAATCTTATTTTTCATACGGTCATTAATAATGTAGTTGATATATTCAAAAAAAGCAACCCCTATTCGAAGCGGATCGTTTTCGCCGGTTCAATTTTCGATATCAAATATGAAGGTGCAAGCATCATCAACATTGAGATAAATAACGTACCTAAATTAAGCATGACAAGCGAAAAAATATTTAAATCGATAGGGACAGCATCAAGATAATAGACAGAAGCATCAAGCTTCACCACATGAAAATAGGATTGGATCAGACAGAGCGATATCCCGATTACATTTCCCCAAAGCATTCCCTTTCCAATAAGGAAAAACGAGATATGAAGAAAGATCTTACGAATGCTCCTATTACTCTCTCCTAGAGATTTCAACAGACCAATCATGCTTGTACGTTCAAGAATAATAATCAAAAGTCCGGAAATCATAGTAAATCCTGCAACAGCCAAAATAAGAATAAGAATGACCACTACATTGATATCCTGGACACTCATCCAGTCGAAAATCATCGGATTAATTTCTTTGATCGAACGTGTATAGAATGTATTTCCCAGACGATCTTTTTTCTCCGACATTTTAAAATACAGATTTTCGGCAATCTTATCAACATTGTCGTAATTATCAACAAGAAGTTCCATTCCACTGGCCTCATCATTATCCCAGTGATTCAGATGACGGATCTGATTGATATCCGAAATCACAAAAATCTTGTCATAATCGACAAAACCCGTCTCGTAAATTCCCGTCACATGAAACTTCCGTGCCCTCACATCCTGCTGTACAAAATAAGTCAGAAACGAATCGCCCGATTTCAATCCGAGCAAATCCGCCAAATAACGTGAGATAAGCACTTCGCTTGAGGTTTGCCCGGGCACAATCTTAGGTAGTCTTCCCTCTTTCAAATTATTTCTGAAGAATGTCCAATCATAATGGCTGTCGACTCCCTTCAATACGATGCCTTGAAAATCAGTGTTTGTTTTCAGTATTCCCGGTTTTGTAGCAAACGGTTCTACCTGTCGTATTCCCGGAAACGCCTTCAATTCAATCAGTAGCGAATCACTCAGAGCCACAGGAGTATACTCGTAGGAAGTATTACTGTCGAAATTCGTAATCTGAATATGCGACCCGAACCCTATAACCTTATTGCGCACTTCTTTTTTAAAGCCAATTACGATTGCCACCGACAGAATCATCACTGTCAATCCCAAGGCCATTCCAATCATTGAAATACGAACAACAGGAGGCGTAACCTTACGATCACCCTCTTTATTCAAATAGATTCGTTTCGCTATAAATAATTCCAGGTTCAATGAAACATTGACTTAAAGGGTTCTTCCCGGATAAGCTTCCAACGCCTTTTGTAATACAACAAGCGCTTTCGCCAGATCCTCTTTCTTTAGCACATACGCTATACGGACTTCGTTTTTACCAAGCCCTGGCGTTGTATAGAAACCTGAGGCAGGAGCCATCATGATGGTCTGTCCTTCGTAATTAAAATCTTCCAAACACCATGCACAAAATTTGTCGGCATCGTCTATTGGAAGCTTAGCCAACGTGTAAAAAGCACCCATAGGAATTGGTGAATAACATCCCTGGATACGATTCAGTCCATCGATAAGAAATTTGCGGCGTTCCACATATTCATTGTACACGTCGAGCATATACTCATTTGAAGTGTCCAAAGAAGCTTCTGCAATAATCTGTCCGATAAGTGGCGGACTGAGGCGTGCCTGACACCATTTCATCACATTCTCCTTGACCATCTTGTTTTTTGTAATCAGTGCACCTATTCTGATTCCGCATTCACTGTAACGCTTCGAAACCGAATCAACAAGAATCACATTATTTTCAATGCCTTTTAGATGGAAAGCTGAAATATAAGGTGCGCCGGTATAGCAAAATTCACGATACACTTCATCAGAAAAGAGAAATAGATCATATTTCTTAACAATGTCGCGTATCTGATCCATTTCTTTCTGTGTATACAGATAACCTGTCGGATTGTTAGGGTTACAGATCAGAATAGCCTTCGTCCGCGGCGTAATTAACTCTTCAAAGCGCTCAACACTTGGCAGCGCAAAGCCTTCGTCTATTGTTGAAGCAATGGTTTTGATGACAGCGCCACTGGAGATGGCAAACGCCATATAATTAGCATAAGCAGGTTCCGGTACAATAAGCTCATCACCAGGATCCAAACACGCCATAAACGAGAAGAACACCGCCTCGGAACCTCCTGTTGTTATGATTATATCTTCAACATCAACATTGATATTGAACTTGGCGTAATATTCCACCAATTTTTCACGGAAACTACGGATACCTTCACTTGGTGAATATTCAAGCACCTTGCGATCGACATGTTTCATTGCTTCCAGTCCAACTTCCGGTGTCGGCAGATCAGGCTGACCAATATTTAGATGATACACCTTTATTCCTTTAGCTTTTGCCTTATAAGCAAGCGGAACAAGCTTTCTGATAGGAGAAGCCGGCATATTGACTCCTCGTTGTGAGATGATTGGCATGTGTTCTTACATTTTTCTTTTCAAATGGCAAAGATAAAGAATAATTGTCAATTATTTGCCGTCTGTTATTTAAATTCCAGGGCGAGGCGTATCTTTGCTTGCGTGCATTGTTGAAACGAACGCATTAGGATCTATTTTTTTTATTTCATCCTTCATTCGAGGCATATCTTTGCGCTCGACTATAGTAAAGATAATCTCACGTTCCTCTCCGTTGTACATTCCACGTCCGTGAAGAAATGTTCCTCCCAGATCAAGCTTATGAAGAATTACCTCTTTCAATTCGTCAGTCTTCTTCGAAACAATAAACACTGCACGACTGGGATTGTCACTTTGAAACATTTCGACAATCTTTCCATATACGAAGATAGTAAACCAGGAGTACAATGGCACGGCCCAGTCACGAAAGACGATCAACCCCAGAACAACAACGGCCGAATCGAGTACAATAATCATATTACTTACCTTCAGATTAGAATCGTTAGCAATAACACGTGCCAGCACATCCGTTCCCGCACTTGTACTTTGGGCTCTAAACACACAGCTCACGCCTATGCCCAAAATCGAACCTCCATAAAAACAAGCCAGGAAATTATCATTTGCCACTAATGGCTGATTGCCAAAAATATACGACAAAGAATCGGTAAAAATTGAAATAAGCAAAAAGGTAACGACTGTCTTCGGACCCGAAGCCAGTCCAATCTTTTTCATAGCTAAAATCATCAACGGAATATTAAAACACAAGGCAGTGACACCCATTGGGAGACCATCGGGGAAAAGGGAAAACACCCCTTTTGTAACATAATGAATAACAATCGAAGTACCATAAACACCTCCCGGAACAATCTTGTAGGGAGCTAGGAAAAGTACATAACTCAGTGCCTGCATGAAAGCACCCACGACAATCAACGAGTAATCCTGTAAATTTTTTTTGAAAACAGCATTAGGAGTTCGTGCCATATTTGTGACTCTTTTTAATTATTGGCTGCAAAGTTATACAAAAAAAAGAGACCGCATATTATTTATGCAATCTCCTTCGCGATAATTACAAATTCTAATCTTCACAACTTATTATTCAACAGTTAAGGCATGTGTATTATTATTTGTTACATTCAGTAAAGTCACGTACTTACGATATTGTTCCTGCGTAAGGACTTCCTTCATTAACTTAAGATTTCCGTATACAGCTTCAAGAAGCTTTTTTTCACGCAAATCATCTTTTGAATACCGAGTCTCTTTCTGCTTGTCAATAAAGTAATCATTAATTTTGTAAACTTCATCAGCCTGCGCAGAAGACAACTGCAAATAATTGCTCAACTTGTCAAAGTTAATGGCAAAAGGTTCTTTACTCTCACTGTTTCGGTTTTCACTCGCGAAACCCATTGCTCCGCACAACAAAATGGCTGCTACAGCCAAACTAAAACGTCTCATAACACTAAAAATTAAATTAAACCTAAACACTATTTAGGACCGCTGTCCTTTTTATCTTTTTGATGATGCAAAGATAAAAACATGTTTTAAAACATAGCTCTATAATACAATTAAAAGATGTCAACAAATATCATAAGGATTCAAATTTAACATATTTGAAATCATTTTGAAATATGATTGTAATATGATTACTTGAATTTATATTTATAAAGAGGAAAAATTATAACTTTTTGTTTGAATCCAAAATAATACAGATTGGCATTTTATTCTTCATCCCTTCTCACTTAGCTCGAGCCACTTCATCGTCTTTTCATCGATCGCTTCCATTACTTTTCCTATACGTTCGGACTTACTCATCAAATCGTCGCCACTCAGCATTCCGCTGCTCAATGCCACCTCTAGTTCTTTCTTTTCAATTTCAAGTTCATTGATCTCCTTTTCAAGAGATTCAAACTCTTTCTGTTCTTTAAAAGAGCGTTTTTTCTTCTGTTCACGCTCCAGACGGTTATTCCCCTTTTCTTTGGAAGTTTGCGACTGTTGTAAAGCCGCCTGCTGTTTTCTAACCTCCTGCTCTTTCTCTTCTTTCCATTCGCGATACTGCGTATAGTTGCCCGGAAAATCATTAATATCGCCATTGCCACCAAACACTAGCATATGATCAATAACTTTATCCATAAAATAACGATCGTGCGAGACCACTATAACGCACCCTTTGAAATTTTGCAGGTATTCTTCGAGAACATTCAATGTTACAATATCCAGATCGTTCGTCGGCTCATCAAGCACCAGAAAATTCGGATTTTTCATCAAGACAGAGCACAAATAAAGACGTCGTTTTTCACCCCCACTGAGTTTGTATACAAAATTATGCTGCTTATCGGGTGTAAAAAGGAAATAATTTAAAAACTGCGATACACTAAGTCGCCGTCCATCTACGAATTCCACATATTCGGCAATACATTGGACCACATCAATCACCTTCATTTGTTCGTCGAACTGCATTCCTTCCTGACTGTAGTAACCAAAACGCACCGTCTCACCCACATCAAACAATCCATCATCAGGCTTTTCCTCACCGATCAGCATCTTCACAAACGTTGATTTTCCGGTTCCGTTGCTGCCGACTATACCCATTTTTTCATAGCGAGCAAAGACATAGTTAAAATCATTTGTGATTCGGATATTCCCGAACGACTTGCTGACATGTTTTGCTTCAAAAATCTTTGATCCAATATACGAAGCCTTCACATCAAGATTGATACTACCCTGTTCGTGTTGCTGCCGGGCTTTCTTCTCGAGTTCATAATATGCATCGATCCGATACTTAGCTTTCGTTCCACGAGCCTGTGGCTGCCGACGCATCCAATCCAATTCTTTACGAAGCAAATTATTAGCATGATCTATTTCGGCATTTTTAGCCTCAATCCGTTCGCCTCTCTTCTCTAGATAATAGCTATAGTTACCTTTATACTGATAAATCTGTTTGTTATCGATCTCAATAATTTCACTACACACGCGGTCTAGAAAATATCTGTCATGGGTTACCATGAGCAGACTAACATTTGCTCGTCCCAGATAGCCTTCCAACCATTCTACCATTTCCAAATCTAGATGGTTCGTTGGTTCGTCCATAATCACCAATTCGGGTTCTAGTATCAACACATTTGCCAAGGCCACCCTTTTAAGTTGTCCGCCCGAGAGCGTTTCGACCTTCTGATTATAGTCATGAATCTTCAGTTGCCCAAGTATTTGTTTCGCCCGTTGTTCATAATTCCAAGCTTTGAGTGCATCCATTCTGAGAAGGATTGGTTCCAGCGCCTCATGATCGCCATCAATCATTGCTTTTTCGTATTCAGCTATAACTTTAACTGTCTCATTAGGTGAATTAAAACAAGCCTGAAGGACAGTCAGACCCTTCGAAAAATGCGGAGTCTGTTCCAAATATCCCACGCGCAGATCATTACGAAACACGATTGATCCACTGTCGTAGTCTTCTTTTCCTGCAATAATATTAAGCAAGGTAGTCTTGCCTGAACCATTGCGTGCAATCAGCCCGATCTTCTGCCCCTGTGCGATACCAAAGGAAATATTTTCGAAAAGCACCAGTGCGCCGAAACTCTTTGTAAGTTTATCTATCTGCAAATAACTTGTCATAATCAAAAATTCTGTTCAGAGCATTCCTAATTCCATAAACATTTTTTTGTAAGCTTCCGCCTTTTCCGTCAGTGGCTTTGGATATGCGCGCGACGATGACGGCATCCTGTAAAGAGTCAGTTCTCGTTCCAAAAGTCTTATGCCTACAGATTTTCCCACTTTTGGAGCCTCCACTCCATGAAGCACTTCCAATAATGTTTCCATTGCCTTTTGTCCGGTCACAACGATTGCCTTGCACTCAGGAATCTGCACCAACACCCTTTCGGGTTCAATAGGTCTGACCACTTTCAGAAAATTATCCGATGCATTCTTTTTGAGTCTTACTACCTCCATTGCCGTATCGCCAATACCTATGGCTTTTGCCAGACAGAATGCTTTGGCTTTATTTTCACTAAACGCTTTTGGCGAACTCAGGAAATAATCTTTATTTTCATAAAAAATCAACCCGAGAATCCGCCACATATCGTTTTGAATATTCGGGTAAAAAAAATTCATTGACCATCGCTGCTGTGGTGGCGGAAAACTCCCAAGCATCAGCAATCGGGTATCAGGCGGCAAGAAAAATCCCAACGGATGCTGTTCGACCGCTTCCTGTAGTATCATTTCGATTCCGACTTATCACTCCGTTTATGCAATGCATCCTCTTTAGCCATCAGCATTACATTATACACGAAATCGGTGATCCATTGTTCCGAAAAACACAATGTCTCCGAATATTTGCGAACCTTCCAAGCTGCTTTTTGAGCATTCACATCTTTCCATTCTGAGCGAGTCAAAATCTCGTGCACAGTTTTTTGTGTTTGTGAATAGAGAAGTTTTTTAACGATCATCGACAAGCGAAACTTCCACTGCATCAATCCGTCAAGCAACGTAAACAAATCATGATTGAAACCAGTAAACAATACAAAGTACGACTTTATATCATTCTGTGTGCGGCAATTCTTTTTCACCGACGCATCTATCTCTTTAAAAAAGTTCTCTCCCATACCATAGTCGGCCATCAACACTTTCTTTGCTTTCGAACGTTCGGCAATCCCCAGTTTGTTATTCATTGTCGGAATCTTTAACATCCTCTTAAACAATGCCATATCGGCCAGGATATTTAGATTTGTGACCCCCAATTGAACTGCCATAACAGCCTGAAAATAAACACGTATAAGAGTGACAAACTCCTCAGTAGATCCTTTTGCATCAACGGGCGTCAGCTTTTCCTTCTTCTTAAAAATTTTCGAAAATATACTCATAGTAAAAATACTAAATTCATTAATAATGGATGCAAAGTTACAACAAAATGGCGAAACTATCGGCAACAAGCGTCCAATTCTTATCTCCTTTAATGATCTAAAAGGGGATAAAAGATACGACCAGCTCTTAACCTGAGTTTTATAACATAAAAACTATCATTACGAATGATATGCGTATCTCAATATCAATCATCCGATTGAGTATTCACTTTGTTTCAGAATTTCAAAACTAATATCTTCCCTATAAATATTGACCTTTCTCCGATATTTCCCGTCCAAATCTTTCATATGTTTCATAACACCTAATATCATTTGCCCATGTTTCTTGCTATTTATATCTTTGTAACGACATGAATGTCAAATCCATGTTTTTAAATAATATTAAAGAGTTAGAATTTTGGTTTGGAGAAGGTTAGAACGTGAGTTTAGGCCTTCTCATTTCTATTTTTGCCATTCCCACTTTGTATCTCGTTATATAGATATTGTAAAGAGAATTATTTTCTATTAGTAACAGCAACACTTTATTATGCTAGACTAAAATCGGCTCACATATGTGAAACGGTCATTCCATATAATATGAGTCGATAGAAATAAGGGGAGGTTTACAAAAATGCATCTTTACGTTTACTGAATTTCAATCTTATTGTACAACACGTTATTTGTCGAAGATTTGTGCGACATAATAAGAACCATTCTATGAAGATTATAATAACGAAATGGTACATTTTCTTCTGTAGAGAAAATCAGATTATTTCAATCATAAAACTAATCATTGCAGACTATTTCCACAAGCCTGTTTTTGCTTGTAGCAACAGACCGTTATATTGTATTTACACTTTACAAATATCGTACTATTCAAAATTAATGAGAAGTAAAATAAAATTTATATTCACATTTAAATATTACATTTATATTAAATATATATTTGCCATATTTATAATTAATTTATACTAATTATTTGTTGTAATTAAAATAATTATTTGTATATTTGTAGCATCATAACAAGAAGTAATTATAATTAGTAACCAGGTTGTGTAAAATGAATTTAGAGCAGCGTAGACATTCAAAAAGTTTACGCTCTCTTTATTTTTACAGACCCAAAACAAACGTTTTTTGATACAGTATTTATTACATCTGCAAAATATTATTATCTTTGTTCACCTAATAGAGAAGACAAAACTATGGATAAGTCCGAGAAGAAAGAAACATATAACAAAGAGGCATTGATGCGCGAGACAATACGTCTGGCAACAGAAAATGTGGAACGCGGCGGCGGACCGTTCGGAGCAATAATTGCCGACAAAAAAGGTCAAATCGTGGCTACGGGCGTTAACCAGGTTGCTGTCAACAATGATCCGACGGCTCATGCCGAAATAGAAGCCATACAAAAAGCAGCAGCAGAACTAAAAACCTTCAACCTCAGCGGATATGATATCTATGCTTCGTGCGAACCTTGCCCAATGTGTCTCGGAGCTATATATTGGGCACATATCGACAGACTCTTTTATGCCAACACCAAAGAAGACGCCCAAAAGGCCGGCTTCGACGATTCGTTCATTTATAAAGAGATGGCTCTAGAACCTTCAAACAGACGTCTATTTTCAGAACGCATGCTCGGTGAAGAGGCTTTCAAAACGTTTGAAAACTGGATAAGCAAAAAAGATAAAACCATATATTGATATCCACACAAAAAGAAGTCGCGAAAAGCTCTCGCCAGCGCGACCTCT
>JAQWBH010000017.1 GCA_028707405.1 Parabacteroides sp. | reverse complement strand
CCGATTTGAAACTTCGGATTCGTCGAAGTCAGATAAAAGCGGCTATACATGTAAGCAGCGAACTATTGCATTTGTATTGGGACTTGGGACACGATATCACCGTTCGTCAAATGGATGCCGTATGGGGAAGCGGTTTTCAGGTGCAAATTCAAAAGACACGAGTCGTCAGCAACTTGCCGACAATTTACAAATAATTAAAGATGAGTATATTATAAATCATCAACAACTTGTTGACGATTTTGAAAATTTGTCGATTGCTTTGATCCCATGGGGACATCATGTACAAATTTTTACCAAATGTAAATGTGTACAAGAAGCCATGTTTTACGTTCAAAAAACTATAAAAAACGGTTGGAGCAGGGTCATGCTGATGAATTTCATAGAAGCAGATTTGTACAGCAGTCAGGGCAAAGCGCTTAACAACTTCGACAGATTATTGCCCGACGTTCAAAGCGAGCTGGCAAAAGAAATGCTAAAAGATCCATACAATTTTGATTTTCTTACACTTACCGAAAACTTCAGGGAAAAAGAATTTGAAGATGCACTGGTGACCAACATTACAAGGTTTTTGTTGGAACTCGGACAGGGCTTTGCGTATCTTGGAAGACAGTTTCCAATACAAATAGGAAGCAAAGAACGAAATATAGATTTGCTGTTTTATCATTTAAAATTGCGCTGTTATGTGGTTATAGAATTAAAAGTAAAGGAATTTGAACCTGAATATGCTGGTAAACTCAGTTATTATGTTACAGCGGTCAATCATCAGTTAAAACACGCCTGTGACAATCCAAGTATTGGTTTGTTAATTTGTAAAACAAAGGACAATGTTGATGTGCAATACGCATTGGAAAGCTGCACCCAGCCTGTTGGCGTTTCTGACCCGAAAAGCCGGATACATTTTTTGAAAAAGTATAGAGTCAAAGTTTGAAATTAAGAATAGTTACAGAAACGATGACAAAAATAACCGTAAAAAACACCGATCTCTCGATCGTAAAAGTCAATGATGCCGATTTTATTTCATTGACAGATATTGCCAGATATAAGACCGATGATACGAGTGGTGTGATCGGGAATTGGATGCGCAATAGGAATACGATCGAATATCTGGGTATTTGGGAGACATTGTATAACCCGGAATTTAAACCCCTCGAATTCGAGGGGTTTAGAAAAGATGCGGGGTTGAATGCCTTTACACTATCTCCGTAAAGCGCCATTTGATTCCCTCTGAAATAACGTCCCTGCAATTGTCGTTGATATATGCCAATGAAGCAGATGTATTAAATGTGGCGTTGTTCGGAATGACAGCAAAGGAATGGCGTGAAGAGAATCCGGAAAAGAAAGGAAATATCCGTGATTATGCATCGATCAATGAATTGATATGCCTGTCGAATATGGAAAATTTGAATGCTGTTATGATCAATGAGAACATAGCTCAGGACAAAAGACTGAAAAAATTGAACGAAATAGCGATTCAGCAGATGACAATTTTAAATGAGGTTGAAAATAGAAAAATATTAAAATGAAATCAGATTATTCAGATATAAAATTCCGCGACAATGGCAAGCTCAAGCTCCTTATCATCGTCGGTACCCGTCCCGAAATCATCCGGCTTTCTGCCGTCATCAATAAATGCCGTATATACTTCGATACCCTTCTTGCCCATACAGGCCAGAATTACGACTACAACCTGAACGGTGTCTTCTTCCGGGACCTCAAGCTGGCAGACCCGGAAGTCTATATGGATGCCGTGGGCGATGACCTCGGCGCTACCATTGGTAATATCATCAACTGCAGCTACAAACTCATGGTCGCGATAGAACCTGATGCACTTTTAATTTTGGGCGATACCAACAGTTGTTTGTCGTCCATTGCTGCCAAGCGGTTGCACATTCCTATTTTCCATATAGAAGCAGGCAACCGTTGTAAAGATGAATGCCTGCCCGAAGAAACCAACCGCCGCATCGTTGACATTATTTCTGATGTCAATATGTGTTATAGCGAACATGCCCGCCGTTATCTGGCTGAGAATGGTCTGCCAAAAGAGCGTACTTTTGTAACAGGTTCACCTATGGCTGAAGTCCTTCGTATTAACCTTGCCGACATCGAGGCCTCTGATATTCACAAGCGCCTTGGTCTTGAAAAAGGCAAATATATTCTGCTCTCCGCCCACCGCGAAGAGAACATAGATACTGAAAAGAATTTTTTAGCCCTTTTCAATGCCATCAACGCCATGGCAGAAAAGTACAATATGCCGATTCTGTATTCCTGTCATCCACGCTCTAAGAACCGGCTCGAAGCAAGCGGCTTTAAATTAGACAAGAGGGTAATACAGCACGAACCACTTGGCTTTCACGATTACAACTGCTTGCAGATGAACGCCTATACCGTAGTTTCCGACAGCGGAACCCTGCCCGAAGAAAGCAGCTTCTTTATATCTGCAGGACACCCGTTTCCTGCTGTCTGCATCCGTACCAGCACCGAACGGCCCGAAGCGCTTGACAAAGCCTGCTTCATCCTTGCCGGCATTGACGAAAAATCCCTGCTGCAGGCCGTTGACACAGCTATTCAGATGAACGCCAATGGAGATCACGGCATTCCCGTTCCCGACTACATCGATGAAAACGTCTCTACCAAGGTGGTCAAGATCATCCAAAGCTATACCGGAGTGGTAAATAAAATGGTATGGCGAAAAACCAACAACTGACAACTAATAACTAACAACTAATAGTGAAAAACTAACAATAAAAAAAATTCTTCACTATTCACTGTTAACTGTTCACTATTCACTGTTAACTGTTCACTGTTAAAGACAAAACCCTCCTCATTACCGGTAAAAACGCGAATATCGGAAGTGCAAGAGAGACCGGAATGATGTATTAAGTACGTGTCTACTATATGAAACCGATAAGAATTTTTATAAGCAGTGTACAGCAGGAGTTTGCCAAAGAACGCAAACTTTTGGCTGACTATATCCGTCAGGACGCATTGCTTGGCCAATTCTTTGAGACATTCATCTTTGAGAAAACCTCTGCAAAAGACAAGTCAGCCCAAAAGGTCTATTCTGAAGGCGTAGAACAAAGTGATATTTATCTTGGATTGCTTGGCTCCCAATATGGGTATGAAGATGCCGAAGGGGTCTCTCCTACAGAGCGTGAGTATGATATAGCGACCGCCGCCAATAAAAACCGGTTGATCTTTATTAAAGAGGCCGATAATCGTCATCCCAAAGAGACGGCTTTTATCCGTAAAGCGGAAAAAGAGGTGGTAAGACAGTCTTTTGGCAGTTATGACGAATTGCAGACTGCCGTATATGCTTCGTTGATAGATTATTTGAGTGATAAGGAATATATACGCAGGCTTCCATTTGACGCTACTTTGGCATTTAATGCTACGATAGATGATATTGACAGCGAAAAGATCCTCAAGTTCGTGCACAGTGCCGGCGTAAGGCGTGGATTCCCATTTGGTGAAAATGTTGAACCTTTTGAACTGCTTACCCATCTGAATTTGTGTCAGGGGGAAAGAATTACGAATGCCGCGCTATTGCTCTTCGGGAAAAAGCCTCAGTATTTTTTCCCGACATCCACAGTGAAATGCGGACAGTTCTACGGAACCCGTAAAGAAAAACCAATACCATCTTATCATATATACTCAGGAGATGTTTTCGAAGTGATAGACCAAGCCGTCAGTTTTGTCTTATCCCGCATAGATGCCAGGGTAGGTATCCGCTAATAGCTACTCCCATGTACTTGGCAGGCACCATTGAACAAGCCGGTACCGGTACCGAGGAGATTGTGAAAAAATGCTTGGCGTATGGACTACGCCAACCTGAATTCATTCAAGAAGATGGGTTTACGACCGTGGTTTGGAGGAAAGAAGCGAGTGATGTAAAAGAGGTCATGGAAGATGGCGGATTAAATGGCGGATTAAATGGCGGATTAAATGGCGGATTAAATGATACGCAAAAATGTGTATTGGAATATATATCCGAAAATGGAGGTGCAAAAGTTAAAGATATGTCGGATATATTGTCGATACCGGTAGATACTCTTGACAAAGTCGTTTCTTTTTTAGTTAAAAAATTATTTATCGAACGCCGTGGCAGCAAAAAAACCGGCGGCTATTGGAAGGTTATCAACTAACAACTAATAGTGAAAAACTAACAATAAAAAAATTCTTCACTATTCACTGTTAACTCTTCACTGTTAACTATTCACTATTAACTGTTAACTATTCACTGTTAACTGTTAACTAAAAAAAGGGAGAACGATTCCCGCCCTCCCTTTGCATTGAAAGATGTTGTCCCTAATTAAAGGGTGATGGTGTGTTCGGCGGTATGGCCGGGGGTGTCGGTGGCTTTGGCAGTAACGGTCACACCGGCGGGATCAGGTACCGCAACGGTGGCAGTGAACTCATAGTTTCCCGTGATCAGGCTAAACGCGCATGGGCCTTCTTCGATCAGCACACCGGTAACGTCGGCGATTTTCAACGTCACTTCCGTCAACTCGAAATCGTCGATGGCGGTTACGCCGATCTTGTCGCCCACCTTGCCATGATAACCCGATGCGTCGATCTGTTCAACAAACGGCGGCTTCAGGTAATCGGTAAGCGCCAGGATGTACGGGGATAAGCCGTCGCGCGACTTCGCGGTATAAGCGGCTAACTTATCCGGATCCAGCAACACGTTTTTGGCATAGCGCGAAGCAAGCGTGAACTGCCTGCGCGCAGTCAACTGGTTTTCGGTTGGCTTATTTGTGGACTTCGTTTGCGGAATGACCATGATGGTCTTTCCATTGCGGTTCCTTGCCAATAACAAATTGCCAAAAATCCCGCTGTAATTTTTCGTTAATTCATTGATTGTTGCCATAAATTAAAGATTTAAAAGGTGAATAAATACGATCCGGGCCGGGGATCTGGTTGACTAATTGTACAAGTAGTTTCTTGGTTGTTGGTTGTTGGTTGTTGGTTGTTGGTTGTCGGTTGTTAGTTGTCGGTTGTCAGTTGTTGGTTGTTAGTTGTTGGTTGTTAGTTGTTAGTTGTTAGTTGTTAGTTGTTAGTTGTTAGTTGTTAGTTGTCGGTTGTCGGTTGTCAGTTGTCAGTTGTTAGTTGAATATTCCTAATTCTTCATTCCTAATTTTAAAATTATCATTAAAAACCCCAATCCTGCTGCAATCCATATCACTTTAAACAGCATATCCTGCTTGGGTTCAGATTGTATGAGTTTGATCCTTTCCACCGGGATCCGGAGGGTGCGGACAATGGTGTCGGCTTTACACCGGCCTGTTACATGGATCGTATCGCGGATGCGTATCAGGGCGATCTCCAACCGGTCGTTACGGATACACGCGGTATCGGATAAACGGATGAGCGGGATGGCGGTATCGGCTGAAATGGCAGGGATAATCAGCGAATCATTGATCTTGATCGTGTCGGCTATCCTAAGCTCCGCGTGGCGCGAAACAAGTCGCTCCAACCTGCGTTGAGGCGAACAGGCCCCGAACGCGAGGGTGTGCAGGATAAGAAAGAACAGGAGGTTTTGGGGACTCATAAATTTGAATAGGATGGTTGATTTGGTTTTCATAAGGCATTTGTTTTTAAATTATCAGTTTGTTTCGAAAAACCTTCCAGGTTTGAATTCAATGGGTTTGGTGGCTTTTATTTAACTGTAAATAGATTTTCCAACAAAAACCTGGAAGGTTTATTTAAAGGAGTTAACGCGGGCAATCCAGCCGTTGCGGAATCGTTGCTGAGTGGGGTCGCGGGCTATGATGTCGAGGATAAACCGGAGCCGCGCGTTGATCAATTGCTTATGGAACGACGAAAAGCAGGTTTGGTTCACCGCGTGGAGGGTTATTTTCCCGACATACCCGTCGGGTTCAACTCCCAGGATGCGCTGGGGAATGATGATGCCCCATTTGCCGCTGCACCAGAGCCAATCGACTAAGATCCAGGCCACGGGCTGACTTTCAATTTCATCGGCCCGCCAGCGGTTCCAGTAAAAATGTCGCAGGATTTTTGAAACGTCCTGATGGGTCAAGCGCAGGAGGTCGTCGGGATCAACATCGCAATCGCCGTCCTTATCGTACCCGATCCGCTGCCAGGTGGCTTGCGTAATGCCATGATTGGTTAAACCACCGCGATCGGCAGGGTCGTTGGAATAACCTCCTTCAAGCTGGAGGAGCTTTTTTAGATATGTTTCAAAAGAAGCCATGAGAGAAGAATTAGGAATGAGGAATGAGGAATTAGGATTTTAATTTAGATTTAAGAATTTCATCGGGTAAATAGAGAAGTCCGAGGATTGTTGGCAGGAGGGCGATGAATTCGCCGCCGGTGAGGATTTTCAGGAATAGCAGGATGACAGATACAACCAGCAGGATGATGCCGAGCAGGGAGGTTTTCCAGTTTTTGACCACGCGCGTTTTCATGACCGTCCCTCCTTTCTTACCTTATGGTCGTTAAGATAATTGTCGATGTCGGTTTGGCTGTAGAATACCTTCCCCCCGATCTTGGTAAAACCCAGGTATCCTTTTTCGCGGTAGCTTCCGAGGGTCCGTTTTGAGATGTGGAGCTGATTGCAAACATCCGGGGTGTCGAGCCACTCGGGTCTGGCCGGGTTTAAAAGGCTCTGGTTTTTTTCGATGCGCTGCAGGCGCTGACCAAGTTCGGCAAAGGCTGCCATAACCTGAATTTGATGTTGTGTTTTCATATTGTTGATTTTTAAAATTTATATGCATTAATCAGGATTTTTTGAAAAAAGTAATACCTCCATGGACGTTTTGACATTTTTCTGCGCTGATCTGCATTTTGAATAAGGGTTGTTCAAGGCTTGTTCAATGGTTGTTCAATGGTCGTTCAGACGTTGTATAAGGAGTGTATAAGGAGTGTTCAATCGGTGTATAAGGGAGGTTCAATGAAACTCCTAATAACTAAAAACTAAAAACCAATAGTGAACAGTTAACAGTGAAGAACTAATAGTGATTAATGAAATTTGAAAAATGGGGGAGCGTGTTTTAAGGGAGAAGTCGTATGCTTTTGCGTTGGGGGTGATTCGGGTTTACAAACAGATTGTTTCTGAACATAAAGAATTTGTTTTATCTAAACAGTTTCTTAAAGCGGGGACGGCTACTGGCGCTTTGGTTTATAAAGCTGAATTTGCCCAATCAAAAGCCGACTTTGTTTCAAAGTTAAGTATTGCTCTCAAAGAATCCAATGAGACTACGTATTGGATTTCATTATTGCGCGATTCGGATTATATCGTCCCTCAACGTATTGCAATCATTGGCATCTTCGTATCCCGCGGCAATTTGGAATACCCGCTGAGCCAACATTGAACTTATTGAATGTATTTATATAGCCAGAGTGACGATCCTCCCCAATACAGTTGGTAATAGATTGTAATATGCCGCTCCGGGCTTCTATCTCACGTAATAATAGTAATCCTCCATCTAAAGAAATCTTCTCTACTGAAAAGCTCATCTCAATTGGCTTTTTGCAAACCTGAGAAAGGATAAAAAGGGTAGAAGAAAAATTATTGATCTCAGAAATGGGGTTGGTATTGGGTTTTTTTGTATCTTTACTCATGGAAAGGTTAGTTTTTGTTTTGTAGCCTAAAAGATAGTAAATATCAATTAGTTAACAAACTTTTCCTGTTTTTTTATGAATAATTCAGGTTGGAAAAACAATGTTATACTTTTATTGCATTATTAACCGGGCTGAAACCTGTTTTTAGAGGTGTCCTTATATGAATGCTGAATTTGAAAAATTGAACATGCCTTTTGAATCATTAAAGGGTTATGTTAAAGAGTATTTTAGGTTTATGAAAATGGAAGATCCGAAGGATGACAATCGGACCACACAGCAATGGCTTGACTATTTTGAAGATTTGCATTCCAACGGGTCAAATATGATTATCCGGCCAATCTATTATTTCGGCAGCATAATTATTGCTTTCTATATCAAAGTGACAGACGATACTAATCAAACGAGCTCTTTTTGGTGGAGCATAGAGTATAACTAGAAAATATTTTATCTACATGATCTTAACAAAATGAATATACTTGTAACAGGAGCGAATGGTCAGTTGGGGCAGGCATTGAGAGCTGCTTCTATTAGTTTCACAAATCATAGATTTGTATTTACGGATGTGGCATCGAGTGGTGATGATGAAGTAATCTATCTTGATATTACTCTTATTGATGCTATTAGAACAATAGCCAAATCAGAGAAAATAGATAACATAGTAAACTGTGCCGCTTATACAAATGTTGAAAAGGCGGAGATGGATATTGAAACAGCACAGCTACTCAATTCAGATGCTGTTCACAATTTAGCAACTGTGGCAAAGGAAAGAGATATCTCTCTTATCCATATTTCAACAGACTTTGTCTATAATGGTTCAAAGGCTGCTCCATACGTTGAAACAGATGAAAAGAATCCTGTTAATGTTTACGCTACCACTAAATATTCTGGAGAAAAGCAAATTTTCGCTTCTGGATGTAAATATATTTTGTTCCGCACAGCGTGGTTATTCTCAAAGTATGGAAATAACTTTATGAAGACGATGATTCGTCTCACAGGAGAGCGCGACACACTGAATGTTGTTTATGATCAGGTGGGGACACCAACATATGCACCTGAGCTAGCCAACATTATCTTAAAAGTAATAGATGAAAATAAGATAGATCTAATAGGAGAATATAATTTCACATGCGAAGGCTCTGTTTCTTGGTATGACTTTGCAGTAATGATTAATTATCTCAGCGGTCATCATTGTGATATTCGTCCTTGCAGCTCTGAAGAATATAGCTCAAAAGTGAAACGTCCAAGCTTCTCGGTACTTGATAAGAGTAAGGTCAAGAAGGCCTTTGGCGTGACAATTCCTCATTGGTTTGTTTCGCTTGAATCCTGTATGAAGCAGTTATAAAATTCAATATTATGAAAGGTATTATTCTCGCCGGTGGTGCCGGAACACGCCTCTATCCATTGACGATGGTAACATCAAAACAGTTGTTGCCAATTTACGATAAACCGATGATCTACTATCCTCTGTCAACACTTATGCTGGCTGGGATTAAAGAGATTCTTATAATCTCTACTCCGGTAGATTTGTCAAACTTTGAAAGGCTTCTTGGAAATGGACACCAGTTTGGTGTCAATCTTTCATATAAGGTTCAACCATCGCCAGATGGACTTGCGCAGGCCTTTTTATTGGGTGAAGAGTTCATTGGGGATGACCTGTGTGCTATGATACTCGGAGATAATATTTTTTATGGTGGAGGTCTCGTAGCAAAGCTCAAACACGCAGTAAAGAATGCCGAGGACGGCTATGCTACTATCTTTGGCTACTATGTAAATGATCCTGAACGTTTCGGGATTATGGAATTTGACGAAACAGGAAAGATCCTATCAGTTGAAGAAAAGCCAAAACAACCTAAGAGTAATTATTGTATTACTGGTCTCTATTTTTATGACAACAGTGTAGTGAAGTGGGCAAAGAAAATAAAACCATCAGATAGAGGAGAATTAGAGATTACATCCCTTAATGGCCTATATCTCCAGGATGGTACATTGAGGGGTGTCATCCTTGGTCGTGGATTTGCCTGGTTGGATACTGGAACGATGGACAGTTTGATTGAGGCTTCTGAGTTTGTTCAGATGACAGAAAAACGGCAAGGCATAAAAATATCTGCCCCAGAGGAAATTGCCTATAAGAATGGTTGGATATCTAAAGAGAAACTTCTTGAATCGGCTAAGATATACGGAAAATCCCCTTATGGTCGACATCTAAAAAATGTAGCTGAAGGAATATTTATTTATTAAGTAGCCAGATAATGGAAATAATAAAGACAGCCATTGAAGGCATATTAATTATTGAACCTCGTGTGTTCAAAGATGCTCGTGGGTATTTCTTCGAGAGCTTTTCAAAACGTGAGTTTGATGAGAAAGTAGTAGCCATCTTAGGTCATACCATAAATTTTATTCAGGACAATGAATCAATGTCAAGTTATGGTGTAATGAGAGGGTTCCATTTTCAAAAGCCCCCGTTTGCACAGTCAAAGCTTGTAAGATGTGTCCGAGGTTCAGTTCTCGATGTGGCAGTAGACATCCGAAAAGGAAGTCCTACGTATGGTAAACATGTAACTGTTGAGTTGACAGAAGATAATCATCGTCAATTTCTTATACCAAGAGGTTTTGCTCACGGATTTGCAGTACTTAGCGAAAAGGCTATTTTACAATACAAATGTGATGAGTTTTATCATCCAGAAGCGGATGGCGGAATCAGCATAGTGGATGAAAGCTTGGGAATCGATTGGCGAATTCCGGCCGATAAGGCCTTGTTGAGTGACAAAGATACTAAACATCAATTACTAAAGGACTACGATAATCTATTCAGCATAGATGCACCCCTCTACTGATTCTGATATAAGTAAATGGGAACTTCTTTCCAGTAAATACTTATACCAGCACAAATATCTTACAGTCAGATCTGATCATGTCAGATTGCCCAATAAATCTGAGATAGAGGATTTCTTTGTCATAGAGAATCCAGATTGGGTGAATGTGGTAGCTATTACAGAAGATGGTCTCCTTGTAATGGAACGTCAATATCGTCACGGTTTGGATATTATTGAGTATGAGATTTGTGCTGGTATGATAGACAAAGGAGAAACTCCCATTAAAGCAGCTCAGAGAGAACTTCTTGAGGAAACAGGCTATTCGGGAGGCCAATGGATTGAGTATGGCAAATCTTCTCCCAACCCTAGTTCGATGTCAAACATCAATCATTCTTTTTTGGCAAAGGGTGTTAGACTAACTTCAAAACAAAGACTTGAACAAACTGAGAATATAGAAGTTCTTCTGATGTCAATTGATGAAGTCAAACAATTGATGCTGCAGGATGAAATAACCGAAGGAATAATGTTGGCTCCCTTGTGGAGATACATCGCAGAAAATGAATTAATGAGTAAATAATAATGGATTTTTAATTATGAGTATTCAAGTATTAAAGCCAAAATTCGAGATTGATGAATGTCTCGACGCTGTAAGAGAGTGCCTTGAAAAAGGCTGGACAGGTATGGGTTTCAAAACAGTAGAGTTTGAGAATGCCTGGAAAGAGTACACAGGTCATAAGAATGCTTATTACCTCAACTCTAATACCGTTGGTCTTCACCTTGCAGCAAAGATTCTGAAGATGCAGAATGGTTGGCACGATGGTGATGAGATCATCTCTACTCCTATCACTTTCGTATCTACCAATCATGCTATTTTATATGAAAACATGCATGCAACATTTGCTGATGTTGATCAGTATCTTTGCCTTGATCCTGTAGATGTAGAGAAGAAAATCAACGACAAGACCAGAGCCGTCATCTTTGTGGGCTATGGCGGACGTGTCGGTCAGCTCGACAAAATTATTGAAATTTGCATAAAGCATAACTTGAAGCTTATCCTTGATGGAGCACATATGTCAGGAACTCGTGTCAATGGTGTTTGCCCGGGAACTTGGGATGGTGTAGATGTCACCGTCTATTCATATCAAGCTGTAAAGAATCTTCCTACAGGGGATAGTGGCATGATTTGCTTTGCTGATGCGGAAAATGATAAGATTGCTCGTCAACTTGCATGGCTTGGAATCAACAAAGACACGTATGCACGTTCAAACAATGGAACATACGCTTGGAAGTATGATGTTGACTATGTTGGATACAAGTATAATGGTAATGCCATAATGGCTGCTATTGCACTTGTGCAGTTGAAGTATCTTGACCGTGACAATGCACGTCGTCGCGAAATCGTAGAGATGTACAACAAGGCTTTTGAGAATAATCCGAAAATTCAGATTGTAAGGGCTCCTTATCATGATGAGTGCTCTTATCATATCTATGAGTTGATTGTTCCGGATCGTCAAGGTCTTCTGGGTGAACTTGCGAAGAATGACATCTATGGAGGTGTTCACTATCGTGACAATACAGAGTACAGTATGTATCTCTATGCTAAGGGAACCTGCAAATATGCAAGTGAAGTCAGCGAGCATTTGATAACCCTTCCTATGCACATGTGGCTTACCGATGAAGAGGTGGAGAAGATAATTTCTATCGTAAATAAATTTGTAAAATAATGATTTACGACGGTATTCTTGAAGGAAAGCTCGTTAACCTTCGCTCAGTAACAGAGGATGACACAGAATTCATCTTGGAGATTAGAAATAATCATGAGATATCTAAATATCTGCCATTTCTAAATGTTACGGTTGAACAGCAGCGTGCATGGATTACCAAGCAGAGGGCAGATAATGATAGTTACTACTTTATCATTGAGGATAAAGAACATCGACGTATTGGGACGGTAAGCGTTTATAACATAATAGAAAATCATGCTGAGGTTGGAAGATTTTGTTCAATAGGAAATTCTATTCAAAATTCAGAAACAGGCATATTACACGATGACTTCATTTTTAATGTACTATGTCTGAATTATCTAGACGTATGGGTGTATAAAGATAATACTCATGTACTTTCACTTAATAAAGGATTTGGTTGCGAATGGGATGGCGAAACGCTTGATAATGATGGAATCCCATATTTGTATGGGAAGATTACTAAACAGAATTATCTATTAAAATCTCAAAAAATAAGAAATAATATAAACAAAATCAAAATATATTAATTATGGAACTGAACGAATTTATTAAGAGTTTTGCAGACCAGTTCGACGAGACTGATGCAAGTGAAATTTCAGCGACAACAGTGTTCCACGATTTGGACGAGTATTCATCATTAATAGCGTTGTCAATAATTGCTATGGTAGATGAAGAATATGATGTCACACTGAAGGGCGATGATATGAGAGCTTCTGTAACGGTTGAAGATTTGTATAATACTGTGAAAAGTAAACTTTAATGGCATATTTATCTATTCCTTCAGTTAAGTTGGTTGGAATATCAGCTTGCGTTCCTCAGAATATTGAAAGAAATAGTGATTCCACATTATTCTCCAACGCAGAGGAACGTGAAAAGTTCATATTGTCTACAGGCATTGAGGAAAAGAGGGTTGCACAAGAAGGTTGTTGCTCATCCGATTTTTGTTTTACGGCAGCGGAGAAGCTAATTCATGAATTAAATTGGGAGAAGACACAGATAGATGCTCTGGTCTTTGTCTCTCAGACTCCAGATTATATTCTTCCTGCTACTGCTTGTGTCCTTCAAGAACGCTTAAACTTAAACAAGGAGTGTTTGGCTTTTGACATATCTCTTGGGTGTTCTGGTTGGGTATATGGAATGAGTGTTGTTTCCTCTCTCTTGCTAAATGGCTGTATTAAGAAAGCCTTGTTGCTATGTGGGGATTTGACTACCAGACAGAATTGTGTGAAGGACAAAACCTCTTATCCTCTATTTGGAGATGCTGGAACTGCAACTGCTCTAATATACGATTCTAATAGTAATGGAATAAAAGTTCATCTGGCAACTGACGGATCAGGAAAGGATACTATTATTATTCCTGATGGCGGTTATCGCAACCCTACAACAAATAAGAGTCTTATTTATGAAGATCTGGGAGAAGGTAAAATAATGACCAGATTGCATAGCCGGTTGGATGGAATGAGTGTATTCTCTTTTGCAATATCTAAGGCTCCAAAAAGTGTTATGGGGTTATGTGAGCATTATGGAATTGATCTAAACTCAATTGATTGTTTCCCTTTTCATCAGGCAAATATGTTCCTTAATGAAAAGATCAGGACCAAGCTTAAGATAGATGCTGATAAAATGCCTTATTGCATGGAACAATTTGGTAATACATCTTGTGCTTCATTACCTCTAACTCTTGTAGTCAAACGCCAGAAGGAACTGACATCATCAAAAATGAAGATATTGGGATGTGCCTTTGGAGTAGGTCTTTCGTGGGGAAGCATATACTTTGAAACAGATAAAATTATTGTGCCAGATTTAATTGAAATATAGTTTATGTATAATCCATATTCTCTCGAGGGTAAAACTATCTTGATAACTGGAGCTTCTTCTGGAATTGGTAAAAGTGCTGCTATCGAATGTTCAAAGTTGGGAGCAAAGGTAATCATTACTGCTCGAAATAAAGAAAGGCTTGAAAAAACCTTTTCTGCACTTGATGGCACAGGACACAGCATATTGTTATGTGACTTAATCGATTTCTCGGAAATAACAAAAATGGTAGCGAAGTTACCCGAAATCCAAGGGGTGATTAATAATGCTGGTTATACCGAATTTGCCCCAGTACAATTCATAAACGAAGATGTACTTCAAAATATGATGGGAGTCAATACTATTGCGCCTATCATTATATTAAGATCCTTAGTAAAGATGAAAAAACTAAAGAAGGGAGCTTCGGTTGTTTTTACGAGCTCACTGTCTGGTTTAGGTCGAACAAGCATTGGTAATACGATGTATGCTAGTACAAAAGGTGCCATCAGCGCATTTATTCAAGGAGCCGCATTAGAATTATCAGCAAAAGGAATTCGAGTAAATGCTGTTTGCCCAGGAATGGTAGAAACAAATATACTAAGCAATGGTACCGTTTCTTCAGAGCAGATTGAAGAAGATAAGAAGATATATCCGTTAAAAAGATATGGAAGACCAGAAGAGGTGGCATGGGCAATGATTTATCTTCTTTCTGATGCTTCTTTGTGGACAACAGGAACAAATTTAATAATTGACGGTGGATATTCAATTAGATAACAATGGCATTTATTAAAATTCAAAATGTTAAAATAGTAGGATTGGCGGCAGTTGTTCCGAAAGAAAAGAAAGACATAAAGAACTTGGAATGTTTTGCACCAGGGGAGGCAGAAAAGGTTATGGCTCTGACCGGCGTAACAGAAAGTAGATTGGCTCCTGACGGAATGGTCTGTTCGGACTATTGTCAAGCAGCAGCTGAAAAGCTACTGGAAGAAATCAGTTGGGGAAAGGACTCCATAGATGCTTTAATCTACCTTTCAGTTTCAAGAGATTATATTGAGCCAAACACTGCTACCGTCATTCAAGGTAAGATGGGTCTTCCATGCAGCTGTTATACTATAGATGTACCGATGGCATGTTCTGGTTATTGTTATGGCCTTTCTGTAATTGGGTCTCTTTTGTCTTTGGGCTCTATAAAGAGAGCATTGATGCTTGTTGGAGATACTCCATCGAAAATAATGTCGTATCTAGATAAGACGGTATGGCCTCTTCATGGAGATGCTGGAACTGCAACTGCCTTGGAATATGATCCAGAAGCAAAACCAATGCTGTTCAATATGATGAGTGATGGTTCTCAGATGAATGCTATCATAGCTCCTCATTCTGGTGTTCGTAACCCTATTACGGAGAGTTCTCTGAAAATGGAAAAGATTGATGAAGGAATTATTCGAAATAAGACACATGTTGTAATGGAGGGTATGGACGTATTCGCTTTTGCAACAATAAGGGTACCAAAAGACATCATAGCATTGTGCGACCATTTTGAAATCAACGTGGATGATATTGATTATCTTCTTCTTCATCAGGCAAATCAATATATTGATGATAAAATCCGCAAGAAGCTTAAGGTTCCGGAAGAAAAGACACCATATTGTCTTTATACTTTCGGTAATACCAGTAGTGGAACTATTCCTATGACTATGGTAACTAGGATTAGAGAACAATTAGAATCAAAGAATAATAAATTGTTGATGAGTGGTTTTGGTGCAGGGTTGTCTTGGGCTGCAGTTTATATTGAAACAACACCATTTAAAGTCTTACCTTTAATCGAAATTTGATATGGGAAAATATACAGGTAAAATAGTCTGTATTACAGGTGCAGATGGTGGAATCGGAAAAGAAATTTCCAAGAAGTTTGCAGCCGAAGGGGCAGACTTGATAACTTGCAGCTTATGCGAGACTCCACAATACAATGAGTTCGTTGAAGAACTTATGAAGGCATACGGTATAAATATCTACCCATTCTATTTTGATTTCTCTGATGAAGAGGCCATTAAAGTCGGAATGAAACAGATCAAAGCGTTGAAACTGAAGATAAGTGTTCTTGTCAATAATGCGGGTATGCCACATCTTGCCATCTTGCCCTTCACGAAAATGAGTGACGTTAAGAAAGTATTTCAAGTCAATTATTTTGCTCAACTTCAGATAACACAGTCGTTAATTTCAGTAATTGTGAAAGACGGTACAAGTTCTATCATCAATGCGGCTTCGATTGCCGGTATTGATGGCGATATGGGTAATTCAGTATATGGGGCTACAAAGGCATCAATGATACTGTTTACCAAAGTGTTGTCTCGGGAACTTGGAGCGTCAAAGATAAGAGTCAATGCTATTGCCCCAGGTCTTACCAAAACTGGCTTTGCACTGGCAATGGGCGAGAAGGCTATTGCATCAATGGAAGATATTTCAACCATGCATCGTCTTGCAACTCCAGAAGAGATTGCGAATGCCTATTTATTCCTTGCATCAGATGAAGCATCATTTATAAATGGACAAGTATTAAGAGTTGACGGGGGTGTCAGATAATAAAATAATCAAAATGGAAAAATCAGAAATTCAAAGCAAAGTATTTGAAATTATAGCTGGAGTTTGCGAGACAACTCCTGATCAGATTAACGACAAAACGACCGTCGGTGACTTCCCTCAGTGGGATTCCGTTGGGCAGTTGACAATCCTTTCTTCAGTTGAAGAGGCTTTTAAAATCAACTTCGAGCCGGAAGAGATGATGGAAATAGAAGATGTAAAGGACATAGTAAAAGTAGTGGAAGGGAAGTTATAATGAAATCCATAGAGGAACAGCTATATCAGAACTCAATAGTCTTTCCAGATAAGATAGCTCTTATCTCTGGAGAGACTCAGGTAAGCTATGTGCAGTTGTGGGAATACTGTCTCATAGCTGCACATAACCTGAAAAACAGATATAATCTTCAGAAAGGAGACAGAGTAATTCTCTCTGCTGCTGGAAACATCGAATTTGTATATGTGTACTTTGGTGTCCATCTGGCAGGAGGTATCTGTGTGCCTATAGACCCTGATACAAATGAGACAAGGTTCGGCTATATAAATGAGTCAACCAAGCCCGTTTGTTTGATGGGTACACTCCACAAAGTAGATCGAAAAACCATTCCTTTTGAAGATGTAATATCAGGGACGGAAAAGGCAGAGTTCGCGCTGCCTGATATGAACCAGATAGCTGATATCCTCTTTACCACTGGAACGACAGGTGCCCCAAAGGGGGTTGCCTTGTCGTTCAAGAACCATCAGGCTGCGGCTCTTAACATCAACACATTCATCCAGAATACTGCTGATGATATAGAGCTTTTGGCACTTCCTGTCAGTCATTCATTTGGCCTTGGGCGCGTAAGATGCGTTTTTTCAAAAGGCGGTACACTGGTAATGCTTGGAACCTTTGCCAATATGAAAAAATTCTTTGGCGAGATGAAGCGCTGTGATGTGACCGGATTTGGAATGGTACCTGCCAGTTGGAGCTTCATCAAGAAGATGAGTGGTATGTATATAGGCAAATTTGCTAACCAGCTCAAGTACATAGAGATTGGTAGCTCGTTTATGCCTACTGCTGACAAGGAACTTTTGATGAAACTTCTGCCAAATACAAGAATCTGTATGCACTATGGTTCTACTGAAGCTTCCAGAAGTGCCTTTATGGAGTTCCATTCATCAAAAGATGACCTGTTGACAGCAGGTCACGCTTCTCCTAACTGTGAAATCAAGATATTCTCACCAGATGGAAAAGAACTTCCAGTTGGGACTGAAGGAGAACTCTGTGTGAAAGGTGATCACGTAACTTGCAGTTACTGGAATGAGTCGCTTGAACGTTTTGCTTCAGACTTTTATGATGGATATTTCCGTACAGGGGATTGTTCTGTTCAAGATGAGAGAGGCTATATCTACCTAAAGAGCCGTATCAAAGAGATGATTAATGTAGGAGGAAAGAAGGTTGCTCCTATGGAGGTTGAAGATATTCTTAATACCATCCCTGGAATTTCGGAGAGCGCTTGCATCGGTATTCCAGATCCAGATGGTGTATTGGGTGAAGTGGTAAAAGCTTTCATCGTTGCTGATGACAATGTTACAGATAAAGAAATCCTCAATCAACTGAAACCGAAGTTGGAGTTCTATAAGCTGCCTGTAGCTTTTCAGCGTATCGCTGAGATACCTAAGACCTCATCTGGTAAAATACAAAGACTTAGTTTGAAGAAATGAACGAAGAGGTTATTACAAATATAGACCAGCTATTTGCTGAACCAGTTTATTCGGTAGATATTGCTACTGAGGCTCTGTATCTCAAATCACTTCAGGACGAACTAATATTTCATTATGTTCATAATGAGATGTACCACCTGTTCTGTGACCGAAAGAGGTTTAATCCGTATGCCGAACTTAAGTCAGTAAATAATATTCCTCCTGTGGCTGTAAGTGTATTCAAAGAATTGGGATTCGGTTTGAGTTCTGTGCCAAAGGAAGACATCAAACTTCGTTTGCAATCCTCTGCCACATCAGGTACGCCAAGTACTATCGTTTTAGACAAAATCACATCCAAACGTCAGGCAAAGGCGATGGTGAAGGTGATGCAGGAGTTTATCGGGAAGGAACGTAAGCCTTTCTTGGTGATGGATATTGACCCGAAGTCTGAGTCTATTAGTCTTCTTGGAGCTCGGTTTGCCGCCATAACAGGATATCTGAGCTTTGCATCCAAGGCTGGTTATTTTCTTAAAGTAAAGGATGGCGTTTCATATTTTGATGTGGATGCTATTCAGGAGTATGTGGCTCAGATATCAGCTGACCAGCCGGTTGTTGTATTTGGTTTTACATACATTATGTATTCTAATGTACTTAAATCCATTCAGGCAAAGGGTATCACCATACAGCTACCTAAGGGCTCAAAGATTATCCATATTGGTGGTTGGAAGAAACTTGAAAGTGAAAAGATTGATAAGTCTCTCTTCAATCAGCAGCTTTCAGCATGTTTTGGACTTGAGCCTGTTGATGTGATAGACATCTATGGGTTTACAGAGCAGATGGGGCTGAACTATCCAGACTGTCCTTGTGGTTGTAAACATGCTTCATCATACGTCAAGGTCTTGACAAGAGATATTGTAACAAATGAGATACAACCTGCCGGTAAAGAAGGTAAGATGGAATTCATCACTCCTATTCCTCATTCTTACCCCGGGAATGCAGTTTTGACAGATGACCTTGGTATAATCTATGATGAACCTTGTCCATACGGAAGACTTGGGACAAGATTCAAGATTTCCGGTCGGCTAAAGAAAGCCGAAGTTAGGGGATGTGGTGATATTTTATCCAATAAACTCACTTTCCAGAAGAGCAGTTCAGGTGGTGTTGAGGATAATAATCTTGAGATTCAATTCTTTAAAGGTGAACTTGCAGAAGGAATTTCTCCAGAAGAGACATTCAAATCTATTGTTGCTTCGCTTATAAATCAACTTTCTTGGCTGAGGGTACAACCTATTGAGGCATTGATCGGTATCATCGGTGAAGCCTCAAAGAAGTGGATTTCTGAACCGAAATATGCCTTCTTGAAAGATAAAGGACTTCTGTTCCTCTCCAGTTGGTGCTCTGCTGCACATCTGAGAGAGATAGCAGAGTTCGGATTGAGAGGAAATCTTGCATACGCTGATTCTTTCCAAACATACAATGGATCTGAAAAGCATTTCTTGAAAGCCAGCCCAAGAGGCCTTGCTTGTCACTGGATGTCAGGTAATGTTCAGATACTTGGACTCTTCGCCTTGGTGCAGTGCATTATGACCAAGAATGTGAATCTTTTGAAAGTCTCTGCTAAAGATAATGGTGTATTTGCCACTTTGCTCAGCGCTTTTGATGGACTGTCATATACTACGAGTTCAGGTTATACAATCCAAGGCTCAGATCTGTTGAAGACTATATCTGTGGTTTACTTCTCTCGTAATGCAGTAAAACACGGTGAGTTCATGTCTAAGAATGCTGATATTCGCATAGCTTGGGGTGGCCGTGAAGCTGTTGAGACTGTTGCCGGATATTCTTCTATGTTCAATAGCGAGACTGTGATCTTTGGTCCTAAGCTCTCCTTTGCTGTTGTAACTAAGGAAATGCTTTCTGATGAGCAAGCAGCAAAGAAGCTGGCTCGTAGACTTTCTGTTGATGTGTCAGTCTTTGATCAGACTGGATGTGCTTCACCTCATAATCTCTATATCGAAAAAAGTGGAGCTGTATCTCCTGAGCAATTCTGTGAGGTGCTTTGTGAATCTATGAAGAAGACTGAACTTCAGATACCGAAACCTACTATGTCACCAGAGCATGTGTCTGCGATTCACTCCATTCGCGGAGTATATGACTTCTGCGGAAAGACATACGGAAGTGATTCTATGTCGTTCTCTATTCTTTATGATGAGAAAGAAGGACTGCATAAACCAGTTTACTCTCGTGTTCTGTTTGTTCACGCTGTAGATTCCATTGATGCTTCATTGCCTTATATTACTGAGGATATACAGACTATTGGAATTGAGGCTACTAAGGAGCAGGCTTCTGCATATGCTGAGAAGGCTATCCAGAAAGGTGCTGCAAGATTCCCTCAAATTGGCCGTATGCTGAATTTTGAGATGCCGTGGGATGGGATTGTACTGGTGGATAGGCTTGTTAAGTGGAATACTTTGTTTGGGCCGATGTGCTAGATTGGAGGCATAATGCTTCATGTTGACTATATTGTAAACCAGGTCTTCAGTTCACGGACATACATTTTGTTTATACGTGACCACCTATTTTACTGGTGATGCTTTTATTCCAGAGAAAGCAGTCGTCACCGTATTGCCGAATGCTGATAAGACTAAAGCAAAAGAGTCGGTGGATAGAGTCCTCAAACTTGCAGTAGATAAAAACATCTGCTCGGGCCATGAAATCCAAAAAAGTAATAAACAAAATGCGAAAATGTCTGAACAAAGAATTTGCCAATTCACGGAAGGAAATATATTTTGTCTAGGACATAGTACAATATGAAAATGGTTATTACGAGGAGATGTACAATGCAAAATGATATGACAATACAGAAAGTATTGGAGAAGAATCTCTGGACTAGATTGTGCCTATTGACTATATCTGTCTGCATCCTGGTAGCGTGTTCTAAGGATTTTCCACCAAAAGAGTCGGATGGTTTAATGAATATATATTGAAAATTTGAAATAATGGATAATAAAAAAATATCAGTTGCAATGACTACAAATAATGGTAGTCATTATATATTAGAGCAACTTGATTCCATATATCTTCAAACAAGAAAGCCCGATGAGGTTATTATTTGTGACGACCGTTCGTCAGATGATACTATACAAATAATCAATAGTTTCATTATCGAACATAATTTATCAAACTGGATCCTCCAAATCAATGAATATAATTTAGGTTGGCAGAAAAATTTCTATAAAGCGATCGGACTTACAAAAGGTGATATTGTTTTCTTTTCAGACCAAGATGATATTTGGGAACTCAACAAAATTGAAAAATTGTCTTCTCTAATGATCAAATACAATCTGGGTTGTATGGTCGGGGGGAGGACTATTATCGATGAAACAGGAGCAAGAAATTTTAAACGTGAAGAAAAAAGGGACTACTCTAATAAGTTAACAAAAGTGAAACTGAATAAGAGCTTTTACGATATTAAGACTCTTGGTTGTTGTCTGTGCGTTAGTCGTAAAGTTGCTGATTTATACTTGTCTATCAATTATCCTGAGGGAGGCCATGATTCGCAGTGCGGAAGAATAGCTGTCCTATTCGATTCTTTATGGAGAATAGATACCCCGGTCATAAAATATAGGATTCATACATCAAATTCCAGTGGAATATCAAGAATTTTTTCATTTGGTAGTGCAACTTTACAGAAACGTCTTAAAGATATTGAGGTTCAAATTGAGTGGGCAAAGAGAGTAACAAAATTGCCTATTTGCAATGAAAATCAAAAGGTCTTGTTGACAGGTGTCTTAGAAACTTTAGAGGCAAGACATAAGTATCTATCACAGACAAAGAAACTTTTTATTTCCTTGCTTCCATATATTTCTTTTTATTCAGGTTTCTCTATGTTTATAGGCGATTGGGCATACAAGCATAATATTAACAGAAATCTTGGATATATTCATTGGAATATACAGAAGGTGCTGAAATGACAAATACTATTTTTTTATTATTCTTATTAATCTTCATTGAATTTTATTCTTTGAAGCGTTATCGGAATGTATTGTGCCCGGCAGTCCTACAAAATATTTTCTGGATTTTTGCTGTAGCTGGCATTTTGTTTATTCCAGGAGCAAAAGATTTACACTTGAGAACTGTTCTTCTTGTTTTTTTCGGATCACTGCTATTTCAGATAGGTTTTAGGACTATTCCACAACAAAAAATCCAGGAAATCGTATACTTTCCAGAAATAGTTCTTTTTCCTAAGGCTGTAAAGGTTACAGTATTTCTGTTATTTGTTCCGTTTATATACGTTATAAAGCTATATATAGATGGTAATTACTTTGTAAATGCAACGCTGTATAGAGCGCTTTTAAATGCAAATGACGACCTACATTTACCAATGGCGATGAGTTATATCAATAAAATGATACAGACTTTTTCATTGGCAATAACTCTTATTTATTGGGTAGCAAATAAACACACAAATTTATCTGGGCAAGCAAGAGCTCGCAATTTAGATAATCGTGTGAGAAAATATGTCATATTATTATTTATTATGGCATGTTTATGCGTTCTTGAATCACCAACAAGGAATGGTGCGCTAACATTCTTTTTCCCGTTAGTGGTGATTTATCTATATACTCATAATATGAGCAGAAAACAGAAAATAAGCATCCTGATTATTGCAGTATGCTTATTTCTGCTGCTTTTCTTTTTTGTTTCACGTAATAAATACGCTTATGCTTACGAGCAGGGTAATAGTATAAAGGATGTTTTTTTTGGGGAATTTGTTAGTTATTTGTCTGGCGGCGTTTATTCTTTGGACAAAGTTATAGATGCTCATTCGTTTACAAGACATGGAAGTAATACATTTAGATTCGTGCTGGCTATCTGGGATTCATTCTTTGGGACACATTTAGCCCCGGATGTCGTTAATGAATTTGTAGATGATGGGATAATCTATACAAATGTGTTCACCTTTTACGATTTTTATATAAGAGATTTCGGTATCTTATTTTCTTTGTTTATTCAGTTTATTATAGCAATACTTCATGGCTATTTTTTCAAGGCGACTAACAACGGACGGATAGGAGGTCTTTTCTTTCAGGCTATGTTCTCTTACCCATTAATTATGCAATTTTTTCAGGATCAATATTTCTCATTATTCTCCAGTTGGGTCCAGATTCTTATTGTAGGATTCATTATTTTCGGCACCAAATTATACTGGGCAAGATCTTAATCCGATTATATATATGCTTAGCAGAATAATTCATTCTTCGTTCTTCGGTAGGATTACGTATGCTTTTTCTGCAAACATAGTAGTATTTATAGCTTCTATGCTGGCAACGCTTCTGATTCCTAAATTATTGGGCGGAAATATAGAACAATATGGATTTTACCAACTATATATATTTTACGCGGGTTTTATCGGATTTTTTCATCTTGGACTATGTGATGGTATTTACCTGAGAGAAGGAGGAAAGCAATATGCCAATCTTGACAAAAAAGTACAATCCAGCCAGTTTTGGCTGTTATCAGTTTTTGAAACGCTTGTTTCTTGTTCAATATTGATAATCGCATTGCAACGTTCCGGAAATGTTGATAATAAGATTGTCTTTGCCGTAATAGCACTCAGTATGTTTATTTATTTACCGCGAACCTTCTTGGTTTATATTCTACAAGCTACTAATAGAATAAAAGAATATTCGTTTATAGTTATATTAGGGAGGTCGGCCTTTCTATTACTGTTATTAATTGCTTTTTTTATAAAAGACCTCTCTTTCAAATATTTTGTTTATGGTGAACTGTTATGCCAATCAATAGAATTATGCGTGTCGGTGGTAATATGTAATGATATAGTTTTTACCAAGCCCGTACCGATAAAAGAAGGTCTATACGAGGCGTTCGAAAATATTAAGGTCGGGATTAATCTACTTGCTGCAAATATAGCCGGTTTATTAATTACAGGAATTGTAAGATTTGGGATACAACAAAAATGGGACATTGCCACATTCGGAATTGTTTCCTTTTCCTTAAGCGTTTCAAATTTGATCTTGGTACTTATTAATGCAGTGGCCTTGGTTCTTTATCCTTCGTTAAGAACATTGGGTCCAGATAGATTAAAGGGCCTCTATCCCAAAATACGGAGCTACCTAATGATTCCAATGATGGGTTTTTTGCTTTTTTACTACCCTCTTGTTCTAATTTTGCAGGCTTGGCTTCCTCAGTATTCGGAAAGTTTTCAATATCTATCGATATTGTTTCCCTTATGTATATTTTCATCTAAAATGAATTTGCTTGTGCTTACTTATTTGAAAGTATATAGAAAAGAAAGGACAATATTAAAAGCAAATATTTTGGGAATAGCTGTATCTATTGTTTCGACAACTCTTTCTGTTGTCGTATTTGGGAATATTAGGATGGCAATAATTTCTATACTGGTGAATCAAATAGTATGTTGTGTCTATGCCGAAAATGTCCTAGCAAAGCAAATAAAGATAAATGTCAGAAAGGATATTATCTTGGAAGTATGCGCAACCTGTTGTTTTATTTTATGCCATTGGTTTTTTTATGGAGTCGTTGCAACTGTATTGTACATGTGTGTTTATTTAATGTATCTTTTTTTTAAGCGCAAAGATTTATCTGAGATTCGCCTAATAAATAATAGTAATGGGTTCTAATAATTTATTAAAAGATGTTCTGTTTATTGAGCCAGAACAAGGGTTCTATTATCCTTTCATAAAAAGTGATGGGCTTAATATAGTATCTCCATATAAAGGTGGTAAATCATTGTTTTTGAGAATCTTCAGGGAACTTCACTTTCGATTGAATCTGCCATGCAAATATGTATGGTATAACAGCAAAACTATTAATAAGTACTCTACTTTCTTCGTCTTTGAGGAATTGCTTATTACGGATTTTTTAAAATGGTTATATCAAAAGGATCCAGATAGACTTATTGTACTATTCTATGCTAATATATGTAAGCCGTTTAATCATGCAGATATGTTCGATGATAAATGGTGTATAAAATGGAGTGGTGATCCCGAAGATTGTACAATGTATCGAATGAATATGTGTACTGAGAGCACGTCGTTCTTCAAATCATGGCATATTGTAAAACGAAATCCTGATATTGATGTTTTTTACATTGGAAGGGATAAAGGAAGGCTAGATTATCTGCTTGGGCTTGAAAAGAACCTTCGTGATCTTGGCCTTAATCCATATTTCCATATTGCCTCAGGTGTTAAATATACTATAAAAAGGGACCACCATTATAAGTCCTTAATACCCTACTCTAAAGTTCTGGAGTATTTGTCTCATTCAAGGGCCATACTTCATTTGGAGCAAGGGGCTCAAGCCTGTATTACCATCAGACTGCAAGAGTCTTTAGTAAATCGGATAAAATTAATAACAGATTCAAAGGATATTAAGAAATACAAATTTTATGATCCAGATAATATCTTTATATTAGGTGAAGACGACATCTCGACTCTCCCGCGGTTCCTTGATAAACCATATAAGGAAGTTAACTTGGAAGAATTAGGAGATTTATATTTTGAGAACTTGGCGACTAGAATAATTGAGCAATCCATTGAAATAAAGCGGAATAGAGAAGGCAATAGATAAAAGATATGGTAATTAGGCCAGCAACACAGGAAGATTTTATCGATTTATGCAAATATAACATTGAGCACTACCCTGATAAATCGAATATAGATATGAGTAACTATCTCTCTTTTTGGTTTTCCAAAAAAGAAGAAGAGATAGCAAATTCTTTAATACTTGTTGACAATGAAGGAATAATTAGAGGACAGAATTTATTTTCTTCGGTATCATATTTCTTTAATAACGAAAAGATTGACTCACAATGGGGCTTCGACCTATTTGTTGATGAGCAATTAAGGAGCGATGCTTGGGGTGTGGATATTATTCTCTATTATTGGACACAAAATAGGGATACATTATCGACTGGGGCAAACGATCCATCTTTTGCTTTAAACAAAAAATTAAAAAATGTCATAATCGGTGAGATAAAGAAATATATTGGAATTGTAAGTCCTTTAGGCATATTTACATGTTTTTTAAGGAAAACAGTTCCTATTAATAAATATCTTGATAGAGTCGAGCTAAAGACAGAATCGTTTGAACGAGTCTCAACGAGGCCTTTTATAAGCAACATAAATCCTTATAACTACAATCTGCTTGAACCCGAAAGGGATTCTTGTTTTCTTGAGTGGAGGTTCAATAATAATTTGCATAAATATGCTTTTTATAAGTCAACAGTTTCTAATAATTATTTTGTACTTAGGACGGTATATAAAAAACATATAATTGTAATGGAGCTGGTTGATTTCCGCTGTCGATTGAACTCCACAGACGAATTTGACAATATATTTAATGCCGCAAAAAAAGTAACGCAGAGGCTACATATACCCATTCTTTTTTGCGGTTCTTCTCATTCAACTATTGATCATGTCTTAGAAAAAGGCGGATTACGTTCAGTGGGAAGGAACAGACCTATTATCGGAGGAAAAAAGTTTATGCCATATAAAAAGCAAATAGAGAAAAGAGATTTTGTTTTTGTGACGTTAGCAGATTCAGATGGAGAAACAGCAATGTAATATGAAAAACGGAAGTTTTATAATCTCACTTGATTTTGAGATGATGTGGGGCGCTCTTGATTTGTGGACTCCTAATGATTATGGCAAAAGCAACATCGTAAATGTTCGAACTGTAATTAAACGGTTGGTTGAGACATTTCACAAACATAGTGTTCATTCAACCTTCGCAACAGTCGGGTTGATAATGTTAAGTGGGAAGGAAGAGGCTTGTAAAAGTACCCCAGAAGCGAAGCCGTCTTATGATAACGACAAGCTATCACCATATATGAATTCATATATTAGCAAAATTAAAGATGAACTACTCTATTTTGCTCCTGATATGATATCGTACCTCATGTCAAAACCAGGAGTAGAGGTTGGATCTCATACTTTTGGACATTATTATTGTTGGGAGAATGGTCAAACCATAGAGCAGTTTGATGCTGACATAAAGATGGCAGTAGATATTGCGAATGGGAAAGGATTAAGTATAAAAAGTATAGTTTTTCCTAGAAATCAGGTTACAGAAGAATACCTTGATGTATGCTCAAAATATGGTATTGAAGTTTATAGAGGTATTTCTCCTGGTTTTTCCAGACATCCCAAAAATAGAATTGATTCAATATTTCAAAGAATATGTAGGCTTGCCGATACATATTTAAACATTGGTGGTAATTCTTCTATTTCATACGCCTCTATTGATCTTCAACACTCAATTATCAATATTCCATCAAGTAGATTCCTGAGACCTTATAGTAGAGCGTTGTCATTTCTGGATGGCCTCAAATTGAGGAGAATCAAAGGTGAAATGATATATGCTGCAAAGCACGGAGAGTTATATCACCTATGGTGGCACCCACATAATTTTGGATCTAACATAGAAGAAAATTTCAAATTCCTTGAAAAGATTTTAATGTGCTATCAAGAGTGCCATTTAAAGTATGGAATGGAGTCCTATACTATGAATGAATTTGCAAAACAGATAAAACAAGATGAATATACTTCACGTAGTTAACATATACTTCGTCCTCCCATATTTCATCGGCGACCAGTTCAGATACTTCAAAGAAAAAGGCTACAATATGAATGTGGTATGTAGTCCAAGTGAGTATTTGGTTGATTTCGCAAAAGAAGAGGGCTTTGAATACATTGAGGCACCTATCAACAGAAGTATCTCAATAAAGCAGGACTTTGGCTCTATCCGCAAAATCTGTAAGTTCATCAAGAAGCAAAAGATAGATATCATTGTGGGTCATACACCCAAGGGTGGTTTGCTGGCAATGGTGTCTGGGAGGATTTGCAGAGTTCCGAAACGAATCTATTTCCGTCATGGACTGGTATATGAAACCAGTCATGGTGCAAAACGTTTTATTTTAAAGTCGGTGGACAGGGTGGCTTCTTTTTGTGCGACCAAGGTGGTGTGTGTAAGTCCATCTGTTTTAAGGAGAAGTATAGAAGACAAACTGGCTCCTGCAAAGAAGCAACTGATACTTGGTAAAGGGACTTGCAATGGCGTAGATACTATCAATCATTTCACTCCTGATAATATAAATCAGGATATGATTGCTGAGCTGAGAATGAAGTACGGCATTAATGAGGATGATTTTGTTATAGGATATTCTGGACGGTTGGTAAAAGATAAGGGTATCATTGATCTGGTTCAGGCGTTTGTCAAACTGGAGAATGCAAATAATTGCAAACTGCTATTGGTAGGCATGTTTGAAGAGCGGGATGCTTTACCAGAGAATACCAAGAACCGAATCTTGAATGACAAGCGAATAATCTTTACAGGAGTTATCAATGGTGGTATGGAATACTATTATTCATTGATGGATGTGTATGTGCTGGCATCATATAGAGAGGGATTCCCTACAGGAGTTCTGGAAGCACAGGCAATGGAGAAACCAATCATTACTACTAAGGCTACAGGATGTTGTGATTCCATCATAGATGGAGAGACGGGACTATTTGTGACTCATGAGCCAGATGATATTGCAAAGAAGATAGATGCTATCCGTCTTAATCACGCCATTGATGGAAAGAACGGTCGTAAATGGGTGGTAGAGAACTTTGACAGTCGATTGGTCTGGAAAGAAATAGAGAAACTTTATTAAACTAAGGTGAGTAACTACGGGATATCGGCAAGATAACAATCTGATAAAACAATATTTTGAACGAATTATTGTTATTAAAATGAACATTCTAATCACTGGCCTCCACGGATTCGTCGGTTCCAACCTGACCAAATTCCTTAAAGCAAAACATATTTTATACGGACTCGACATCATCTCTCCCGAGAAAGATGGTATTGTCAAAACCCATTCTTGGTATGACCTTGAAACTAAAAACCCATCCGAAGTCGACACCATCATCCACCTGGCCGGTAAAGCTCACGACACAAAGAATCAGTCTGAAGCCAAAACCTATTTCGACATCAATACCGGACTAACAAAAAAGATCTATGATTATTTTTTGGCCTCTTCAGCAAAGAAGTTCATCTTCTTTAGTTCTGTGAAAGCTGCTGCGGATTCGGTGCCTGGGGAGGTATTGACGGAAGATGTCGTGCCGAATCCTAAAGGCCCTTATGGTGAGAGCAAAATATTGGCTGAGCAATATATCCAGGAACACTGGCCAGCGACCGACTCCGGTAAGACTGTTATAATTCTTAGGCCTTGTATGATCCACGGTCCGGGCAATAAAGGGAATCTCAACCTGCTGTATAAGTTCGTCGAAAAAGGAATCCCCTGGCCATTGGGGAGTTTTGATAACCAACGCTCCTTTTGTTCAATCAATAACTTGTGCTTTGTTATTCAACAACTAATTGAAAAAAACATTGAATCCGGAATTTACCAGGTAGCTGATGACCAACCCTTATCCACCAATCAATTGGTCACGTTAATTGCTGAATCGCTTAACAAGAAGGCCCGCGTTTGGAATATAAATCAAACGCTGATCAGGCAACTCGCTAAATATGGCGACCTCCTACATTTACCTTTAAACTCCGAACGTTTGAAAAAACTTACCGAATCCTACGTGGTTTCAAACCAAAAACTAAAGAGCGCTTTAGGAATAGACAATATGCCCGTTTCATCAACTTCAGGAATGCAAAAAACCCTGTCTTCATTTGATATAAACATACTCCATTAACCAATTTTACCAGTCGGGTTAAAATATTATAAAAAGAAATTATGCAAAAGCAACTCAATCTTGATCAATTTATTAAAACATTCGTTACCAAACGAGAAGAAAGCCTGCTAAAGCCCGATTTCATCAAATACAAATCAGAACTTAACCACCGGATCAATAACAAAAATGTATTGGTGATAGGTGGTGCAGGGACCATTGGGTCCTCCTATATCAAAGCCATCTTAAAATTTAACATTCGCAAGTTAGTTGTCGTTGATATTAATGAGAACGGCCTCACAGAATTGGTACGCGACATACGCAGTTCAACAGGATACAAAATCCCCGAAGAATTTATTACCTACCCTGTTAACTTTGGAGACCGGGTATTTGAAAAGATCTTTCACCACCATGGACCCTTTGACATTGTAGCTAACTTTGCAGCGCATAAACATGTTCGCAGCGAAAAAGATATTTTTTCCATCGAAGCGATGGTCGAAAACAATGTGCTTCGTGCCCGTAAACTTTTGGATTTATTGCTTGAGTTTCCGCCGGAACATTTTTTTTGTGTATCTACTGACAAGGCTGCCAATCCCGTAAATATTATGGGTGCAAGTAAAAAGTTGATGGAAGAATTAATAATGGCTTACTCAGACAGGCTGCCTATTAAAACTGCCCGCTTTGCCAATGTTGCCTTTTCTAATGGTAGTTTACCTCTTGGATTTTTGGAAAGATTGAATAAAAAGCAACCGTGGTCATGCCCCTTGGGTATTCGTCGTTTCTTTGTTTCCCCACAGGAGTCGGGAGAATTATGCCTTATGGCATCCATCATGGGTGAATCGGGCGATATTTTCTTCCCAAAATTAGATGAGGAAAAAGACATGATCCCTTTTGATCAGATTGCGAATGATCTGCTTGCAACCCTTGGAATGAAACCCGATATTTGTGCTACAGAAGAAGAAGCCTGTAAAAAAGCATTATTGTTGAATGAAAGCTCAACATCATATCCGGTTTATTTCTTTGGTTCGGAAACTTCAGGTGAAAAACCCTTTGAGGAGTTTTATACTGCTAACGAACAACTTGATTTGGAAAAATTCATTAACCTGGGTGTCATCAAAAATTCAAAGAAAAGAAATATAAAGGAAATTGATGAAATATTCAACCGGCTGCACAATCTTTTTGATTCAAGGGAAGTTACGAAAAGCGCTGTGGTGGAAATTTTAAGTGAATACCTACCAAATTTTCATCATATTGAAAAAAAGAAAAATTTAGATCAGCAAATGTAAATTATGAAAAGAATTTTTGACATTATTTTTAGCTTTTTGGCTATAGTGATACTTTTACCATTTATGCTTCCTATAATGTTAGTTTTAAAACTAACCGGGGAACACTACATTTTTTATTATCAATCCCGTATTGGGTTGAATGGAGCCCCATTTAAAATCATTAAATTTTCTACTATGCTATTGAACAGCCCCAGCATAGGAACCGGGGAAATTACATTAAAACATGATCCACGGGTATTCCCGTTTGGACGCATTTTACGGAAAACGAAACTCAACGAAATACCGCAACTTATTAACATTTTCAAAGGAGATATGTCATTTGTTGGACCTCGCCCACTAACACTTAAACACTTCAATTTTTTTTCTCCGGAACAGCAAAAAATAATAAATCAATTAGTTCCTGGATTAACAGGCGTAAGTGCCATTATTTTTAGAGAAGAAGAAGATATATTTGCCAAAAGCAATTTAGATCATGAAACCTGCTACAAACAATTACTTAGCCCGTATAAGGCAGCTTTAGAAAAATGGTATCTTGATAACAAATCATGGTTCATTGATATTAAAATTATATTTCTTACTGCCTGGGTAATAATTTTTCAAGATAGTTTACTCCCATATAAACTATTAAAAAACCTACCCCAAAAACCAAAGGAACTCTGTTTTATATAAAACCAAATCAACGTTAGGGTATACGTTGTTTCTCATAAACATAGATTTTCACGTCAATAATTGACCGTATTCCATTTCTGGTATCTTCCAAAATGTTTCATCTTATCTATTGATATTGAGATCAATATGATTTGTGCAAGTTCATAAGCAGATATTCTAATACG
>JAQWBH010000216.1 GCA_028707405.1 Parabacteroides sp. | reverse complement strand
TCATCGCCTATTCCTGTAAACGAATCCAGACGCGAGCGATTGGCTTTGCGATATGAACCTTTAAAAATGTACGGAATATTCAGTCTGTAGCTGATATCCGCAATCTTTTCGGCAACAGACAGCGCCATCTCTTCGCCTTCAATCACACAAGGCCCCGCCATCAAGAAAAAGTTTCGCCGCCCTTTTAAATTATCAATCGTATACTTCATCATCTATTTCTTTTCCACAAAAGAACAAAATTTCTTCTGATAAAAAACAATTCTCCGGCAAAAACTATTCCGCTTCATGCCATTTAAAGACAGTTCCGTTGGTTCTGCCAGGCGAAGCGCCTGTCCAATCAGCTCCATAAGGTTCACCCGTTGCAGGATCGATACCTACATATCTATTCGTTTTCAACGACAAAAGCATGCACTCTCCCATCAGCATATCCTGCCACTGAAATAAACTTCCTTCCGTTTCCTTCTTCATCAATCTCACATCGGCAGACAAGCCCGCGCCGACAACAGTAACAAAACCTGTCCCGTTCATTGCTTCCAGAGCAACGCGTCCCCGTCCTCGATCGATAACCCTGAAACGACAACCGGTAGCATCATATTCTTTCTCGTCCAAGGATTTTCCGTGCAGCATCCCGTGCGGATTTGCCCACATACGCTGATTATTTCCCATATTAAGCAGCGTGATCACTTTACCTATCGGAAGATTTGCAGAGCGGTCGGCATAAGGCTCACTGACTATAAAATCGTCGAACTCTGCAAATCCCCCGCAGACGTCCTCCGTATTGAAAGCGAACAAGGCATAGCGGGTACCTTGAAATGTCTTCAGTTGATAAGGAATTACCGCCTTCTCACCCATATCAGTAAATACCTTTCCGTCGATACTGTAGCTCATCTGAGCCGAATCCGTATCGAAATAGCCAGTTGCACGCAAATACACTTTTCCTCCGTCTAGTGCGATATCAATCTTTTCGTTATCCAATTGGTTATAATAACGAAGAACAAAATGTTTACCCTCACGCAGCACACCCATCCATACACACGGCACATTAAGCAATCCTAATCCGGCAATATCTCCATTTTTCAGGTGCGAGGCATCGAGTGTCACCGTTGCCGAAGAAGCCGGACCAATCCCACGCTGCGTCAATGTATTTCTTGCCCTGAGAAAGTTTGCAGCCGGCATGGTGTTCAGCCGCAGTCTCCCGTTAGTCAGCGACCATCGGGAGTCATCGGGATTGTGGTTCCACTGCCAGATTGGCTGTAGCGGTTTTCCAGAGAAATCATCGCTACGCCTGTATGTTGCGTGAGGTTTCTCGAACTCGCCGACATCAGGTTTGATCCACGTTCGCGGTGAACGTCCCAGGTTTCCTGCCAGTCCGAAATAAGGCCATCCGTCGATCCACGTCACCGGCGACAGGCAAGTCGTTCTTCCTTCAGAACGGAAGTCCTGCATCGACCAGCCCCACCAGTCGCCGTTAGGCAGATCAACGATTCCACCCTGATGCAGTGTTGCGCAGTTCATCACATCCTTTAACGGTTTTGAGATGATAAACGGCATTCCTTCCTCATCATATTTAGTCGCATTCTGCCCCACGTTATTTACCCAAGTAGCCTGTTGCGTACCCATCGTTTCACGTGCACTAATCACTGCTGTCTCGTAAGGACCTTCCAACTTATCAGCGCGGGCGCACTGCATGCGGCCCATCGGCGAGTAATCAGCACTGATAATATAATATTTCCCGTCTATCTTATACACATGATGACCTTCGCCCATGGCATTTCCGCGAGGAATGATCACACGGTCCGTTCCTTCGACATATCCTGTAAAATCAGGCTTTACCTCAATCATCCGGACCTCATCATATCCATAAACAGCATAAATTTTGCTGCCGTCGAACAAGATAGAAAGATCATGAATATTTCCACCCATATCTTTGTGAATCCAGGGACCTGAAGGATTAGATGCAATAAAAACATGTACCCCATGGTGGTTTATGTGGGAGAAAATATAAAATTTTCCATTGTGATAACGGATACAAGGCGCCCATATCCCTTGTCCGTAACTGTCTTTTCCATTCATCAGGTTAAACTCATCCAAATTGTCGAGACGATTCAAGGCGTAGCCGAGAAAAGACCAGTTCACCAGATCTTTTGAATGAAGTACGGCCAATCCCGGCACAGAATGCATGCTTGTCCCTACCAGATAGAAATCCGAACCTACACGAATGATATCAGGATCCGAAAACTCATCATAAAACAACGGATTCGTATACGTCCCATTCCCATTATCTGCAGTCCACGACTGACCACTCATTGTTGTAACAGCAACAATAAATGTCATTATCAAAACAATTGTCTTTTTCATGATTAGCATCTTTAGTTGTAACGATAAACAAAAATAATAATAAATGTACACATGACAACTATGCCGACATTTTTTTCGTACAAATATAACGGTCTGTATTGACGCGTCTGTTTTAATGTTATATCTTTGTAAAGATAAATAACAAACGATGAATAGGAAGAAACTCAAAGGGCATATATTAATTCTCGTAACAGCCGTCCTGTTCGCTATTAATATTCCCGTATGCAAATATCTGCTGCCATCGCACGTTCCGCCCGAAGGATTGACGATTATGCGTATGTTGTTTGCCTGTATCATGTTTTGGATTGTTTCACTATTCACCAAATATGAAAAAGTCACTTTAAAAGATTTAGGTATACTCCTTGTATGTTCATTATGTGGTGTCGGTCTTAATCAGGGTCTTTTTATTGTCGGTCTCAGTCGCACATCTCCTGTCGATGCGGCTATCATCAATACGGCTGTTCCCATATATGTACTGTTACTTGCAGCGGTTGTTCTTAAGGAGCCCATCACTTTAAAAAAAGCCGGTGGTGTCTTTTTGGGCATAATAGGAGGACTTCTTCTGATCTTCTCGTCGTCGCAGCTCTATCATTCAAACAGCAGTCTCGAAGGAAACATTATGCTCATCGTCAGCGGTATGATGTACGCCATTTTTCTAGTCATCTCAAAACCCATTTCTCAACGATATTCGGCGATCACCATCATGAAATGGATGTTTCTCTTCACAACCTGTTTGCTGTTGCCCTTTACATATAAATATATATTGAGCACGCCGGCGTTTCATCGTCCTGCTATCGATTGGGGAGAAATAAGTGCGATTTTCTTTGTTCTTTTCGGTGCTACATTCCTTCCATATCTGTTGATTCCCATGGCTCAGAAACGCATACGTCCTACTACCATCAGTATGTATAACTACTTACAAACCATCATCGCTGCTTTTCTGGCTATAGCCGTAGGTCAGGATTCATTTTCGTTTTATAAGGTAATTGCGACCGTCTTTGTATTTGCGGGTGTCTATCTGGTCACCCAAAGTAAAAGCCGCGAAGATGTTGAACGCGAAAAAGAAGCCAAAGAAAAGTAAGTATCAAAAATTAATATTTTTGTCTTAAAAAAAGGGTTACTTCTCACACACATAAGAGACCGTTTTATAACAAAAAAGAAAAGTTATCAAAATTTCATGTTTCTTGAATCAATTCAATTTGGATTTCAGGAAACTTTTTTTGTGATAATTAATCTATATGAAACCATTTAGGCACGTTTGTTGTTGATAATATAAAAAACAAGTATTATGGCATATATAGATTATTACAAAATTCTCGGAATAGATAAGAACGCTACACAGGATGACGTCAAAAAGGCGTATAAACAGTTGGCGCGTAAGTACCATCCCGACCTGAATCCGAATGATCCGGATGCCGTAAGGAAATTCCAGGAAATCAATGAAGCCAACGAAGTTCTGAACGATCCGGAAAAAAGAAAAAAGTATGACCAATACGGAGACAACTGGAAACATGCCGACGATTATAATACGCAACAGCAACAATATAAACAGTATCAGGACGGTAACGAAAACGAAACCTACTGGACATCGTCGGACGGAGGAGAGTTTTCGGACTTCTTCGAACAACTGTTCGGTAGTATGGGACATCACAGCCAACGTAGTCATTTTGGTTTTCACGGACAGGATTATACGACAGAATTGCAACTTACGCTCAGCGAAGCTGCCACTACACATAAGCAAATCATCGGTGTCAATGGCAAAAACCTGCGTATCACTATTCCTGCAGGTGTAGCCGACGGACAAACAATCAAACTAAAAGGACAAGGTGGACCGGGCGAAGGAGGTGCTCCTTCCGGAGATTTGTATATTACCTTCAAAGTGGCCAGTGACAACCGGTTCGAACGCATTGGCGACAATCTATTCACGAATGTTTCACTCGACCTATACACTGCTGTGCTGGGAGGCGAAAAAGTTATTGACACGTTGAAAGGAAAGGTTAGGTTGAAGATTCAACCCGGTACACAGAACAACACAAAAGTACGACTCAGAGGCAAAGGATTCCCTGTTTATAAGGAAGACGGACGCTTTGGTGACCTGATAGTCACCTATGTCATCGCTGTACCTACAAATCTGACAGACAGAGAAAAAGAACTGTTTTGGCAATTAAAAAGTCTCCACTAAAAATGTAAAGCTATGCAAACAACAGATTTAATTATAGTAGACGACTACTGCAAAAAAAGTCATATAGAACCGTCATTTCTGGAGATGCTTCAAGAAGGCGGATTGATCAAAATAGATATAGTTGACGGAGAAAACTATATGCCTGCCTCTCAGCTATCAGATATCGAGAGCTATGCACGCATGTATTACGACCTCTCCATCAATATCGAAGGAATTGATGCCATTCATCACATATTGAAACGCATCAAATCGATGCAGACAGAGATCGGACAATTGAGAAAAAAACTTCGTATTTATGAAAAAGACGATTTTAACGATATAATTGATATATACTAAACATTTATAAATCAGCAGATAAAAAACTAAATGAAAATAAATATCAAAAATTGTTTGGAAATAGGGATAAGAGTCTCTATCTTTGCACTCGCAATCCGAAAGGGATGCATACATATCGCGGAGTGGAGCAGTGGTAGCTCGTTGGGCTCATAACCCAGAGGTCGTAAGTTCGAGTCTTGCCTCCGCAACAGTGAAAAAAAGACCATGATTTTATTCATGGTCTTTTTTTATTTTCCCTTATCAAGAATGACACACTCACTAAAAAAGGAGAAGGCTCACCAAGAGTCCTCTCCTTTCTGAATCAGCCAATATGTGAATAACCTATTATCTCTTAATTTCTAAAAATCAACGAACCGTTCTGTTCGTCTATAACAATTGGACGTTCGCGATTGACATGACCACTCAAAAGTTCTTTCGAAAGCTCATTGAGTACATTTCGCTGAATAACACGTTTGACCGGACGCGCTCCAAACTGCGGATCAAAACCTTGCTCAGCAATGCTTCTGACTGCACCATCGGTATAATTCAACGTGACGCCATTCTGTTCAAGCATCTTCTTTACTGCATTAAGCTGCAACTTGACAATCAAACCAATCTCACTCTCGCTAAGCGGTGTGAACATAATAATGTCGTCAATACGATTCAGAAATTCCGGACGAATTGTTTTCTTCATAAGCTCGAGCACCTGATTACGAGTTGATTCAACGACCATATCATGATTAGTAACAGTCATCTTTTCAAAGTTCTCACGGATCAACGACGAACCCAGGTTGCTCGTCATGATAATAATGGTATTCTTAAAATTGACCACGCGTCCCTTATTGTCGGTCAGTCGTCCGTCATCCAGAACCTGCAGTAAGATGTTGAATACGTCCGGATGAGCTTTTTCGATCTCATCAAAAAGAACAACCGAATATGGTTTACGACGAATAGCTTCGGTAAGCTGTCCGCCTTCCTCATAACCCACGTATCCCGGAGGTGCTCCGATCAGACGAGTAGCACTAAACTTCTCTTGATATTCGCTCATATCAATACGTGTCATCATATTTTCATCATCAAAAAGACATTCTGCCAATGCTTTGGCCAACTCGGTCTTGCCGACACCTGTTGTTCCGAGAAATATAAATGAGCCTATAGGGCGTTTGGGATCCTGCAATCCAGCCCGGCTACGACGAACGGCATCAGAGATCGCCGTGATAGCCTCATCCTGACCGATAACCCGTTTATGGAGCTCATCTTCCAGATGCAAAAGTTTTTCTTTCTCACTCTGGAGCATCCGGTTTACAGGTATACCTGTCCATTTCGAAACGACATCGGCAATATCTTCACTATCCACCTCTTCCTTAATCATAGCAGCACCGCCTTGAAGCGTTTTAAGCTTTTCCTGAACCTGCTTGATTTCCTCTTCTTTCTGTTTGATCTTGCCGTAACGAATCTCAGCTACTTTTCCGTAATCGCCTTCACGTTCTGCACGATCAGCTTCAAATTTAAGATTTTCAATATCTATCTTATTCTGTTGAATCTTGTTTATCTCTTCCTTCTCACTCTGCCACTGAGCTTTTTGTTTCGTTTCCTCATCTTTGAGATTCGCTATTTCTCTATTCAATTGTTGCAGTTTATCCTGATCGTTCTCACGCTTGATAGCCTCACGCTCTATCTCCAACTGTTTTATTTTTCGTGAGACCTCATCCAGCGATTCAGGCACAGAATCGATCTGCAAACGTAAACGGGCAGCCGCTTCATCCATTAAGTCAATAGCCTTATCAGGCAAAAAACGATCGGTGATGTAGCGCGACGACAACTGTACAGCTGCAATCAAAGCATCATCTTTAATACGTACCTTATGATGATTCTCGTATTTTTCCTTCAAGCCACGCAGGATAGAAATAGCATCGACTTCACTCGGTTCGTCGACCATCACAATCTGGAATCGGCGTTCGAGGGCTTTGTCCTTCTCGAAGTACTTCTGATATTCATCCAAAGTTGTTGCACCTATGGCTCGCAGATCGCCACGTGCCAACGCAGGCTTAAGAATGTTTGCAGCATCCATTGCCCCTTCGCTCTTCCCTGCGCCGACAAGGGTGTGTATCTCATCAATGAAAAGGATGATCTCTCCTTCAGCTTTTGTCACTTCATTAACAACCGCTTTCAGACGCTCTTCAAACTCACCCTTATATTTTGCACCGGCAATCAGCGCCCCCATATCCAGTGAAAATATCTGTTTCGATTTCAAATTTTCAGGCACATCGCCCCTGACAATACGATGAGCTAATCCTTCGGCAATAGCTGTCTTGCCAACACCAGGCTCACCAATCAGTATCGGATTATTTTTGGTACGGCGACTCAATATCTGAAGCACACGACGAATTTCCTCATCACGGCCGATCACAGGATCAAGTTTACCGCTGCGGGCGCGCTCATTCAGATTGATAGCGTACTTATTTAACGAATCGTATGTTTCTTCAGCCGACTGGCTCGTTACTTTATTTCCTTTTCTCAACTCTTCGATAGCCTTACGAAGTTCTGTTTCGGTGACTCCGGCATCTTTTAAAATTTGCGAAGCAGAACTCTTCTCGGTAAACAACGCCAGTATGATCGGTTCGATAGATACATACTCGTCGCCCATCTTCGAAGAATAAGCGATAGCTTTCTGAAGAACTGCATTTGCTTCATTAGACAAATACGGTTCACCCCCGGATACTTTTGGATACGAACTGATCTGGGCATCCAGTACACGATTCAGATTCTGAATATTAACACCCAGTTTCTGAAAGATGAAATTGGTTACACTTTCACCCGTCAAAATGACACCTTTCAACAAATGAACCGCCTCAATAGTTTGCTGCTCGTTCTTGGTAACAAGCTGTATAGACTTTTCGACAGCTTCTTGCGCCTTGATTGTAAAATTATTCAGATTCATATATTTATCTCCTTTCTTGTCCTACTTACATTTTAAATACACCTATATATCTGCAAAAACAATACCAGAAGAATATGTATGTCAATATGGCATAAATCGACACTACCCCCAAACTATTCT
>JAQWBH010000215.1 GCA_028707405.1 Parabacteroides sp. | reverse complement strand
TTTATTGTTTTTTCCCATTGTTCTCGATGCGTATGGATATCCATTATCGTTTTTACTTGTTCAAAAATAAGAAAAATAATCCGTACAGCAAAGAATGAGAAAAAATATGGCAGGATTTATCAAGCAGCTGGTGAGATTGGTTCTACATCAGCAACATCGATTTTGTAATATTTTTACCGTCGGCAGATTGTATCTTCAGTTGGCTACAAATTGTAATAGAAATGGCGGTAGGATCCGGTGCACTATCGGGATAAGGGTGGTATCTGGGCTGCCGGGGGATGAATAATTTATTGCCAAAATCGATATATTGGAAAAGATTTAAATTGATCTTTTTCTTCATCGCTTAGTTGGTCAAACTGAAATGGTGCTACCTTGTAATTTTCTAATAACAGATTGGCTCCCAGTTTGTACATTATGTTTTCCGATTTATCAGCTATGTGATATAGTTTACTAATCTCTTCTTTAGTAAGATCTCTTGCTCGCTTTATCGTCTGTAGATAATTGATAACCTTAATCTCATCAGGTAAAATATCTCCACTTTCCTCTAATATCCATCTTGCAATATCTTTTGCAGTCTCCAGAATAATGGCAGGATGCTCTTCATGCTTGTCATAAGCCAATAATAAATTAAGTAAATCAAAATTCGCAGGCTCGTAAATTTTATTATTCAAATGAAGAATATCTTTATAAGATTGTAGTATATCTGAAAAAACAATATTGGATAATTCAATGTAGTCGTTTGCACTCAAGGCAGAATATTTCGAGGTGATATGCTCTGCCTCCTCTCCTCTGGCAATTTTCACAATTCCTTTTTGGTCGAAATAATTATAGACATTGAAAAGGTTTTTTTCTTGGTCTACAGCTTCTAATAGTAATAGAAGCAAGAAATTTGAGATTGGTTTCTTTAATAAATAATACGAGTTATCTCCGTTGGTATTTATGTGGATTGATTGTTTTCCATCTATTGATTCGATCAATAAGTCAAGTTCTCTTAGACTTGAATTTGAGTCAATCTTACCAATATCAAAATCGTCGGTAACATTTAATGATTTCCAAAATTTATCAAGGCGTTTGTAGGATTCCAATGCTTTCTTTGTGGCTCTTAAATCAAAAGGGCTATCCGTTATTATTTCACCTAAATGTAAAACATCTTTGCCCTCAACATGTATTGCGCTTGTCTCAGCTATACTGATTACAAAACTAAGGTCTTTTATCCTATTTGTCAATGAGTCCGATGGAGTATATTTTATATTAGCTTTTCTGGTGTTTTCCTGGATAGTCAATGTCGTACTTTCTCCAAACTTAAAGATAGTAGAACTTCTTGTTCGTGTAATGGATAAATAGTTATCATATTTTTCACCGTTAACAATAATTGATGGCAACCCGTCTTTAGAAACGAAAGCAAGCTGCATGTCAGGAGTTAATTCAATGGGGATAGGGATTGGACTATTTGATAATTCTGCAGTCCAATATACTTCATTATTAAGCAATACATCTATGGGAGATATTTTCTTGTTTTTAGGTAAAAATTCCATTATACTTGAGGTGATCTTCACCACATCTTTCCTTGTCGACAATTCATCTAAGCTAATAGGTGGAATATTACCAAAGCGGCTATTTGGATAAAAATTATGAAAAATAGTTTGTATCTTATATTTATTTTTTGGAAGTCTTTTGAGTTTGATTGTACATGATTCCTGTTGCTCTTTCCCTTTTATATAGGTACTTATTTTTTGAGGTGTAAGAGTTTCGTAATAAACAACTTTTTGAGATGTATTTCTTTTATTAATCTGAGTAACAAAGTATATTGTTCCTCCATTCTTTTTGTAATTCTCTAAATTAACAATTCCAACCGGATATGAAATTATTTCTTTTGAGAGTTCTTCTTTTGTAGCTAATTTACCTTTTAACTGGACACTTACTTTACCAATAAAATTTTCATTTTTCCAGCCATTATTTTTATAGATAAAAATTTCCCCATCCCACAAAGGAGTCTTGTCATTTTCTTTAAAGAAACGTTGTAAAGTATCTGTCACGGAAAGTGCATTTGCAACAGCATCAACTCCCCATTGTTCTATTTGTGTATCATTACATTGTTTAGTTTTCATGACAATTTCCCTTTATTATCTCAAGTTTGTCTTGGTTACACTTAATCGCTCGCTTCCATACCGTGAAAATTGAGTTCAGGTAATTGATTGACAATATCAACCGTTTGGAGACTGACATTAATCACACTTAGTAGTAAATCGAGAATGTAACGGGGATTTCCTGTCTCGTTGGCCCAATCATTGGGGTCATTTTTAATTTTGCTTTTCTTGTCGACTGTAACCTGGTAGCGTTCCATAATCCATTCAATGGCAGATTTTCCGTTCACGATGTACTCATACGCTTTGTCGGGAATGTTGGATATGGTAATCTTGCTATTGAAAATGATGGTGTCTTTTTGCCCTTTCTTGGGAAATCTCATTTTCTGTACTTTGAAATAACCGATATCATCACCGGTAACTGTTACATTCGGGCATGGGGGTATACTCTCGTAATTAATATGAAGTTCAGTAAGCTGCCTGCCAGCTCTGCTGAATTTCCAGAAATGACGGACGTCATCAACGAGAGGAATATTCGGCAACATTTTTTTAAGACGTTGGCAAACGATATGCAATACTCAGGACTATGTAGAAATCCATACACGTAATAGAAGATATCTTCTTTCGAGACATTTTTCCCGTATTGTTTATGGGCACGACTTAGAATGAAATCCGATACTCCATCCCTGCGAATGTACTCATTCTCATTTGAGTCATCGAACAGCGATTTTTGTTGAATATTATTTTTTTCGTAATAGTACAGGGGGAAACATTGCGCCTTTTCTATCGTATCGAGATTTGGAATAGCATCCGTCATTAATACCGAAAAATCTTTTGAAGCTCCTTTCCCCGTCAAGCAGATTACACGATTACCATAATCTGCCGCAGGAAAGAGTTGAGGCACCCTTGCAATCTCTTCAATGAGATCTCTTTCATAATAGAGATACTGTTTGAAAAAGGGTCTATACAAAGAAATGATACAGTTCTCCGTTGGAGTTAGTTCTTGATTATTCTTCAGCCTTCGTCTTAACGATCTTGACCAACTTATTTTAGTAGGATCCGGATTAATGAAGTCCTCTACTTCTATATCCTCATTGTCGGGATTTAAATGATACTCGTTTCGCTGAATATTATAAAAATCGATTAGCTTGTTTATGTTTTGGAGCAATTTTTTTCTCGACGAGTTATTTGCCCAAGCATCCCTATTTGATTTCTGGCCCCATGAATAAAAGTTGAAAAAAGAAGAATTCTTGTTTTCATTTTTAACAATCGGGATAAAGGTTGAGAATAAATTATTTCTTTGACTTATCCAATCGCCATGTTCATTGGGATTAATCTGAGTCCAATCCATTTTGGGATTATCGATGGAACCAAATCCTGTAACGATTTTAAGTTTCTCTTCTCGATTTAAGTAATCGCCAATATCGTGATAATGGATAGTGGCTTTCTTGTTCGTGGCCTCCGGGTTTTTTACTAACAGTGTAATAGCAATGGGAGCACGAGAACCGCTATCAAAAACATTGCCAGCTTCTTTTCTCCTTAATTCCCCTTGAGTTCGTGCATTTCCACGCAAATTGAAAACCCATATACTGGAAAATTCCTTTTCAATTGTTTTACGGAAACCATTGGTACTATTCCCGTCAAGCCATGCTCCATTAGTCACAAACGCGATAATACCACCATGGTTTGAGTTTAACCGATCGGTACTCCAACGGAAGGCCTTAATATATGAGTCATATAAAGCATTTTTTAGGCCAGCTGACGATTGAGCAACATAGGTTTGTGCTATGCGGTTGTCTAATTTGGCGTATTTCTGATTTTGCGCATTGTCATTTGCTGATTTTTGTCCTACAGAATAAGGCGGATTTCCAATAATCACACGTACCGGAGTCTTTTTCTGTCTTGCTGCCCGGGCGGAATTCTGGGGAAACGTTTCTGAAAAAAGTTCTTCGCTCTCTTCGGTTTCTCCCAATTGGAACGTATCTGTAAGGACAATACCCTCAAAGGGTACATAATTTTGCTCTGGTGTTCCTTCCCCGGCCCTCCCTACCAGGTCGTGATAGGCGTTTTCTATATTGACCGCAGCGATATAATAAGCCAGTAACACTATTTCATTCGCATGGAGTTCGTTTTTGTATTTTCTTTCCAGATTTTCATCCTTGATAAGCCCACTCTGTAGTAAACGTGTGATGAATGTTCCTGTGCCAGTAAATGGGTCGAGGATATGAATGTTCTCATCTGAAATGGAACGGTTGAACTCCTTTTTCAGTACGTCATCCACCGAATATATGATGAAATCGACAATTTCGACCGGTGTATACACGATACCTAATTGTTCTGCCATTTTAGGGAAAGCGTTTTTGAAGAACTTATCGTACAGTTCGATAATTATACGTTGTTTGCCTTCCGCATTGTCGATCCCTTCCACTCTTTTACGCACAGATTCATAAAATCTTTGGAGTTTCTCGGATTCATCCGCTACAGATTCACCTTCTAAGTGATTAAGCATCTTTTGCATTGCTTCTGAAATTGGATTATTCTTTTCGAAAGAATAATCCTCAAACAAGGCTTCAAAAATTGGCTTGGTGATCATGTGCTGTGCCAACATTTCGATTGCCTGCTGTTCAGAAGTACTGGGGTTGATGTTCTTTTGCAGCCCAACAAGAAATTTATCGAATGCTTTTTTCTGTTGTTTGCGGTTTTCAACTAGATAGGTAATTCGTTCTATCTGCCGTTCCGCTATGATGGCGACATCCTTTGCCCATTGTTCCCAATAACGTCGACTCCCAACCTTCTCTACCATTCGAGCGTAAACAACTTCCTGTAACTGCTCGAATTGCAGTGCAAGCTGGTTAGCCAGATTACTTCCTTTTTCATATTTCTCCGGAGCCTCTTGTGCCGGGACAGGATTGTCATCCTCATCAAAACCATACGCTGGCCTACCTATAAGAATATTAGCCGGTTTTTTCTTGTTAAGGTCTAATTTATTTATTGTAGCATTGAACCGGTCGTCATGTGCCCGGAGCGCATTTAATACAGTCCAGACCACTTTGTACCGTTTGTTATCGTCGAGCGCTTCATTAGCATCTACATCAAAAGGAACTACTACAGGAATTACAATATAGCCATACTTTTTCCCTGGAGACTTTCGCATCACTCGTCCTACCGATTGGACAACATCAACCTGTGAGTTCCGTGCTGAAAGGAAAAGCACTGCATCTAAAGAGGGGACATCCACCCCTTCACTGAGTACACGAACGTTTGTTATGATACGGCATTCGTTACCATGTGTATCTTCTTTTAGCCAGCCAAGTAACTGATCACGCACCGGAGCCGACATGGTACCATCCATATGTTTAGCCACGGGAGAGATCATATTTCCCTGCTCTTCTTGAGGAAGTTGATCTATATATGACTCAGAAACCGAATTATAAACAGAGGAGATTGTTTTTGAGGTTTCGATATTCGCACAAAAAGCGACAGCTCGTTTCATCGGGAGAGGATCGGTATTTTTCGTGAGTTCGTTGTCTCCAATGAACTGTTTGGAAAATGCGTTCACAGTACCTATTATTTTAGAGATATCGTCTGTATCGATTTCTTTTTGATCCTTGGTGAACATTTCCAAAACACCCGGTGGAATATCTTTGTCGTTCAACGTTAAGATGAGCACTTTGTAATCTGTAAGTAATCCACGCTCCACGGCTTCACCGAAACCTATGCGATGGATCTCTTTTCCATATAAAGCATCATCATCCATGGAACATAAAACGGCCTCGGCTTCAGCAGCCTTACTTCTGGCATTATCGTCGTAAAGCCGTGGAGTAGCTGTCATGTATAGCCTTTTTTTTGCCTTAAGAAAATCGCCGTCGTGTACTTTTATAAAATCGGATTCGTCCTCTCCAGCCAATGAAACACCGGTAGTGCGGTGCGCTTCGTCACATATAATAAGATCAAATTCGGGGAAACCTTCTTCTATTAATTTTTTCTGTGCCTTCGCGATAACTTCTATGGACTGATATGTTGAGAACACTACCGTCATCCCATTAGGCCGATTCTGTTTAATCTGACGAAACTGTTGTAAGATAGAATTGGTATCGGTTGAAGCTGGGTATGCCAGGTCGACCAGACTAAATGAGTCAGAGTCTGTGTTTTTTTGCTTTTGCTGGCTTATTTTGGGATCTGAGCAGATGGCAATTGCATTGATGGGTTCCATGGCATCGGCACTCCATTCACGAAGAGTTTGCCCTACCAATGCAATAGAAGGAAGAAGAAACAAGATAAGTCCTTTGTGCTCTGTCTCGTATTCTGCAATTCTTAGCGACGTGAAAGTCTTACCGGTTCCACAGGCCATGATGAGTTTACCTCGATCGTTTTCTTTGAAGTACTCATGTGCTTTTTCGAGCACAGTTTTTTGATGAGGATATAGTGATTTTTTTGGAGTCCTTGCAGTTTCACCATGAATACCTTCTTCTAGCTTTTCCCAATCAACGGGAGCTTCTACAAGATCAAACAGATTTATTCTAACAACCGAAGGTTGTTGATTACGTATCGCTTCGGTAGCATTAGGGCCCCACTTGTTCGTGGTCGATATCCATACACGTTGCGAAAATCGTGTAGTTTTCATCTGCTCGTTCAGGAACGACTTGCCAGACGTGGCAAGGAAACTATCAACCGCAGGCTTATCGATGACTGTACTTTCTTGAAAGCATTTACATTGTATGGCCCAATATTCACCATCTGTAGTTCGAGCCACTATATCTATACCAATATCGTGACCCCCAAAATCGAGTTTGCCCGGAAATTCATCCCAAAGCCAAACTTTGTCAAGGCGAGAGGCATACTTAGGGTCGGTAAGAAGATAAGCCTGCATTAATCTTTCAAACCTATCCCCTTTATCTCTTTGCGAGAACGAATACCTGCGATAACGTTCGAGGATTTTTTGAAATGGAGTCATCGTGTGTCTGTTAAAATTCCCACAAATATAACGATAATTTTGATTGGTAGTTAAAAAGGAGTGTACTGAAACCAGCGGTTCAATGTGTTTAAAGATTTGCAATTAATAATCCGCTTGACCTGTGTTGTGGGAGAAAGCGGATTATTGGGATGCCTAGTTGTCTAATAGGCTAATATTTTACCCATTTAGGAACTTTGCGACTTTTACTTGATCACATACTGGTACGGTTACTGGTATCGTTACTGGTATGGTAGGATTTTCATTCCCTCCGCTATTACAGGATTACGATAGTCGTTTGCTTCCGGAAGATTCTCCGGACGAGGGTTCAACATAGAGTCCACCGGCTTTCATGATTATTTATCCCTTATCCTTTCCTATCTAAATATCACACACTTGAATAGCTTTCCTTCCCTTAAAACGCAAATTTCTTCCCTCATTTATCCCTAATCCTTTCCTAAACAATAACAGATATAATACTGATTATCAAAATATAGATAGATTTTCTTTCCTTAAAACGCTTAAACCCTTTCCTAGTTCTTTCCTTAATACACACCCATATACCACTGATTATCAAAGCACAATAATATTCCCTTTCCTTAAAATGTCTAATCCCTTTCCTAATTTTATACTTAAACCTTTTTTATCACCCATTTAGGAATGCTACGAGTTCCAATGTTTATAATAGTATCGTCTCTCATATTCTGTATGATATTATCAATTCTCTTTTTACGTTGTTTTTCATCCATGTAATCGGGCATCTTATCCATTAGCAATTCATCTATTTCTTTTCTGGTAGCGTAGCCGTGTATGTCGATATGCCTTAGAATAAATGATTTGAGTAGTTCCGTATCTAATCCTTTATTACGTGTGTACTGGGCCTTTTTGTCGGTTATCCTGG
>JAQWBH010000016.1:2404-32082 GCA_028707405.1 Parabacteroides sp. | reverse complement strand
CCCCTCATTGATTTTTTCAATGGCGGGTTATCTGTTTAGTGATATGTTCTGTCAGGATAATTTGTGAATCACAATACCTGAGCGCAATTTCGGTTCAAACCAGGTAGTCTTTGGAGGCATGATATTTCCGGTGTCGGCAATATCCATGATCTGCTTCATTGAAACCGGATAGAGAGCCAGCGCCACCTTCATCTCACCGCTGTCAACACGGCGTTTCAATTCACCCAATCCACGTATGCCACCAACGAAATCGATCCGTTTGTCGGAGCGCAGATCCGTTATTCCCAATAATTCGTTCAGAATCAGGTTAGACGAAATAGTAACATCGAGCACACCGATCGGATCGTTGTCGACATAGGTTCCGAACTTGGCCGTCAAGCTGTACCATTTGCCTTCCAGATAGAGTGAGAAATTGTGAAGTTGCGTGGGTTTGTATATTTCCGTACCCATATCCGTTACCGTGAAGTTTTTCTCCAACGCTTTGAGAAACTGTACAGCGCTCATGCCGTTCAGGTCCTTCATCACACGGTTGTAGTCAATAACAGTTAGTTGGCTTGCTGGAAAACAGACAGCCATAAAATAGTTATACTCTTCATTGCCCGTATGATTCGGATTCTGACGCGCTTTCTCCGCCCCTACCAGTGCTGCTGCCGCCGAACGATGATGTCCGTCGGCGATATACATGGCCGGAATGGTTGCAAACAAAGCAGTGATACGTACAATGTCGGCTTCATCATCAACTAACCAGAAGGTATGGCGAAAGCCATCCAGTGGAGCAACAAAGTCGTACTCAGGCTTTTGCACCGTGTAGCGGGCTACTATAGAATCGATATCAGCATTGTCCGGATAGGCAAAGAACACAGGCTCAATATTGGCATTGTTTACTCGCACATGTTTCATGCGATCCTCTTCCTTGTCGCGGCGTGTCAACTCATGCTTTTTAATGATACCGTTCATATAATCGGGCACATACGCGCCGACCACCAGACCATACTGCGTCTTGCCATTCATTGTCTGGGCATAGATATAGTACATTTCCTTCGCATCCTGAACCAGCCAGCCTTTATCCTGAAACTTCCTGAAATTCTCGGCTGCCTTCTCATAGACACGCGGATCCTGCTCATCAGTGCCCTCGGGAAAATCTATTTCCGGTTTGATAATATGGTAGAGCGACTTCTCATTGCCGACAGCTTCGGCACGAGCCTCATCTGAATCGAGGACATCATATGGACGCGATGCGACCTGCTCAACAAGATCCTTTGGAGGACGGATGCCTTTAAAAGGTTTGATACGTGCCATATCTCAAGCTATTTATTGACTTTAAACTTTTCGATGCCTTTTTTCAGAAAACCTTCGATCTGTTTTGCAGCAGCGATACCAGCGTTAATATTGGCCTCGGCCGTCTGAGCACCCATCTTCTTCGGTGTTGAGAAATAGCGGTCGGCGAACTGTTTCTTCAGCTCTGCATCATTGTCGGGCATAATATCGGTGATGTATTTAAAATCCGGGCGCTCACTCATCAACTTCAACAAGCCTTCCTCATCTACAACCTCCTTACGGGCGGTGTTCAACAAAATAGCACCTTTGGGCATCGTGCTCATTAAATTGTAATTGATCGATTTCTTCGTCTCCGATGTTGCAGGAATATGCAACGACACGATATCGCAAAGTTTGAACAAATCGGCCGTAGAATCAACTGCTTTCACGCCGGCTTCCTCAATGGCAGCCTTCGGACAGTATGCATCATAAGCGTAGACTTCCATACCGAAGCCTTTAGCGATACGTGCCACATTGCGACCCACGTTTCCAAATGCGAGAATGCCCAGCTTTCTGCCTTTCAGTTCCTTGCCCGATGTTCCGTTATAGAAGTTACGGACAGCATAAACGAGCATACCGAAAGCCAGTTCGGCAACAGCATTGGAATTCTGTCCGGGTGTATTCATTACGCAGACATTGTGAACTGTAGCAGCAGCCAGATCCACGTTATCATAGCCGGCTCCGGCACGAACAACAATCTTAAGCGCTTTGGCTGCATCAAATACGTCATTGTCTATTTTATCACTTCGGATAATGATGGCGTCAACATCCTTGACCGCTTCAAGAAGTTCGGCTTTCCCGGTGTATTTTTCAAGAAGAACCAGCTCGTCACCGGCCGCTTCTACCACTTCTCGAATACCTTTTACAGCTATCGGAGCAAAAGGCTTATCTGTAGCTACTAATATCTTTGACATAATTAATGTTGTCTTTCAAAATCTTTCATACATGCAATCAATGCTTCAACACTACTCTTAGGCATTGCGTTGTAGAGAGAAGCACGGAAACCACCTACCGAACGGTGACCTTTGATGCCCACCATTCCGGCTGCAGAAGCGAACTTACTGAATTCGTCTTCCAATTCCTTATATTCGTCGTTCATAACGAAGCATACATTCATAATTGAACGATCTTCGGTAGCAACCGTACCATGGAACAGTTTGTTACGATCTACTTCATCATACAAGATAGCTGCATTTTCTTCGTCTTTCTTCTGCATAGCTTTGATGCCGCCCTGCTGTTTGTACCACTGCAATGTCTGCAAAGCAGAGTAAATAGGCAATACAGGAGGAGTATTAAACATCGACTCTTTCTCTGCATGTGTCTTGTAGTTCAACATTGTCGGGATCTGACGGTCAACATGACCAAGTGCATCCATGCGGACAATAACCCAAGTCAGACCGGCTGGAGCCAGATTTTTCTGAGCGCCACCGTAAATCAAATCGTATTTAGATACATCTACCGGACGAGAGAAAATATCAGACGACATGTCGGCAACCAGACGAACCTTCAAATCAGGATCCTGACGGAGCTCCGAACCGTAAATCGTATTGTTGGAAGTAAAATGGAAATAATCCGAATCTTCTGGAACGGTATAACCTTTTGGTACATAGGTATAATTCTTATCCTTAGACGATGCAACCACGTTTACTTCGCCAAAAAGTTTAGCCTCTTTGATAGCCTTTGATGCCCACGTGCCTGTATCCAGATAAGAGGCTTTCTTGTTCAACAGGTTGAAAGGTACCATACAGAACTGTAAACTGGCACCGCCGCCCAAGAACAATACTTCATAGCCTGCCGGAATTTCCAACAGTTCCTTAAACAATGCCTGAGCTTCGTCGTTTACAGCAACAAATTCTTTACTTCTATGAGAAATCTCAAGAAGTGATAAACCCATCCCTGCAAAATTCTCAACAGCAGCAGCCGTGTTCTTGATTGTGTACTCACTCAAAATCGATGGACCTGCATAAAAATTGTGCTTCTTCATGTCAAAAAAACATTTTATTGTTAATACTAAATACTTTAAATTCTTATCTCAATGCGATTGTAGAACCATTTAATAACGGTCACCCCACAAACGCTTCATTTGTTCAATCAACTTGTGTTCGGCAGGATTTTCCTGTCCTATCCAGAATCGTTCTTTCAGTAATTCTTTGGGTAGATACGCTTGCTCAACAAAATGGTCTTCATAATCGTGAGCATACTTATACCCATTATGATAACCCAATTCGTTCATCAGTTGCGTAGGTGCATTGCGCAGATGTAGTGGTACCGGAAGATTTCCTGTACGATTAACCAGCTCGGTAGCCTTTTCCAGAGCCATATACGACGAATTGCTCTTTGCACTGCAAGCCAGATAAACGGTAGTCTCGGCCAGAATAATTCGTCCCTCAGGCCATCCAATCTTCTTCAATACATCAAAACAAGCATTTGCCAACAGCAAGGCATTCGGATTTGCCAATCCTATATCTTCAGAAGCCGAAATAACTAAACGCCGTGCAATAAATTCGGGATCCTCCCCTCCGGCAACCATTCTTGCCAGCCAATAAATAGCCGCATCCGGATCACTTCCCCTGATAGACTTGATGAAAGCCGAGATGATATCATAATGCATCTCTCCACCCTTATCGTAAGCCGCCGGATTCTCCTGCAAACGGTTCACCACCATCTGATCGGTAATCTCTATCTTTTCACTGTTTTCTTCAGCAGCGACAACAAGTTCTAAAATATTCAGCAACTTACGCGCATCCCCTCCGGAAAAACGCAACAAGGCATCTGTTTCGCGAACCAATATATTCAATGTCTTCAGATACACATCTTCTGTAAGCGCTCTGTGCAACAATGCCAGCAAATCTTCCTTATCCAACGGTTTCAATACATATACCTGACAACGGGACAACAATGGCCGGATTACTTCAAACGAAGGATTCTCGGTAGTAGCTCCTATCAATGTAACCACACCTGTTTCGACAGCTCCCAGCAGCGAATCCTGCTGCGACTTGCTGAAACGATGGATCTCGTCAATAAACAATATAGGCGATACTGTATTGAAAAAACGATTACTTTTAGCCTTTTCTATAACCTCCCGCACATCTTTCACGCCTGAACTTACTGCGCTCAACGTATAAAACGGAGCATTCAGCTTATTCGAAATGATATATGCCAAAGTAGTCTTCCCAACGCCCGGTGGCCCCCATAGTATAAACGAAGGGATATGCCCGGCATCAATCATCTGTCTGAGAACAGCACCCTGTCCTACCAAGTGTTTCTGCCCAATATATTCATCCAGAGTTCTCGGGCGTAACCTTTCTGCTAACGGTTGACTATTCATACTGACAAAAGTCGTACATTTTATTCACTTATCAAAAAATAAGTACCAAAAAAACATCTTTACTTTGATGTTTAGTAGCACATTTTTATAACAAATGGTAAGCTATAGGTCTATAGTAAGCTTGTACACACCGCACACACCTTTCATTATGTCAAAACTTCCACTCAAAAACAAGTAGAAAAACCTATTAGTTATAACATTTACTTTTCAGCGAACTTCACATCTATACCCTTGTCATTTCTAGCTTTCAACGCAAGAACACGGCTTCTCACCTTTACCTTCCCCTTTACAAATTCCGGAATATTATATGATTTCATGAAACGGGAATAGAAGTCGGGATCTTTTTGAGGAATCAGGAACGGTTTTCCTACTTTCCCGTCTTTTCCAATATAGGCAATAAATGGTCTTGTATATAAACCATCCAGACGTCTGCTACCAAATACGAACCAACGGCTGTTGCTGCTCCACGAATGATAACTTTCAACATCTTTGCTATTTACTTCATTCAACGGGCGAGTTTGCTTAGAAGTCAAATCTATCAAGTATAAATCCGCATCCTTATGCCATATTGAAAAATTACCATAACCTGATAATGTAAACATCAGATAACGGCCATCAGGAGAAACACGCGGAAACGAAGCACTATGTCCGTCAATATGTGCATTATATAATGTATCCACCGTCGTCCCGAATGAACGTGTCGCAGGGTCAAAAGAGATAGAACACAGACTGTATTTTACTTTTTTATATTCCTTAGGAATACTACACGTATCGGACGAACAGAAATAAAGAGTCTTTCCATCCGGAGCGAATGTCGGGAATGTTTCAAAAGCAGCTTTTGATGAGATTAGATCAGAAGTGACAATTTCGTGCTTATCCACATCATACACCACAACGTCGGAAGCTTCATCGAACACCTCAATCCTGTTTCTGTCATTCAGATGAAAAGCCTGATTCGTTTTGTTCACCGAAAATGCAACGTACTTTCCTGAAGGATGCCATGAAGGATAAACCAGAGCAGAAATAGTCTTGTCCGTCTTAGTGTTCAACTTCTCGATTGTATTGCCATTGATCAACATCGTACCTGGGTATTTGGCACGCATATGGAAAAGCATCTTGTCGGGATTTTGCATACAGAACGAATGACAATTCATACAACCATTATCGCTCATCTTATTTTCGAGAACAGCTGTTTGATCATAACTCTCCAGATTCCGCTGATATATGCCCATCTCGCTCCACAGGGAATACCCCGGAGCTATCAGACGATAAGCGATATATCCATCAATAGGTTCGGCTGCGATCAGCATTTTGAAAGGTTCATAACCAATCCACGAACCCTCTTTCTTTGATACCAACGAGACAGTCACCTCTTTTCCACAAGCTGCCTTAAGCATTTTCTTCCATTTTGAACCCGGAATCTCAAAACTCCCGTCAGAACCATGAACAGAAAACTGTTCACCCCCACCGGCAAAAGTGGCATAAGCATCGCCTCCTCCAACAAGCTTGAAATTAAGTGGTGCCATATTCGAAGGGATAGTCACACCCACATAATCCGGGAAAATAGCAGGCTGCCTATCAACTATTTTGTCCGCTTTCGGAGCACTGCTACACGCAACCAATACGGCTAATACACATATATATAAATACTTCATTTTCATATTCCGCCTCCCGATTATTTAAACATAAAATAGAACCAATAAGTATTTCCAAAAGAATTATATAATAAACCCGGAAGTTCACTAGGATTATTCCGTCCTTCCAAGACCGCATTCTTATATATCATAAACCGTTGAATGACTTCTTCGGATATGCCAATCTGATGCCAGTTTTCGGAATGCTGTTCGGCAACAGCAATCAGAGCTTCCTGCAAATAGACCGGCACTGTCGGCATCACTGGTGTGCCTCTATATTTCTCAACTAAAGCCTTCAGATTATCCATATCTTTAACCAACAAATAGAATGCAGCCAAGAACTCAAATGGCGCTTTATAAGAAGGATTAACATCCGTCATCAAACGCATGTCGCTTTCAAATCCCCCATTTACCTGTGCCAAATTACTCATATCTTCCGGAGGGAGCGATTTTCTACGAGGCCCCAACACCGGATCGGCAGCTACAGCGGCATCATTATTCAGGAACTTCCGTTGCGACTTCGCCCACTCTTTATAATAAAATGTATTTTCCAATATCCGTATATACTTTTCAGCAACCGGATACGCACCATAAATCAGATTCGTTTGCACCAAACGTTTCAGCATACGTGGATTGCCATAGCCCATTGCACTGATATAACTCTCAAAAGCCATTTCCTGGGCGGGACTCATATATCCAGCGGCAAAATAAACATCGCTCAACAGTGAAGATATCTGTTCGGATTTGTTCCAGCCAACATGCAATCCCGTCGGGCCATGTTGGTCATAATCAAACATCTTCGATAATAATTCGCCTTTCTGCTGCAATGCAATATTCAAATAGCACATATACAAATAATTTGTCAGCCTGCCGCTACAAGAATCAATGATTTTGTTCCACTGTTCCATGCGAGCATAATAATCCAGCTCTTTTAACTTGGCGGACTTTGTGTCTGAATACTTTGGCAACCCCCAATGCAGGATAAAAGCAATCACAACTACTTGCAACACGGCTTCGGTTATGCGACGAGGCATTTTCGAAAGATTCTTTTGCCGACAAAGAACGAATGCACATACATAAACAAAGATCAATGCGATCCATGAAAAATAGATAACATGTTTCGGCACCAGTCCGCGGTGGAAATAAGCATCCGGCAAGAATGCAAAACGATACTCGCCAGTCAATGAAAAATAAAGCGAAAGGATGGCACAAAAGAATACCAATATGCAACTTAACAATATCCAGTATCCCTTTGACGTACGGCTCAACAATTCGTAACAGGACACCATGACAGCGAACAAGATCGCAACAGGCCCTGCCAATCCGTACAGAATCGGAGTAAATACAATACCATAACCTATACGAATACGCTTATCCCTGATCATTACATAAAGCCAGGCAGCAGCCACTGCCATACAAAACGAAACGGTCCCCCAAAAACGATAATTAAAGTCCAGTTCAATAAACATCAACATAATAACAGGGAGTAATGGCAAAAGAAAAGCTTCTGATATCGGAGCTATACGACGGATTATTTCTCCGATCATCCAACCCGTCAGTGTCAGAAAAACGGCAACAATAAGCGGTCCGCTATATGGAAGGATAAAGAACTGTACAAAAAATTCGGAAACCCATAGAGTCAATCCACCGGGCTGTCTTATACAATCAACCCAGTAAGACCACGTTGACTGAAAGAGCTGATCTTGCTCAATATAAAAGAAATGGAAGCGAAAGTTCATCTCCAGAAAGGCGAACAATGCACCAAACACCACAATCCAAAAAGCTGCAATCTTATATTTCATGGAAATAAATATTTAAGTATGTTTTATTAATTCAAAATGTTTATCAACGCACTTCGGAATCTCATTCGGGTAATGAGTCACATAGATGAGTGTTTTCCCAGGACGGGTACAAAAGCGACTAATAATTTGTCCGACTTTCTTTTTATTCGTCACGTCCAGACCATGTAACGGCTCATCAAGGATAAGAAGATCAGGGTCTTTTACAAATGCCCGGGCCAAAAGAACCAGTCGCTGTTCTCCTGACGACAATGACAGAAAAAGGCGTCTCTCCAATTTTTCAATACCAAATACACTCATCCATTTCTTTGCTTCCTGAAACTGTTGCGGCGTACAAGTCCTGTAAAGCCCTATCGAATCAAAGAACCCTGAGCCTACAATATCTACAGCCGGCACATTCTCCATATAATAAATATGCATCTCGGGTGATACATATCCGATACGTTTTTTTATCTCCCAAATACTTTCGCCCGTGCCACGCTTACGGTCGAATAAATATAATGTATTAGAATAAGCCTGCGGATTATCGGCATAGATCAGACTCAGCAGCGTTGATTTCCCCGAACCATTCGGCCCCGACAGCAACCACTTTTCACCATTCCTCACCTCCCAATTCAAATCTTTCAGAATCGTTCGCTTGCCATATTTAATATGTATATGTTCCATTCTGAATGTCACATCATGATCAGACGACAGCCGGTCCGCATTAACCGGCAGTGCCGGCTCTTCCAGAACTATACCATTCGAGGTTTCAGATACAAATAAGTCGGAAATCAGTTTTTCATTATTCAGGAAGTCCTGACGAGTCGATGAATCAATGATATCACGATCCTTTACAGAAAGCACGTTTGTCACCATATCCGGAATATCTGCAGGGTTGCATAACAGCAAAATAATCTGAAGACCATTTAGCTGAGCCAAACTATGCAGTACCTCCACCAACAATTTACGTGAACCTTCATCAAGTCCGATAAAAGGATTATCCAGTATCAATATTCGCGGATGCTTTAACAATGTTCGCAATATCAGAAATTTTCTCAATTCACCGCTCGACAAATAGATTATCTTTTTTGACAAACAACTCGTTCCGTCAAAACGAGTCAACAGCTCCTGATAATCGACCGAATTCTCATCGCCTGACAAAAGCTCTCTAACCGTAGGCATATCTTCTGATTCCGTTGCATGCCAACGTTGCTGGTAATAAGAATTTCGATAATCAGCCAACGAATAAACATCCTTAAAGGCTATGCTTCTCACTAAATCACTCGCTTTACCTTCAAATCCAAAAATAACATCACCCTGTTCGATTGCCGTGCGACATTGAACAATATCAGCCAGCAGCGTTTTGCCGGAGCCATTCGGTCCGATCACAGCCCATTGCTCACCCTTATGTAATATCCAACTGACAGGTTTTTTAAAACGCAGTTCCGGCAGGCGGGCTATTGTATCATTAATACAAACCGTGATAGCTGAATCTTCCTGCATCTCTTCCATTATTAATGAACTCGGGTACCTTTAGACTGATGGATATCCGAAGCTTGTGTGATAACCACTTCTTTCACGCCTGCTTCAATAGCCTGAAAAGAATTTTCAAGTTTCGGAATCATTCCGCCTTGTATAACACCCTGTTCAACATATCTATCGAAAGCATCCTTATCGATTTCAGGTATGACGCTTCCATCATCGTTTTCATCACGCAAAACACCTTTCTTTTCGAAGCAGAACATCAGCGTCACATCAAAGAATTTTGATAGAGCTTTTGCCACTTCGCCGGCGATTGTATCGGCGTTAGTATTCAACAAGCATCCCTTTCCATCATGCGTAAGAGGGGCCATCACCGGTACTATATCTTGTTTGATCAGAGAAGCCAGTCTTTCGCCGTTAACTTTTTTTACATCTCCGACGAAACCATAATCGACCTCAGCTACCGGACGCTTTACAGAAAGGATCACATTCAAATCAGCGCCTGTAAGCCCTAACGCATTAATTCCCAATGCCTGCAAACCGGTGACAATATTTTTATTAACAAGACCACCATAGACCATCGTCACTATCTTCAGTGTCTCTGCATCCGTTATCCGGCGGCCGTTCACCATCTTGCTTTCAATACCCAATTGCGAAGCCAACTTTGTGGCAGAGCGTCCACCACCATGAACAAGCACCTTAAATCCTTGAATTTTAGAGAAATCGCGAAGCAATTTTTGCAAAGTATCTTCCTCTTCAACAATCTTTCCTCCTACTTTAATCAGAGTCAGCTTTTCCATATTTTAATTTTTTTGCGTCAAAGGTAGTAAAAAAAGAAAATAATTATCTACTTTTGTCGCAACGATTGCGGTAGTAGCTCAGTTGGTAGAGCATTAGCTTCCCAAGCTAAGGGTCGCGAGTTCGAGTCTCGTTTGCCGCTCAAATTGATAATGAACAGATTACGATCATTTTTCTTTCTCTTACTGTCTTTTACTATTCAATACTTCCCTTGTTTGTAATAGTACGGATAGAATTATTAAAGCTATGCCCCCATAAAAAGAGAGATTTAGTTCTTTGGCTTCACCAAAGAAAATCATGGCAAGGATAATACTGTATACGGGCTCCAGATTATAGCTCAAGTTAACCGTGAAAGCAGAAACTTTCTGCAACACTTGTATCTGCAACATATATAATCCGATAGTACAAACAAATGCAAGCAACAGCAGATACCCCATGTCAGTCACTCCGGGCAACAAAGTCGTCAATGGAAAATAATGCAAATATACGGGTGATAAACAAGTAAGTCCCAGACAGCCGCCAATCATCTCATAGAGCAACATTACGCTTGTTGAATGATTGCGTCCCACTCGTTTGTTGCTAATAGTAAAAAGCGCACATAGCGCAGAAGAGGCAATACCCAAGATTATTCCTGTACGATAGCGTACATCAAAATGAAAAATAAGCATAATGCCCAATACCGCGATCATGCTAAACAGCAATTCCTTAGCCAAAAATCGCCGATGAATAATAACCGGTTCCAATAAAGCCGTAAAAAAACCCACTGTTGAGAAACAAACCACCCCGATCGATACATTCGCAGCCTTGATACTTCCAAAGAATGCCACCCAATGCAATCCCAACAACAAACCGACACCGCCAATCCTGCACACATCAGTCAAACGTGTCTTATGCAACTTTCCGGCTATCAGAAGAATAATAAAAAGTAATAATCCGGCAAGAAACATTCTGTACCAGACCAACAACCCTTCATTAAGAGTCACCCACTTACCAAAAAGGCCTGTAAAACCAGCCAAAAAGATTGATATATGAAGCTTTACAAAAGCATCTCTCATGAATTCTACCTTATTATTTCAGCATATACAAACCACAGGCATGTTTATTCAGCAAACGATGAAATGTTCCTTTCACTTTTCCTAAAGAGCGGCCTTCCCATAAATCAGTCACCATCACCTTCCTGTCATTCAGTCCAAGATCATTCAAGTCGACGCTGATATCCAATGGAGAATCGTCATCGGAAATATTAAACAGAGCCAAATAGACTGCATCCGTTTTTGCATTCTTTGAAGTGACAGCCACTCTGCCGTCCTTCTGAAAAATCTGACGTACGTTTTGTCCATTTCCATGCATCTCCAGAACAGCCTTGTTTGTAAGCAACGACAACGTAAAAGCATCATTACTAGGAAGATCTCCTCCAAACATCAACGGTGAACGAAAAATGGTAAACAGGGTCATCAGCGAATACTGCTCATCTTTTGTCAGTCGTGTCATCCTGTCCAATCCTCTCTCACCTCGAATAGCAATGCGTCCCAGTGGAATCATGTCGCAATCAGGCCATGTTGGCGAAATATACGAATACCAGTCCTGACACACTTTTATAAGGTGTCTGAAATGAGGCCACGTATCCCACACATCGTCCACCATTCGCCACATATTGGCATGAGTTCTTACATGATCGGCTTTTTCCACAGGTGTTTCACCGGGTGAAGTACTCAATACTATAGGTCGCCCGCAGTGGTCTATAGCATTCCGTATCAATTCGATCTCATCCTGATGATACGGACGCGAAAGATCATCGATCTTCACAAAATCCACACCCCACGATGCATACAATTCGAATAATGAATTATAATACTCCTGTGCGCCCCTGGCAGCAGCTCTTACCGTATAATTATCGCCGAGCCATGCACACAAAAGTTCCGTACCATAAATCTGATCGGCTGTAATATCCGTTCCTTTAACAGGCATCTTTTTTTGTACAGCCACCTTTGGAATACCCCGCATCAGATGTATGCCGAACTTCAATCCTCTGGCATGTATATAGTCGGCCAACGACTTAAAACCCCGTCCGCCTGCCGAAGAAGGGAAACGGTTGACAGCCGGAATATATCGTCCATAATCATCAATGGAGAAAACAGGATCTTTCTCATTATATCCTCCAGCCTTATCATTCTGAACATACCAGCGAATATCCACCACAATATATTCCCATCCGTAAGGTTTGAGGTATTCGGCCATATAATCGGCATTCGCTTTCACTTCATTTTCTGTCACTGTGGGGCCATAGCAATCCCAACTGTTCCATCCCATTGGTGGTGTCGGTGCCCATTGTATAAACTTTCCTTTACCTGAATCGGCATATATTGTAAAAAGAGGCAGACAGAATATTGCCCATATAATCAAGGACCATTTTTTCATCAGCTGATTATTTTTATTGATGTACAAATATAGATATTATTTAGATAACAATTTTAAATTTTCAGATATGTAATCTTAATCAGGCTATTTCAAATTCCGTTATGACCTCTTTTTCTGTTAACCTTCATCAGACAGCCCACTATCACCCTTATGAAGATGAAAGATACAATCAAAAATGATTTTTTAAATATGATGAAGAAAAATCAAAACAAATTCCTAAAACAAATCAGAAAGTCAGCTGCCATTCAATAAAATTCTGTAACTTTACCTTCGAAAAGGTATAACAATGCTTATTGTAAATTATATAGTTAGCTATTACAATTTACAAATCATATCGGTATTACTCTAATAATAAGGCCTATAATTTATAAATTTTTATCGAACTCACAAAATAACAAGTCGTATCATATAAAAATCTACTAACGAATTTCATTATTATCATTATGAACAAAGAATTGAAAATCTGTTTATTAACATTATTGCTAAACTGTACTATATTTTCAGTCTTTGCAATAGAGCGAAATGATCTTCCGACAATACTTCAGAATCATCCTGATAGAAGTTTGTTTACCAAACTCTATAAGAAATCAACAAAGCCAATCGTACTATTTAATGGCAAAGATTTGACTAATTTCTATACTTATGATATCAGTAACGGGAAAAATAATGATCCTAATGGCGACTTCAAAGTTGAGAACGGTCTTATTCATTTCACTGGAAAAGCTATAGGATATGCATGCACTAAACGTGCTTTCAAGAATTATTATCTGAGAGTTCAAACACGTTGGGGCGAAAACAAGTATGGGAAAAAAGAGGCTAAAAGAGATTCCGGCATATTATATCATTTTTCACTCAACGAAAAAGATACGGTCTGGCCAAAGAGTGTGGAATGTCAAATAAAAGAAGGTGATTTTGGAGACTATTGGTTTCTTAAAGGAGCCACAGGTGTGTCACCCAACGAAACACATTCTAATCATGTTGTCCATACTGCTGATTTTGAAAAAACGCATGGAGAATGGAATACAATTGAAATTATTTGTTTCGATAATAAATCAGAATACTATGTCAATGGACATAAAGTAAATGAAGCTCATAATTTGAATGTTGAAGAAGGGAAGATACTTCTTCAGACACAATTGGCAGAAGTATATTATAAAGATATAGTCCTCATTCCATTAAAATAGCATTTCCGACTAATCATACAGTTTCTTAAAATCAGTTTTTAGTCTTTTCCAAGCTATTTCAAAATAACTATTTCTCACTTATTGATGGCAAAATCACTTTTATCAAAAATTTATACTCACTTTTACTAATTTATGCCTTCAAAAAATCAGAATAGGAAAATACATCTATACTTTCAGCGTATATTACTGTAAATAAGGGCATTATTCATCTAATAGAAAATCTCATTTTATTCGAATAAAAGTTTCATTTCATTCGAATGGAACAAAGGTTTTATTCGAATGAAATGATTAATACATCCGAATGAATTATTTAGCACTTCTAAAAGGGTTTATAGCTCTGTCAGAAAGTTACATTTTGACACATTGTGTATGCTATAGTATAAGAAAAGCATGCTTGATCTAGCTCCGCTACATTTCATTTTCGCGATAGAGATTAAAATATTCTTTTTCAAGTAAAAAAAGACCAATAAATCTATTTTTGCAGTATCTTTACCAAAGGCTGCAAAGAAATTATAAATAATATATAGAATATGAGAAGAAGAAATTTTTTATTAACTGTGGCAGCTATGACCGCTGCAGGACCGGCATTAATCGACGCCAGTATACAGCCACCGGCTAAAGGCAAATGTTTGATAGCCTATTTCTCACGCAAAGGTATGAATTATGTGAGTGGAAAAATTATTGATCTAAAAGTAGGTAACACAGAAGTGATTGCCAAAAGGATTCAGGCGTATACAAGCGGTGATTTGTTTAAAATCGAAACGGTCAAAACATATCCCTCCGGTTATGATGAATGTACAAAAATTGCGCAGAAGGAACTGAATGAAAAAGCACGCCCAAAACTAACCGGGACAATAAACAATATAAAAGACTACGACGTGATTTATCTGGGCTATCCGATCTGGTGGGGAACTATGCCAATGGCTGTATACACCTTCCTTGCCTCTTACGATTTTACAGGAAAAACGATCATCCCTTTCTGTACTCACGAAGGAAGTGATCTGGGTAGCAGTGTACAGGATATCAAAAAGGTCTGCCCGAAAGCGCGTGTCTTGCAGGGTTTGGCAATCAAAGGGAGCAACGTTAATGATCCTGAATCGGACAAAACAGTTGCTGCATGGATAAAAAAATCAAAATAATATAAACGATCAAAAGGCTTTTCGCTATATTTGTGTTTTTAAATCAAATATCATAATTGTTCTATGCTTCGAAAAATCAGAATTACGCTTGCTATCATTGCCTTTACGTTAATAACATTACTGTTTATTGACGTTACTGGGACATTGCATCTTTGGTTCGGATGGATAGCCAAGATTCAGTTTCTGCCAGCACTATTGGCACTAAATGTTGGAGTTATTGTAGCTCTGTTGTTATTAACCTTGATTCTGGGGCGTGTTTATTGCTCCGTAATCTGTCCTCTCGGTGTATTTCAGGATATGGTTTCCTGGATTTCGTCAAAGAGAAAAAAGAGAAAAAATCGTTTTACCTATTCGCCTGCCATCACATGGCTGCGTTACACTGTTTTAGGTATTTTCATCATTGCATTTATAGCAGGAATAGGTTCAATCGTCGCCCTGCTTGATCCTTATGGTTCTTTCGGACGTATGGCGTCGAACCTGTTTGCACCGATCTACGCATGGGGTAACAATCTGCTTTCGTTTTTTGCAGCTAAGGCAAACAGTTATGCTTTCTATCCTGTCGACGTATGGATCAAAGGCGGAGCTACATTCGTCATAGCAATTATTACTTTTGTCGTCGTCGCCTATCTGGCGTGGCGCAACGGACGCACCTATTGCAATACATTCTGCCCAGTAGGAACAATATTAGGACTGGTTTCACGTATTTCATTGTTTAAGATATCCATTGACACCGACAAATGCACGGGATGCACGCTCTGCTCGCGTCGATGCAAATCTTCCTGCATTGATGCAAAGAATCACAAGATCGACTACAGTCGCTGTGTTGCCTGTATGGATTGTATTGATAATTGCTGTAACGATGCCATTCATTTTACTTTTATGCCCAAGGGTCATCCCGAAACTTCTAAAGTCGAGCAAACGGAGCAGAAAGAATGCAGCGATACTATGATTCAGCCATCAGTAATAAACGCTCGTCGCAGTTTCCTGACTGCGAGTGCACTGCTGGCTTTCGGATCACTTGTAAGTGCACAAAAAAGAAAAAGGCAGCGCCACAAGCAGGTCAACGGGGCCCAAGTTAACGCCGATGGAGGTTTAACAACGCTGCTTCCAAAGAAAGCACCTAAACGAACAACACCAATCGTTCCTCCCGGGGCCCTGAGCATCCAAAATTTCGCAAAACACTGCACAGCATGTCAACTTTGTGTATCGACCTGTCCGAACGGAATTCTTCGTCCTTCAACGGACCCGATAACGTTTATGCAGCCGGAAATGAACTACGAACATGGATATTGTCGCCCGGAATGTACAAAATGTTCCGAAGTATGTCCGACAGGCGCTATCAAACCGATAACAAAAGCGGAGAAGTCGGCTACACAGATTGGTCATGCCGTCTGGGTCAAAAGAAGATGTATCGTTCTGAGAGATGGTGTCGACTGCCATGAATGCGAACGCCACTGTCCGACAAAAGCTATCCAGCTGGTAGCTATCAACCCATATGATCCGGATTCATTGAAAACGCCTGTGATCAATACAGAAATATGCATCGGTTGCGGTGCTTGCGAGAACCTTTGTCCGTCCCGTCCGATGAGTGCAATTTATGTGGAAGGACACGAAAGACATCGTACAGTATAAACATTAACGATTTAGCAGCTATGAATAACAATCATATAAACAGAAGAAATTTTTTAAAAGTAATGGGTGTTGGTGCCGGAGCCGCAGCGACGGTAACGATTCCGGGATGTAGCCCGAAAAAAGACAAATCGATGGACGATGCCGACTTTTCGACAGCTCCCGTTCCGCTAGATAAAATGACTTACCGCACCGATGAACACACACACGCAAAAGTTTCCTTGCTTGGATACGGTTGCATGCGCTTTCCAAGCAAAACAAATGAAAAAGGAGAAGATATTCTTGATCAGGAAGCGGTAGACCGGCTGATCGATTATGCCATTGCTCACGGTATCAACTACTTTGACACGGCTCCCGCGTACGGACAGTCTGAAGATGTTGTCGGAATCTCACTCAGTCGATATCCACGTAACAAATATCTGCTTGCAACAAAAATGTCAAACTTCGACCCTTCTACCTGGAGTCTTGAAGCGGCGAAAGGGATGTATCATAATTCATTCAAAAGACTGAAAGTGGATTATTTCGATTACTATCTACTGCATGTTGTCGGGCAGGGAGGATTAGAACACACAAAGACTCGCTTCATTGATAACGGCTTAATTGACTTCTTTATGAAAGAACGTGAAGCCGGACGAATCCGTAATCTTGGATTCTCCTTTCATGGTGATGTGGCTGCTTACGATTATATGCTTGCGCAGCACGACAAATATAAATGGGATTTTGTCCAAATTCAACTTAACTATGTCGACTGGGAGAATCATGGAGATGATAAAGGGCTAGATGCCAGCTATCTGTATGGAGAACTGGAAAAGCGCAATATTCAGGCGATTATTATGGAACCATTGCTGGGTGGACGACTTGCTCGACTTACACCTACAGCACTGGCCATGCTCAAAAAGATTCACCCGGACTTGAGCCCCGCTTCTTGGGCATTCCGTTTTGCCGGCGATATGCCGCTCTCACTGACTGTACTTAGTGGCATGACCTACATGGAACATCTTCAGGATAACATCCGGACATTCTCTCCATTGACTCCGCTGACTGCAGACGAAAAGCAAACGCTCAAAACCATTGCCGACCTGATGCTTCATTCGGAACTAATTCCCTGCACACAATGCAAGTATTGTATGCCTTGCCCTTACGGATTGAATATTCCGGAAGTCTTCGCGCACTACAACCGTTGTGTCAACGATAAAATGCTGCCTAAAAGTTCGGCCGATTCAAATTATGAAAAAGCACGGCGCGAATTTCTTTACGGTTACGATCGCAGTGTACCGAAACTTCGTCAGGCCAGCCACTGCATAGGTTGCAAACAATGCGAACCCAAATGCCCGCAAGGCATTGCCATCAGTGATGAGATGCACCGCATTGACAAGTTGACAGAGAATCTGAAACAAAATCTGCCGTTCGATAGTGCAAAAGAAGATGCTGAAGCAGCGAAACACGAACATCATTGACCACAACAAATCTGAAAATGTCAGGATAGTCACGGGAACAAACGCATCGGGTGCTTTCTTTTCAGGAAGGGGGATAATTTTCATTTGTGTGAAACTATATTGTCTCATTAATTAAGAGCCGCCGGGTACACGTGCACGGCGGCTACCAAGATAAATAACACGACAGACTATTATACGACATATTAAGGCAGCTTTATCCGATCTTATCTGATTATAGCTGCCTTTTTATTGATACAAAAAAACCTAACACTTCCATTTATTAATAAAAATATACTATTTTGCTTACGATTTATAATAAAATAAAGCTATAAACTAACAGTTATAAACATTGCCACTTCGGAAAGCAAATTAATTGATGAATGTTACATAGTGTGTATATCATTATGAGATGAATTTAATATCTTTGCCAGACATTTTGATAGTATATACATTATTACACAAACATAAAGTCAACAAATAATGAAGGAAAGAATCCATTTGAACTACGAGCAGGGATTATACAATCCGGCTAATGACCACGACGCTTGTGGTGTAGGATTAGTAGTTAACATTCATGGAGGCAAATCGCACGATATAGTAGAATCAGCTCTTAAGGTACTGGAAAATATGCGACACCGCGGAGCTGAAGGTGCGGACAACAAAACAGGTGATGGTGCAGGCATCCTGATTCAGATTCCTCATGAATTTATTCTGTTGCAGGGTATTCCCGTGCCCGAAAAAGGCAAATACGGAACCGGTCTCATTTTCCTCCCTAAAGATCAGGCAGAACAGTCCACTATCCTCAGCATCATGATTGAGGAGATTGAAAAAGAAGGACTTGCACTAATGCATCTGCGTAAGGTGCCGGTGAATACCGACATTCTGGGGCAAGCAGCACAAAAAACCGAGCCCGATATCAAACAAATATTTATTACCGGCTGCAACGATCAGAACACACTGGAACTCAAACTCTATATTATTCGGAAAAGAATAGAAAAGCGTGTAGAGGCATTAGATATTCCCAACAAAAAGGATTTCTATGTCGTTTCGCTTTCAACAAAACGAATTGTATACAAAGGGATGTTGGAAACCATGCAACTGCGCCGGTATTTTCCCGACCTGACAAACAATTATCTGACCAGCGGTCTGGCATTGGTTCACTCCCGCTTCAGTACAAATACATTTCCGACATGGAGTCTGGCACAGCCTTTCCGCCTTCTGGGACATAACGGCGAGATCAATACCATCCGCGGCAATCGCGGATGGATGGAAGCACGCGAGAGCGTTCTCTCTACGCCGGCTATTCAGAATCTGGACGATATCCGGCCGATCATCCAACCAAATATGAGTGACAGCGCTTCTCTGGACAACGCTTTGGAGTTCTTCATGGCTTCAGGGATGAGCCTGCCTCACGCTATGTCAATGCTGATTCCTGAAAGCTTCAATGAAAAGAATCCCATTTCCGAAGACCTAAAAGCATTCTACGAATATCATTCTATCCTTATGGAACCTTGGGATGGCCCGGCAGCACTGTTTTTCAGTGACGGCCGCTATGCCGGTGGAATGCTAGACCGAAACGGTTTGCGCCCGGCACGTTATACCATCACGAAAAATGATATAATGGTAGTAGCTTCTGAAGTGGGCGTCATGGATTTCGATCCAAGCAATATCAAAGAGAAAGGGCGTCTGCAACCGGGGAAAATACTTCTGGTAGATACCGAAGAAGGCAAAATTTACGATGATAAAGAACTGAAACAACAGTTAGCCGAAGCCAGACCGTATCGCACATGGTTAATGAACAACCGTGTTGAGCTGGACGAGCTGAAATCAGGACGTAAAGTACCGGTAAGCATCGACAACTTCGACAAAATGCTACGTGTTTTCGGCTACAGCCGTGAGGATGTAGATCGCATCATTGCACCCATGAGTAACACTGGTACCGAACCGACAGGATCAATGGGTAATGACACGCCCCTGGCTGTCCTTTCATCTCGCCCTCAACTGTTATACAACTACTTCCGCCAGCAGTTCGCCCAAGTAACAAACCCGCCTATCGATCCGATACGCGAAGAACTGGTGATGAGTCTGAGCGAATACATCGGCGCTGTGGGTAATAACATCATATCGCCAAACGAAAGCCATTGCAAAATGGTACGCCTCAATCATCCGATATTGACCAATACACAATTGGATTTGCTTTGTAACATTCGCTATAAAGGCTTCAAATGTGTGAAATTGCCTATGACATTCGAAATAGCCAAAGGACGTGAAGGATTGAAGGAATCTCTGGACCGTCTCTGCAAAGAAGCCGAGCAGTCTGTTACAGATGGTGTCAATTATATCATTCTGAGCGATAAGAACGTCGATGAGACTCATGCCGCTATACCTTCCCTGCTGGCTGTAAGCACCGTACATCATTACCTGATCTCCGTACAGAAGCGTGTTCAGACCGCCTTGATTGTTGAGACCGGTGAGATGCGCGAAATCATGCATGCTGCCTTACTGTTGGGATTTGGTGCCAGTGCCATCAATCCTTATATGGCATTTGCGATCTTGAATGATTTGGTCGACAAGCAGAAAATTCAACTAAACTACGACACAGCTCAGAAAAACTATATCAAGGCTGTATGCAAAGGACTACTCAAAATTTTGAGTAAGATGGGCATCAGCACCATTCGCAGCTATCGCGGCGCCAAACTGTTTGAGGCGGTAGGTCTGAGCAGCGAACTGGCAAACACCTATTTCGGCGGTACAACAAGTAACGTTGGAGGTATCCGTCTCGACGAAATTGCCGAAGATGCTATTGCCATGCACCATGAAGCATTTTGTAAACCTGTGGATTGGATGCTCGATAACAAAGGCATTTATAACTATCGCAAAGACGGGGAGAAACATGCCTGGAATCCCGAGACCATTGCAACACTGCAACTGGCTACACGCCTAGGCAGTTACAAAAAATTTAAAGAATACACTCACATGGTCGATGAGAAAGAGGCTCCGATCTTCCTCCGCGACTTTCTGACTTTCAAAAAGCAGAAACCCATACCGATCGAACAAGTTGAACCGGCCAGCGAAATCATGAAGCATTTCGTTACTTCAGCAATGAGTTTCGGTGCTCTCAGCAAAGAAGCACACGAAGCGCTTGCACTGGCCATGAACAAGATACATGGACGAAGTAATACCGGCGAAGGCGGCGAAGATGCCGAACGTTTCCACGGAACTATAGACGGTATTTCGCTCCACTCAGCTGTTAAACAGGTAGCTTCGGGTCGTTTTGGCGTCACCACGGAATATCTGATGAATGCAGAAGAGATACAAATAAAAATAGCTCAAGGTGCAAAACCTGGCGAAGGCGGACAGTTGCCGGGTTACAAGGTCGACGAAGTAATTGCGCGCACGCGTCATTCGATACCCGGAATCTCACTTATCTCGCCTCCTCCTCATCACGATATCTATTCTATCGAAGATTTGGCCCAGCTTATATTCGACCTTAAAAATGTCAACCCCCAAGCCGAAATCAGCGTCAAGCTCGTTGCCGAAAATGGCGTAGGAACAATTGCTGCAGGCGTTGCTAAAGCCAAGGCCGACCGTATTGTCATCTCCGGAGGCGAAGGTGGAACAGGTGCTTCACCTATGAGTTCGATCCGCTATGCCGGCGTGCCGACAGAACTGGGACTATCCGAAACACAACAGACACTGGTCATTAACGACCTACGAGGACAAGTCATCCTGCAGACCGACGGTCAACTCAAAACAGGACGCGACATCATCATCATGTCAATGCTCGGTGCCGAAGAGTATGGCTTCGGAACATCTTCGCTGGTTGTACTGGGCTGTCTGTTGATGCGTAAATGCCATATGAACACTTGTCCGATGGGCGTTGCCACACAGGATCCCGAATTACGTAAACGTTTTCACGGCCATTATGAATACCTGATCAATTTCTTTACTTTCCTGGCCGAGGAAGTACGCGAATATCTGGCTGAACTAGGTTTCTCTAAACTGGAAGATATCATCGGGCGTACCGATCTGATCGAGCGTAAGCCTTCCGATCATATTGCCAAACATGATCTGCTGGATTTCTCGAAGATCCTGCACTTTCCGGAACAGGCTGCCTCCAATGCCATTCACCACACAACATTACAGATTCATCTGATCGACCATGTGATGGATCGCTATATCATCCGTCAGGCAATGCCGGCTATCGAGCATCAGAAAGAAATTTCTCTGGATTACGCAATTGCCAATACCGATCGTTCTGTCGGTGCAATGCTTTCGGGCGAAATAGCCAAACGTTATGGCGAAGCCGGATTACCGGAGCATACCATTAATATCAAATTCAAGGGATCTGCAGGACAGAGTTTCGGTGCATTCCTGGCCCATGGAATAACCTTCACACTCGAAGGCGAAACCAATGATTATCTGGGCAAGGGACTTAGCGGCGGACGTATCTGTGTCGTTCCTCCTTTGCGTTCGACTTTCGTTGCCGAAGATAATACAATTGCAGGCAACACGCTGATGTACGGTGCCACAAGTGGCGAGGTGTATATCAATGGACGTGTCGGCGAACGTTTCTGCGTACGCAACTCGGGTGCCATAGCCGTTGTTGAAGGCGCCGGTGACCACTGTTGCGAATATATGACAGGCGGACGCGTGGTTGTACTTGGCACGACCGGACGCAATTTCGCAGCCGGCATGAGCGGTGGCGTGGCATACGTATGGAACAAGAGAGGAGACTTCGATTACTATTGCAACATGGAGATGGTCGAACTCTCACTCCTCGAAGAGAACAATATGCGCAAAGAACTTCACGAACTGATCCGCAAACATTATCACTATACCGGAAGTCATCTTGCAGGCACAATGCTGGACGATTGGGACAAATATGTCGACGAGTTCATCTGTATTGTTCCCATTGAGTATAAGAAAGTTTTGCAGGAAGAAAAAGTCAAGAAGCTACAGGAGAAGATCGCCGAGATGCAACGCGACTATTGAAAGCCATTCTACATCAAGCCTGAACGTAACGTAGCATCGAACACAAAACAGACAAAATAATAGGATAGATTTAGAAACAATTAAAAGAACAAAATAATGGGAAATCCAAAAGCATTTCTTACTATACATAGACAAGAAGCAGGCTATCGCCCCATACACGAACGGATAGGCGACTTTACGGAAGTAGAACAGACGCTCAACAGCAGCGACCGCCGTACACAGGCTTCGCGCTGTATGGATTGCGGCATCCCGTTCTGCCACTGGGCCTGCCCGATTGATAACAAACAGCCCGAGTGGCAAGACTTTCTCTATAAAGGAAAATATAAAGAGGCTTTTCATGTACTGCAACAAACGTGCGATTTTCCGGAATTCACCGGGCGTATATGCCCGGCGCTCTGTGAGAAAAGCTGTGTACTGAAACTAAGCTGCAACGAGCCGGTCACAATCCGTGAGAATGAAGCATCGATAGCCGAAATGGCTTTTCGCGAAGGATACATTAAACCTGTAACGCCGGTGCGAAACGGGATGAAAGTGGCCGTCATCGGGAGCGGACCTGCCGGGCTGACAGCAGCCAACCGACTCAACCATGCAGGCTACGAAGTGACGGTCTTTGAGAAAGACGAACTTCCCGGCGGGCTGATGCGTTTTGGTATTCCAAACTTTAAGCTGGGAAAAAACATTATCGACCGTCGTATCAGACTGATGGAACAGGAAGGCATCGTGTTCAAAAATAATACAAAGGTAGGTGATAACGTCTCAGCCAAAACCATCGCTACCACGTTCGATGCCGTATGTATTGCCGTAGGATGCGAAGTGCCACGCGATCTGCCTATCGAAGGGCGTAACTTAAAGGGCGTACATTTTGCACTCGAGCTATTGGGTCAACAAAACCGTAAACTGCAAGGTATAGCTGTGCCGGCGAAGGAGCTTATAAATTGCAAAGGCAAGAAAGTGCTCGTCATCGGCGGTGGCGATACAGGCAGCGACTGCGTAGGCACGTCTAACCGACAAGGTGCAGCGAGCGTGACACAGATTGAGATTTTGCAGAAACCGCCTGTCGATCACAATCCGGCAACGCCATGGCCTATGTATCCACAGGTACTAAAAACCAGCAGTAGTCATGAAGAAGGTTGTATCCGCCGCTGGAGTCTTACGACTAACCGTTTTATCGGCGACGAAAAAGGACAGTTGAAAGGGGTCGAAGTAGAAGAAGTGGAATGGAGTCCGGCAACCGACGGCGGTCGTCCGGAAATGAAAAAGACAGGCAAAACGGAGATTATTGATGCCGATCTGGTGTTTCTCGCCATGGGATTCGTCTATCCGGAACAAAACGGACTTATCGCTGAACTGTCTTTGGCTGTTACCAGCCGCAAGGCCATCGCTGTCGATCCGGCAACGAACCGTACCGCCAACACCAACATCTTTGCCTGCGGCGATTCTGTCGATGGCACAAGCCTCGTGGTCAAAGCTATGGCTTCCGGGCGCAAAGCAGCCGAATCTATTGATAAATATTTAAATTCAAAATAGTTACTAAACGTCAAACAAAAAAACAATTAAAACATACCTATTATGTGTGGCATTACAGCAATATTCAATATTCATGAGGAGACAGCCTATCTTCGCAAACAAGCTTTAGCTATGAGCAAGCGGATCCGTCATCGAGGACCAGACTGGAGCGGAATTTATCAAGGCAAAACCGCTATTCTTGCGCACGAACGTCTTTCAATTGTGGATCCGGCTTCTGGCGGACAACCGCTGAAAAGCAAAGATGGGAAACTGATACTGACGGTTAATGGTGAAATTTATAATCATCGCGAACTGCGTGAACAACTCAAAGGCGAATATGAGTTTCTAACCGGAAGCGACTGCGAAGTCATTCTCGCCCTCTATCGCAAATACGGTGTCAAATGTGTAGAAATGCTGAGCGGCATCTTCGGTTTCGCGCTCTACGATGAAGAAAAAGACTGCTATCTGATTGCCCGCGATCCGATAGGCGTCATCCCATTATACATCGGTTACGACAACACCGGTCATCTGCTCGTATCATCAGAACTGAAAGGGCTCGAAGGCTTTGCCGCTCACTACGATCAGTTTCCTCCGGGCCACTACTACTACAGTCAAGACAAAGATTTCACCCTTTGGTACACTCGCGACTGGATGGACTACAATAATGTAAAAGACAATCCGGCAAGCGTGCAGGAGCTACATGATTCGCTGGAGACAGCTGTTCAGCGTCAGCTGATGAGCGACGTTCCTTATGGCGTTCTGCTTTCGGGCGGTTTGGATTCATCCATCATCTCGGCCGTTGCTAAGAAATATGCAGCCAAGCGTATCGAAACAAACAGTACTGCCGATGCCTGGTGGCCGCAGCTGCACTCGTTTGCCATCGGACTCAAAGGCGCTCCTGACCTAGCTGCAGCCCGTAAGGTAGCAGATCATATAGGTACCGTCCATCACGAAATAAATTATACAATTGACGAAGGGCTGGATGCCATCCGCGACGTGATCTATTTCATTGAGACCTATGATGTGACAACCGTTCGCGCGTCAACGCCGATGTACATGCTGTCACGTGTCATCAGAAGCATGGGCATCAAGATGGTACTGAGCGGTGAAGGGGCGGATGAGGTATTCGGCGGATATCTCTACTTTCATAAAGCTCCGAATGCAAAAGCTTTTCACGAAGAAACCGTACGTAAATTGAGCAAGCTCTACATGTATGACTGTCTTCGTGCCAACAAGAGCCTCTGCGCATGGGGAGTTGAAGGACGTGTGCCATTCCTAGACAAAGAGTTTCTCGACGTAGCTATGCGACTCAACCCTGAAGCCAAAATGTGTCCGGGCAATGTTATTGAAAAAAAGATTCTTCGCGAAGCTTTCTCCGACATGCTTCCTCAGGAAATCGCATGGCGACAAAAAGAACAGTTTTCCGATGGTGTAGGTTACAGTTGGATCGATACACTAAAGAAAATAACAGCTGAGGCAGTCAGTGATGAAGAGATGAAACATGCGGCCGAACGTTTTCCCATAAATCCGCCGCAAAACAAAGAGGAATATTACTATCGTACTATCTTCGAGGAACATTTTCCAAGTGAAAGTGCTGCACGAAGTGTGCCATCGGTTCCCAGTGTAGCCTGTTCAACAGCCGAAGCACTGGCTTGGGATAATTCCTTCAAAAGCATTAACGATCCAAGCGGTCGTGCCGTAAAAGGAGTACACGAATCGGCATACTAAGTATAGTCTATACACAATGATCTACAGCCGGGAATAGCAATAAACTATTCCCGGCTGTTAAGTTCTAAAAATACAAAAACAAAGCATAAACGTCCGAGCCTCATTTTGCAAGGATATAACTACAATTATATAGTAAAAGCACCTATTTTACTTACAATTCATAAGATAAATACGATTAAGTAAAAAGAATTGTTATATTAATCTTCTTTTTATTACATTAAGATGCATAACTCATACATATTATACCAAAACGTCGTATATTTGTAGAGTAATAAAACAAAAAGAAAGAACAAGACAAATATTAATAATAAAATGACACAATCAATCAGATTTACCAAAATGCAAGGAGCCGGAAATGATTATATCTATATCAATACGATACTTTATCCGATTAAAAATCCGGAAAAGTTATCCCAAAGGTTAAGTGCACCGCATACCGGAATTGGATCTGATGGATTAGTACTTATTGGAAAATCAGAAAAGGCGGATTTCAGCATGCGCATCTTCAATGCTGATGGTTCAGAAGCGATGATGTGTGGAAACGCCTCACGTTGTATAGGCAAATATGTGTATGAGAAAAACCTGACTAAGAAGAAGACAGTCACCCTTGAAACCCTATCGGGTATCAAGGAGTTACTGCTTTCAACGACCGGAAATACCGTAACTAAAGTGACAGTCGATATGGGGAAACCCATTATCGGAGAAAAAGCAAAAACCATTGATATAGGAGACCGCACATATACGGGGACAATTGTTTCAATGGGCAATCCTCATTTTGTCATTTATACAGATGATATATCTGCCATTCCTTTATCGGAAGTAGGCCCGCTTATAGAAAAGAATATTTATTTTCCAAATCGTACAAATGTTGAGTTTGTTCAGGTTTTAAGTGACAACAGAGTGAGAATGCGTGTATGGGAACGCGGCTCAGGCATAACGCAAGCCTGTGGAACAGGCGCGTGTGCCACAGCCGTTGCCTCTATCATTCATGAAAAAACGGCCCGCAATGTTGAAGTCGTAATGGACGGAGGTCCATTATCCATACAATGGAATGGAGAAGACAACAACGTCTTTATGACGGGAGATGCAGTAATCGTATTTGAAGGGGAAATAGATATCTAAGCAAGATGAACACACAAGAACATAAAACAATCAAACGTATGGCACTGATTAATGAAAACTTCCTGAAACTGCAAAACAACTACCTTTTTTCGGATATTGCGAAACGGGTAAACAGTTTCAAGGTGACACATCCGAAGGCCAAAATTATTCGCATGGGCATTGGCGATGTTACGCAGCCTCTTGCTCCGGCAGTTATTGAGGCCATGCACAAAGCTGTGGATGAAATGGCAGCAAAAGAAACATTTCACGGATACGGCCCCGAACAAGGTTATCCGTTTTTGATAGATGCCGTTATAAAAAACGATTATGCCAGTCGCGGCATAGCACTTGAACCTAGCGAGGTTTTCATAAGCGATGGCGCAAAAAGCGACTGTGGAAATATTGGAGACTTGCTTCGCCACGACAACAGTATCGGGCTCACCGATCCGGTTTATCCGGTCTATGTTGACTCGAATGTGATGAGTGGACGAACAGGAGTCATAGAAGATGGAAGATGGAGTGATGTCGTTTACATGCCTTGTACGGCCGAGAACAATTTTATTCCGGATCTGCCAAGCAGGAGAGTTGATATCATCTACTTGTGCTATCCGAACAATCCGACAGGCACAACACTTCCGAAGGAGGAATTAAAGAAATGGGTAAACTATGCATTGGCCAACGATTGCATCATCATGTATGATTCAGCATACGAGGCTTATATTCGTGACAATAATATTCCTCATTCCATATATGAAATTAAAGGGGCAAAAAAAGTTGCAATAGAGTTCAGAAGTTTCTCGAAAACGGCAGGATTCACCGGCGTACGCTGCGGGTATACCGTTATACCGAAAGAATTGAACGCATTCACGCTGGAAGGCGAGCGAGTACCCTTGAACAAACTGTGGAACCGCCGTCAGTGTACTAAATTCAATGGAACCAGCTACATCACCCAGCGGGGTGCAGAAGCTGTATTCAGCCCTGAAGGCAAAGAACAGGTAAAGAAAACGATTGATTACTATATGACTAATGCAACAATCATGAAAGAAGGATTGAAAGAATGTGGTTTTACCGTGTATGGCGGCGACAACGCTCCCTACATCTGGCTTAAAACACCAGACAGGCTAAACTCCTGGAAATTCTTTGACAAGTTGCTGTATGAAGTCAATATCGTCGGAACTCCAGGCGTGGGGTTCGGGCCCAGCGGTGAAGGTTATCTCCGCCTTACCGCTTTTGGAGACAGAGAAGACACTTTAGAGGCCATGGCCAGACTGAAGAAGTGGACTCCCTGAAATAAATGTCAAAGAAGAAGTAAAGAACTAACACGTGATTGTTCTCGTGCTTCGCAGATCCTATAGCAAGGAAAAGATTTGACATAGTATTAACATCAAAAGAATAACATAATGGAAACAATTACGATCAGGCAAATTTCATTGCCTGCAGCAATTCTGCTTATTATGTCTTATTCGGTCTTTGCTCAGGACAAAAAGAAGTTCACGGTAACACCAGGTGCAGATATTGTCAGCAGCTATGTATGGCGCGGCATGTATCAGACAGGAGCATCGGTGCAACCCAGTCTCTCACTTTCGGGAGCAGGATTGCTTCTTACGGCGTGGGGGTCAACAGATTTCTCAAATGCTTCAGATGAGTACAAAGCAAAAGAATTCGACCTCACATGTGGCTATGGAATCGGAAGGTTCAATATGGCAGTTACAGATTACTGGTGGTCAGGCGAAGGTGCCCGTTATGGGAATTATTCAAACAGCCACTATTTTGAAGGTACATTGGGTTTCACTTTGGGAGAGAAATTTCCATTATCACTTACATGGAACACTATGTTTGCAGGAGGAGATAAAAATGAAGATGGCGATCTTCAATATTCTACCTTCATTGAAGCAAAATACAGTGTGAATGTAAACGGTATAGAACTTAGCCCTAGCATCGGAATATCACCCTGGACAGGGTTGTATAGCGATGGATTTGGGTTAAACAGTATCTCTCTGAAAGCAAAAAAAGACATTGTCATAACAGACAAATATTCTTTACCCTTGTTTGCACAAGTGATCGCTGCCCCGGAACATGATAACGTCTTTTTAATTTTGGGCATTAGTTTTTAATCATTTAAAAGTAAATGCAGGATATATAGTGAGGCCCGCCTTCAGTTGATTTTATAGAATGTTATACCGCACACTATCCCCTTGATAG
>JAQWBH010000016.1:0-2304 GCA_028707405.1 Parabacteroides sp. | reverse complement strand
CATGATAACGTCTTTTTAATTTTGGGCATTAGTTTTTAATCATTTAAAAGTAAATGCAGGATATATAGTGAGGCCCGCCTTCAGTTGATTTTATAGAATGTTATACCGCACACTATCCCCTTGATAGGCGGGCTGATCTATTATCCTTTAATAAAAAAAAGAAAAATGAAAAAAATAGAAGCAATCATTCGTAAAACAAAGTTCGAAGAGGTAAAGGAAGCTTTATTAGCTGCCGATATCGAATGGTTTTCTTATTACGACGTACGTGGAGAAGGCAAAATGCGTCAGGCACGCATCTACAGAGGTACATGCTACAATACCAGTAGTATTGAACGTATACTGATATCCATTGTCGTTCGCGATAAGAATGTTGAAAAAACAATTAATGCTATTCTTGCCGCTGCTCAAACAGGAGAAATTGGAGATGGTCGTATTTTCGTTATTCCTGTTGATGATGCTATCCGTATTCGCACAGGCGAAAGAGGCGATATTGCCTTATATAATGCAGAACAAGAAAAGTAGAAAATTTCAACAAAACACTAACTCAAACAATAAGAATATGAAACATATACATTTATATAGATTTGGGGTATTTGTAATCATAGCGTTACTCTTCACCCTATCCGTTTCTGCAGAGGAGATGCCTGCCAACATTGTAGCGGCAATCAAGGATAACTCTGTATCCATTGACACTGTTTGGATGCTTTTAGCAGCCATGCTGGTATTCTTCATGCAGCCGGGATTTGCGTTTTGCGAAGCTGGTTTTACGCGTACTAAGAATACGGCAAACATCTTAATGAAGAACTTTGTGGACTTTCTACTTGCTTCATTATTGTTCTGGTTTATAGGATTTGGATTTATGTTCGGCGAAGGAGGTTTTATTGGTGCACCAAACTTCGGCGATTTATCTTTCTATCATAATAGTAATGGCCTGCCTGTTGAAGGATTCTTGATTTTTGAAACTGTATTTTGTGGGACTGCGGCAACGATTGTATCCGGTTCAATGGCCGAACGTACAAAATTTTCAATGTACATCGTATATTCATTCATAATCAGCCTGATTATATATCCTGTTGAAGGACACTGGACTTGGGGTGGAGGCTGGTTGATGGATACAACACCAGGAAGCTTCATGATGAATACTTTTGGCACTGCTTTTCATGACTTTGCCGGTTCTACAGTAGTTCACGAAGTAGGGGGAATTTTAGGTTTCTTCGGTGCAATATTCTTGGGGCCGCGTATCGGTAAATATACAAAAGACAATAAAAGTCGCGCCATTCCAGGACATTCACTGACTATTGCTGCATTAGGCGTATTTATTCTTTGGTTCGGATGGTTTGGTTTCAATCCCGGATCACAGCTTGCTGCATCAGGAGAAGTTAATCGAGTAGCTATATCTCATGTATTCTTGACAACAAACTTAGCTGCATGTGCCGGAGGTATTGCCACCATTTTCATCTCGTGGATAAAATATGGGAAACCATCCTTATCATTGATGCTAAATGGTATTTTGGCCGGATTAGTTGGAATCACAGCTGGTTGTGATGCCGTTTCTGAAGTCGGTGCCATCATTATCGGTGCCATCTGCGGTATTGCAATGATATATTCCGTTGAATTTATTGATCATAAACTTCATATTGATGATCCTGTAGGTGCTTCATCCGTACATGGTGTATGTGGCTTTTTGGGAACAGTCCTCGTTGGATTTTTTGCTACCCAAGGAGGATTATTCTATGGAGGTGGCTTCAATATGATCGGTTCTCAGTTGGCAGGTTCTATAAGCGTAGGTATATGGGCTTCCGTATGTGGAATTATTCTTTTCTGGACGATCAAAAAAACACACGGACTGCGTGTTCCGGCTCGCATAGAAGAAGAAGGATTAGATATTTATGAACATGGAGAGACAGCTTATAATAGTTAATAAAAAATCCATTATTATGGAGCGTATACACATCTATCTGCCATAAAGGTGTGTACATTGCTCCAATTTTAAAACACAAACAATCAACATTTAAAACAAAAATATATGTCACTTATTATTCCAGTAGATTACAAACAAACGCTTACGCCTGAGACAACAGAGCAGGCCATACGTATGTTGAAAACAAATTTCCAGGAAAAGTTAGCGAAGACGCTTAAGCTTCGTCGCGTAACGGCTCCATTATTCGTTCTATCCAGTACAGGTATCAACGACGACTTAAACGGAATAGAACGTCCCGTACGTTTCCCGATTCATTGCATGGGCGAGCGTATGGCTGAAGTTGTCCAGTCGCTTGCCAAATGGAAGCGCATGAAACTTGCAAC
>JAQWBH010000214.1 GCA_028707405.1 Parabacteroides sp. | reverse complement strand
GCTTTATTTTGCAAATTTGTTATTTCTTTCTCAAACTTTTTCCTTTAATATCAAAACGATGTGAAGAATGTACAATTCTATCTAGTATCGCATCAGCAATAACCTCATTGCCTATCACATCATACCATTTACTAACTGGTAGCTGACTTGCAATAATTGTAGTCTTTCTTCCATGCCTATCCTCTATGATTTTCATGAAGTCGTTTTGTTGTTGTCCCTTTAATGCTTTCATTCCAAAGTCATCGATAATGAGTAAATCGACTCTGGATATATTGGCAACCAACTTGATGATTGTCCCATCTACCCTTGCCAACTTGAGTTTACCGAGCAATTTCTGCATATTAAAGTAACAGAAAACCTTAATAAGTAAAAGGACAATCAAATATAATGTAAGAATGATCATTTAAGTCTATTTGTAGAGATATCGTACTACTTGTAAAATAAAATATAATCCGCATTATGTGAATGGGGTGTATTACTTTTTTTCTCCGTTTTTCATTAATACAACTAGTGTATCTTGGCATGTAACCAGACATCCTTTTGGCAGCAACTTCAACCAGGGTAATATGATATCTAGGAAGTGGTTGATTTTCTCTTCTTCATCGATTATTTCGACTACTACCGGAACTTTATAATTAATTTCCCAGAATTTATCTGAATGCAGATTACTGCTTGTTCCATAACCCATAATACCTTTAAAGACCGTAGCTCCGGCCAGGCCATACTTTTTTGCTTCAAAAGCAATAGTCTCGTATACGGAAGTGTGTTTTACTACATCGGTACTGCTAACGTAGATTCTTAAAATTTTAGCTTTTGACATTGATTCCATAACTAAAATAATTTGATGAGTGAATAACCCAAAAACAGTAATATGTAACCACCTATTACACTCGCTGACAAATATAAAGAGGAATAAAAGAAATTGTCTCCTTTAATTAATTGAAAATTGTCTCCTACGAAAGTCGAAAAGGTCGTGAATCCTCCACAAAATCCTACTGTAAGAAACAATCTTAAATTTGAATTCATTAAGTTGCCACGATCAAATAGACCATAAAGAAGTCCGATTAAAAAACATCCCATGATATTGACAGTAAGTGTTCCAACAGGAAAAGAATAATTGGTCATATTTTGAAAATACCGGGAGATCAGGTAGCGAAATATTCCACCTGTGAAACTTCCCATTCCAATTAAAAGCAATGTTTTTATCATAGCGACAATCGAAATTTGTGTTTTATTTTCATAATTATAATACGATATAACAATAAAATAATTATCCAATGCTCCATGGGAGTATAATTGGTTATATTTCTATTGGATATCAAACAAATCATTTTCTGAAGAAAAGAAATAACAATTGATTCAAAATTGAAAATTAACATAAGCTGACTTATATGTTATGCATTTGCTTAGGAATCATCAGCTTTGAAGGCAGTAAAGGGCTAATCCCATAGCCGTTGCAAAGATATTGGATTTTTCTTATTTAAGTTTATATCTGTCCGACTTTTATTGTGATAACATGTCCTTTAGTGCCTAAATAATTTTATTTGGATTTATTATTGTATGCAGTGTTATTCTTTTTCATGGAAATAATCTTTTGTAAAATAACAGAGCTTAATCAGACAAATATTTGTCAGATTGAGGAAAAGGTCTTACTTTTGCACCACTTTAAAGGTCTCTGTAGTTCAACGGATAGAACGAAAGTTTCCTAAACTTTAAATAAGGGTTCGATTCCCTTCAGAGATACAGTTTGTAAGATATGTGCTATAGGTTGTATTTTCAAATTCAACCGAAGAGGGCAAGTCATTCATTCGAGGAGAGTAAGTTTTATATAGATTTTGCAAATCCTGGGTCTTTTTATCGTCCTAACATGTTCATCATTCCATGTAATAGAATTGTGGAATAGCAGTTTTTTGCTTTTAGGCGAATGGCACCCAGTACAATGCCAAAAATGAATCCGGTAATTACTTTCCACATCATTACGTGTGCTAAATTAGTTTCGGTACGAAAAGCAAGTGCATCAATATATCCTAAATGCCAAATCGCAAACAGCAAGGTGGTTACCGAATAGGTTATCCACGGCCGGGGAAACAGATTGTCGAGTTTATTCCAAACATATCCTCTGAAAATCAGTTCTTCAAATGCAGGGATTACCAAGCAGCTATAAATGAGAAGAAAGATGGAATGTTTTTCGTTTGAAAAAAGAGTAAGTGAAGAAATCAGAACCAATGCAAATACAATTGTGGCAACAATATATAGTCCGCTAAATTTGACCGGAAACACGGATAGCGGTTCACGTCGTATCCTTGCAATCAAAATGAGTAATCCCAATAAAATAGCCATAGCCAACAATGACGCCATTCTGTCTGAGAAATTTGTTCGTTCTACAAAAAGGAAAACGCCTTGTTTGATAATGAACCGCAATAATTGTAGTGTCACCAGCAAGAATAAAATGCCATAAATAGTTTTTGTTTTGCTACCAGTCATTATCCTTGATTTTATAATTTCACGTGACTTTTGTATGAAGATTAATAGATGATTAACACAAGAATCTGGTTTAAGTATCTATTACAGTTAATAATAGTCCGTTGCCCTGAATGTTACTTGAACGCCATTCAGCATGCAGTTGAATAACCCGCTACCTATATTGATATGTTCATAATAGTCGGTGCCATCGGAATAGGATATGGCAAACGAGCTGAAGTAATGATCGTTCCAATCCCAATAGAAATCGGACTTCCTTTCATCTCGCATTCCATTGTTGTAATAGATAATGGTTCTGTCTGTTCCAGTGCCATTATTATAGAACGTGAGATACTGTTCGCAATTAAGTCCGTTTTTATTGATATACGAATCATACCAAGTACTGCTACAGAGTGCATAGGTTGCTTGCTCCAGATCTCTTTGATGAGGGTCTTCTTCGCACGCCATCAAAAGACTGACAACTGTAAATAGCAATATAAAATTGAGAAATCTCCTCCTGATTATTGTCATATCGCACACTATTTAGTATTATTTGTGAGCAAAGATATAATTTTATTCGTATGCTGCATAAGTTATTGCTCTAATTTTGTTGCAAGATGGTAATAAGTGGCAATGAAGCTTGTACCGACTTTATTTTGATCGGGAGTGTAATTGTGCATAAGCTTCAAAAGAGTCTGATATCGTTGTGATGGATATGTCTCTTTTGTAATGTAATAGGGGTCAAATCCGGAGAGTATGACTATAGAAAAAGCGAGACATTACTATGCAGTAATATCTCGCCTTACTAGTTATTAAATCGATTAGATTATTTCTTGGGTCTTAAAATCACGGCATCGGCGAATATCGGACCATTTGCATTTGAGCCGTTTACCTTTATTCCATTTTTGTCGTTGACATTAAATGAATATGTACCAAGATTCACCCATTCTCCTTTATGCTCTTTAGGTGCGATTGTGACACGATTAGTGCTTTTGTCATTTGTCACCTCAATATCTATTGAGGACGGAGCATTCGCTATTTCAGTACAATAGAAAAAAACTTCATATTCACCATTTTTTTTCACTTGTGGAAAGAATGTGAAAGTTGATTTTCTGTCCTTATTTTCGGATAGCATGTAGCTCGTTTTGTATTGTTGTCCAAATCTCTTTTCCCATGAGCCATTTGTACTGATTTTGTCTATATCGGCATCGTCAGTCAAAACTTCCGGTGTCGAACCATCGAGGTAAGGGTCGTCTTTTAATTTGCGACGCAGTTTTGTTACATCAATACTTTGTACTGTCGATTTCTGATCAATAGCCATGCATGCGGCAACTCCGGCAGATTCGCCAAGCACCATAAAGACCGGTTCCATTCTTATTGAGCCGTATGCGATGTGAGAAGCAGACATGCAAACGGGGACCAGTAGATTAGTACATTCTCTGGTCTTCGGTGTAATGCTCTTGTAAGAGATAGGGTAGGGAGGGAAGCCGCCGTATTCCACGTCTCCTTCATTTTTTACCATACCGTTTATCACTATTCGTTGGCAATTATGTGAATCCATACCGTAAGCCGCCATGCCGATGCCATCGCCGACCGTTTCGTCTCCTTGACAATTATGCTGTGTCATAACATACTCCCCAATCATGCGTCGTGCTTCACGAACATACAATTGGGTAGGGAAGTTGTCGTTATCGACAAATTCATCTTTTGCCCATCCGAATTTTGACACATCATCACGAAATTGCTCAGGCACACTTTTATCATGCGTCATAAAATACATCAACCCTTTTGTGTAATCGATATGATCCTGCCATATTTTTTCTCGTGTAGCGTAATCGCCGTCGGGGTAGTTATGATTCATGCCAATCATATCCGTAGACAGCGGTCCGCAATTGTTTACGTCATACTTTTTCTCAGGCATGCCGTCCCAATACAGGAGGAATCTTCGAATGTTGTTGTCCATGATTTTTAGCGCGCGGGCAAGCAACACATATCTTGATGGGTCATAGTTTTTCGGTTTCGTGAATGGCACCTGATTTTCTTTTACCGTTGTCAGACACAATCTGAAATTATACGCTTGTACAAGCGTATCGCCACTCCCCTTGGAAGCCAGTTTGTTATTACTTATACCCCAAAGAAGTCCACTCGAAGGGTCACCTTCTTTGATATAAGGGTCTATTCCGTTTGCAAATTGATGGTTGTGTGAAAGTTGAACGCCGTCAAGTGTTTCATCATAGACTTCATTCCCCTCCCGTCCAACAATATACGAAACGCCTGAACGTGCCATCAAATCCCCTTCATAGGAGCAATCAATAAATTGTTTTGCTGCAATGACAATGTTTTTGTCTGCGCCTGTCGAATTTTCGAGACGTACACTTTCAATTGTCGTTCCGTTTTTCTTTGTACTTATAATCCTGTATTGATAAAGTACATCGAGTTTCGCATCCGAAACGTATCTGTTAATGACACTTGTTGCCACGCTCGGCGGGAAAGCCCATTGTTCGAATTTGTTGTAATGTTCGCCGACACGACGATAAAATAGACGTGATAATCCTGTGACTGCATATTTGTTACCAATATCAGTGCTTCCAAGCCCGCCGGTAGTCATGCCTCCTAGATATTTACCCGGCTCAACAAGTACAACAGACTTGCCCATCATCTTTGCTGAGTAAGCTGCGATTACGCCACAGGCAGTACCACCATATACACATACATCAACATTTTTTATCTCTTCCGTACTTGCCGACCAACTTGTTTGGCTAACGGCAAGAAGGATTGTGAATAGTAATATTGCTGTCTTTTTCATAAACTATACTGTTTTATATAATTCATTATAATAATGATATGTATTCTATTAAAAGTGAAACTATTAATAGCCCGGATTTTGCGTTATATTCGGATTGACAAGAATATCATCTGCCGGAACAGGCCACAGATAGTTTTTATTTTTGTCGAAGCCCATCATATAGAAGGTGGTTATGTAGCCTGCATTTTGCATACCGGATAAGTCTGGCAGACCGTCTTTATCGATAGGAGGAATGCCTCCAATGGGGAAGTTTCCATTGTCCCAGTTCTTGAGCAGTACCATGAAGTCGGATGACAATGTGCGGTTGGATTCGCTTCCGGTCTTTCCATTCCAGTTGGCATTGCCTGACCACTCGCGGTTTAGATAATACATTGGTTTGTTGTAACTCTTTTCGGCAATATGCCAACGTAGCAAGTCGCGGTAACGAACACTTTCAAATGGGAACTCAACACGACGTTCCATACGGATAATTTTACGCAATTCACTTTGAGAAGCGAGGGTCACTTTTGGATATTGGATACCCGAACCATTGTATGCTCTTGCACGTACGAGATTGATCGTTTTGTCCAGATCTTCCTGAGTAATCGTACCCAACTCGTTCTTTGCTTCTACATAAGACATCAGTATTTCGGCATAACGCAAGTATGGAAAAATGTTGTCTGAAACCAAACCATAATTGTTATAATTCGCCCAGTCATCCTTCACATACTTCCGTAATAATATACCATTATAAACGGAATGCTGATTAGAGGCTTTAGAATCATTGTTCAAAACCATTTTGCCGGATGATGCTTCATAAACAGTTGTTGCGTAAGGGCTTGGGTTGTATTCGTAGCCCAGTGTTATATAGTCAGGATATTTTTTCGGAAACGTTCCATCCATTTTTGATTGTGTATATTCGGCATAGTCCTTTGAATATTTTGTCTTGAAAGGCTGAATGGTGTAAGCCAAGCGGGGATCACGGTTCTCAAAAGGATCTTTTGGATTGTAGAGTGGCGACTGGTCAATAGGCAGACCATCTGTACAAGTGTATGCACAGAATAGTTCCAGCGAAGGACATTGGTTGGAAAATCCACCAATTTTGCGAATGACGAAGTTCTTTACACAACTGAACATCCCAATACCCACTTTTTGCGATAGATCGCCTTGGAAGTAAAACATCAGTTCTTTCGAAGAAGTAGTAGTGAACAGGTCTTTGTAATTGCTGTGTAACTGATATACACCTAAGTTCATACACTTTTGACAAGCATCAATCGTCGTTTGATAATCTCCACTGAACAATGAAAAACGAGCCTTGAAACCTAAAGCGGCACCTTTTGTCGGAATTTGTTGACCGCTATAAGTCTCCGGCAAATATTCCGCAGCCTTATCCAGACATTCATAGGCAAAAGCCAAGACATCACTTTTAGGAGAGCGGGTAGCTTTGTATGCTTCATTAAGAGAAATGGGATTCTTATAAAGTACACAGTCTCCATAATACATGGAAAGTGTTCCATAAGCACAACCTAGCATGAAATAAGCTTCACCTTTATACTGTTGCACTTTGGCTTCGCTTACGCCGCTTGCCTTGCCTTTGTCCAATGCATCTAGTATCTTTAACGAGCGGGTGATCGCTTTGTACAATGCAGTCCAGCGTGTTGAGGCGATTGAACTTTTAGAAGTGATTGTTCCTAATGTTATTTCATTTGATCCATTACGGTTCAACCAGTCGTCATCCCACACTACATCATCTATCGGGAAGAAATCCGCACGCCATAAATCGTTCAGCGACATTTCTATTTCTGTTTCATCATTATACCAGTTTTCACTGGAACCTTCCGACAGTGGATTCAAGTCGAGGTCTGCACAGGCAGCCAAACAAGATGCCATTAAAATTATAGATAGATATTTGCTTATTATTTTCATAATATATTGCTATTAAAATGTTACATTAAGACCAAAAATGTAAGAACTCATGATAAAGTCACCATTGCGGTTCCACTCAGGATCATATCCTTTAGGATAGTTATCAAACAATGCCGGTAAATCATTTGCGGAAAAATACATCCTAAGCCTGTTTACAAAGAATTTTTGTGTGATGGCCTTTGGAATGGTATATCCTAAGGTAATGTTTTTGACTCGCATATATGCACCGCTAAATAGATAGAAATCACTTGCTGCATAGACGTTTGTCGTATTACCTGTAGTCAGCTTGGGATATTTAGCTTTGGCATTCTGCTCATCTGTATTACTCGGGCTCCAGTGGTCGTCAATCAGCACCTTAGGGCACGAGTATGTCTGATATTCGAATGGTGTGGTAGGCCATGACCAAAGCACGGTTTGGTGGCCGATACCCTGGAATGACAAATTGAAGTCGAAATTCTTCCATTCTGCCCACAGAGAACCACCGTACTGCATTTCAGGCAATGAGTTCCCCAAGCGTACGCGGTCGCCTGAAGCTGTGATATTGCCATCTCCATTGGCATCAACGTATTGGATACAACCGGCTTTGTCGTTATTGGTCAGAACGGCTATCTTTTTTCCTTGTGAGTCATACATAGCTGCATCATTCAGAATGATGCCTTTGCTCTTATACATATACCATTCCTGATAGTACGAGCCTTCTTCTGTAATTTTATTCGAATCGATGCTTTGCTTGTCAGCCATATATCCCATCCTTGAGCGGTAATCAGAGAGATTGAA
>JAQWBH010000213.1:2222-7962 GCA_028707405.1 Parabacteroides sp. | reverse complement strand
GCTCTGGAGCAGGATGAGCTCTTCTGGAGCTCTGGAAAGATGGCGGATAGCAGGAGCATCGCTACCTACAAAGGTGAAGCCGGATTGACAGCCCATACCCGCTATTACTGGAGGGTAACATCCTGGACCAGATGGGCCAAGTTTATTTGATTTTTAATAACGTCCCAATTTTAATGGGACACTAGTGGAAAATACTATAGTATAAATATTTATAATTAATGAACATTATCTAAAATGCCTAAAACATATATAATTATTTAATAAAAATGAAATGAAAAACAAATTATTTTATTTATTATGCATTATTCTATTTTTCCCTTTTAATTTGTTCTCACAACAGGTTCAATTAAAAGGAAGGGTTATTGATGCAGAGACAAAAGAAACTCTGCCTGGCGTAAGTATTATGGTCGGAAATTCGACTAGAGGGGTCATCACAGATGAAGAAGGTACATTTGAAATCAGGGTCTCACCCACGGATAAGTTGGTCATCTCTTTTATCGGGATGGAGACACAAGTAGTTGAAGTAAAAAATCAAACCTTTATTGATGTTCAATTAAAGCCTGCATCTGAATTATTGGAAGACGTTGTCGTGATTGGATTTGGAAAGCAAAAGAAGACCGATTTGGTTGGTTCTGTCACATCAATAAACACATCCGAAATCAGAAAAGTATCATCAAGTAATATGACCACGATGTTGGCTGGTAACATCGCGGGTATCATTTCCTATCAAAGAAGTGGAGAACCGGGAGCGAATAACGCTGATTTTTTCATTCGTGGTGTAACAACTTTTGGGTACAAAAAAGATCCATTGATTCTTATTGACGGTATTGAGGCATCCAGCACCGATTTGGCTCGTTTACAACCAGATGATATCGCCAACTTTTCAATTATGAAGGATGCAACTTCCACAGCCGTATATGGAGCCCGTGGTGCTAATGGGGTTATAGCCATTACCACAAAGGTCGGCGTTGAAGGAAAGCTTAACATTTCGGCCCGTTACGAAAATGTCATAACTTCTCCAACAAACAATATTGAGCTCGCGGATCCCATCACTTACATGAAATTGGCTAATGAGGCTGTGTTAACAAGAAATCCATTAGGAACAACACCGTATTTGAAGTCCAAGATTGACAACACAATATTTGGAACCAATAAATATGCTTACCCTACAACCGATTGGCAGAATGAGATGTTCACAAAATATGCCAATATGCATCGCGTTAATCTCAGTGCCCGGGGAGGTGGTAAAGTGGCAAGATATTATCTCGCCGCAACTTTCAACCAGGACAATGGTAATTTAAAGGTTGATAAAAGGAATAATTTTAATAATAACATCTCATTAAAATCTTATTCTTTCCGTTCCAATGTCAATTTCAATCTGACAAAAACAACAGAAGCCGCACTCAAGATGTCTGCGGTTATTGACGATTATAACGGACCCATCAACGGAGGAACTACAGTATACAATCAGGTGATGCATGCAAACCCGGTATTATTTCCCCCCTTTTATTCTCCCGATGAGGCTAATGCAGCAACAAATCACATCCTGTTCGGAAATGCCGGAGAGAACGGTCCCGCGTATATCAATCCTTACGCCGAAATGGTAAAAGGCTATAAAGATTATTCGAGAACAAAAATTGATGCTCAATTTGAGATTGTACAACAATTATCATTTATAACAGAGGGGTTATCGATTCGCGCATTATTCAATACGTCCCGATATTCATATTTTGATGTTTCTCGTTTTTATAATCCCTATTATTATAAAGTAGGATACTATGATAAGGTTAATGATGCTTACACACTATCGGCATTAAACGAAACCTCAGGTACGGAATATTTGGGATACCAGGAAGGAGCAAAGGAAGTTAACTCATCTACTTATATAGAGTTGATGGCGAATTACAGCCGTACATTTTCTGAAGATCATTCATTGAGCGGCATGCTCGTTTATATTTTACGCAACCAACAGCTTGGTAATGCCGGTAATTTGCAATTATCCTTGCCACAAAGAAATCTTGGTTTATCCGGTCGTACCACTTATTCCTATAAAGGTCGTTATTTCGGTGAATTCAACTTTGGATATAACGGTAGTGAGAGGTTTCACAAATCTCAACGTTTTGGTTTCTTCCCTTCTGTCGGAATGGCTTGGAACATTACTAATGAAGAGTTCTGGAACTCCAGTTTTATTTCTCTGCTGAAAATCAGAGGCACATACGGGTTGGTTGGAAACGATGCAATAGGGAGTATTTATGACCGATTTTTCTATCTTTCCAATGTGGATATGAATAATGGCTCGAGAGGCGCGCAGTTTGGTATTCCGGGCAGTTATTACGGTCGCTCAGGTGTTCTCGTCACACGTAATGCCAACACAGACATCACATGGGAGGTTGCTAAAAAAACAAATTTGGGTATAGAGTTGGGTCTTATGGAGAAATTCACTTTGGAAGCAGATTATTTCAGTGAATATCGAAGCAAAATTCTTATGAACAGGTCCTCCATACCTTCAACAATGGGTTTATCCACTGTTGAGCGAGCAAATGTGGGAGAAGCACGTTCACATGGAATAGACGGTTCAATAAATTACTCAACAAGCATTGGAAATCACTCCTGGTTAAAAGCAAGGGCTAATTTAACCTATGCTACAAGTGAGTTTCTTAAATACGAAGAACCAATTTATAAAGATTCATACAGGCAACATGTAGGCAGGTCTCTTTCCCAACAGTGGGGCTATATAGCAGAGCGTTTATTTATTGATGAAGTAGAAGTTTCCAATTCACCATTTCAACCTTTTGGGGATTATGGTGCAGGAGATATAAAATACAGAGATGTGAATAAAGACGGAGTAATTTCTGAAGCAGACAGAGTTCCGATAGGTTATCCTACCGATCCTGAAATAATCTACGGATTTGGTGCTTCTTTTGGACATCGTAATATCGATTTCTCCTGCTTTTTTCAAGGTTCCGCCAGATCCAGTTTTTGGATTGACGCTTCGGAAACCTCTCCCTTCAACAATGAAACACAACTATTAAAAGCATATGCCGATAGTCATTGGTCAGAAGATAACCAAAACATTTACGCAATATGGCCCAGATTATCACCCACCGTTAATTGGAACAATGCTCAACGCAATACCTGGTTTATGAGAGATGGTTCATTTTTGAGATTAAAATCTATTGAATTAGGTTATTCTTTTCCAAGAAATTGGATGAAGAATATGCACATGGAGAGTGCAAGGTTATACGTAAACGGGACTAATTTATTATCAATAAGTAAATTTGATCTTTGGGATGTTGAAATGGGCGGAAATGGTCTGGGTTATCCTATTCAAAAATCGTTCAATGCAGGTGTTATGGTATCATTTTAATCAACTATCGATATGAAAAAAAATATAAAACAATTTAAATCACTCATTCTGATTGCAATTATATGTGTATCCTGCAGTGATTACCTGGATGTAGTACCGGATAATATCGCGACAATCGACAATGCATTTACCAGCAGGTCTACAGCAGAAAAGTACTTATTCACATGTTATTCTTTTATGCCATCCCATGGAAATATTGACCAACAGGCATTCACCATTGGGGATGAGTTTTGGCTTCCTTATCCACAAATACCCAATTATTTCTATAATAATGCTTTTGAGATCATTGCAAGGGGTAAACAGAATAGTGTGGATCCATCTCTGAACTACTGGGATGGTCAGAATGGAGGAAAAGCCATGTTTCAGGGAATTCGCGACTGCAATATTTTTCTTGAAAAGATTAATAATGTGCCGGAATTATCTCTATTGAAACCGGAAAAGGAGCGTTGGATTGCAGAGGTGAAATTTTTAAAAGCCTACTATCATTATTGGTTGTTGAGAATGTACGGGCCTATCCCTTTAATTCGGACAAATCTACCTATATCAGCTACTATTGAGCAAGTCCAGGTGAAACGTGAACCTGTTGATGACTGTTTTGCTTATATTGAAGAACTTCTTGACGAATCCATTGCTAAATTACCCGTTATTCTTGATAAACAAACAACTGAAATGGGTAGAGTGACAAAGCCGATTGCAATTGCGGTAAAAGCAAAGATATTACTTGAAGCGGCAAGTCCACTGTTCAACGGTAACACAGATTATGCCACCTTCAAAAGCAGGGATGGAGAGCAATATTTCAATCAAACCAATGATATTGAGAAATGGAGAAAGGCAGCAGACGCTTGTAAAGAAGCGGTTGAGATTTGTGATTCCGTTGGATTTAAATTATATAATTTTAAACCGGCAGGAGGTGATAAGGTAAATGACGAGTTGACTATTCAGATGAGTATCCGAAACAGTGTAGCCGACAACAATTACAACGTAAACAACGAAGTGGTATGGACCAATCCCAATAGTACTTCTAATTGGCTACAGGCACTTTCTACTCCTACTTTGGATGAAAAATATACAGTCAATGGAGGAATCATGTCTATACTAGCACCCCCTTTGAAAATTGCTGAAATGTTCTATACGAAACATGGTGTCCCCATGGATGAAGATGACGAATGGGTATCAACGGGAAAATTCAGGGATCGTTATAAAATAAGAACAGCCGCAGAGGCGGATAAATACAATATAAAAGAAGGTGAACAGACAGCCGGTTTACATTTTGATAGAGAAGTCCGGTTTTACGCAAATTTATCATTTGACCGGAATCTATGGTTCGGCATCGGAAGAAACAATCTAGATAATCAATGGGTGCTTAGGAACAGAATCGGAGAACCAGGTTCAAAAAGAGCTCAGTCTAAATTTTCAGCTACCGGTTATTTTTGCAAAAAATTAGCGAATTATCAGAACAATGCACTCGAAGGTGAGGGTGCAGATTATGTGGTTGTAGAATACCCCTGGCCGGTTATACGGCTAGCGGACATTTATCTCATGTATGCCGAGGCACTGAACGAACTGTCAGGTCCATCGCAGGAAGTGTATGAGTATATCGATCGTGTTAGGGCACGGGCTGGACTAGAAGGTGTGGTTACATCATGGGCTACTCATGCAACACCTTCTTATCGTTCAAAACCTACAACCAAGGAAGGTCTAAGAGAGATCATCCAACAGGAACGTCTAATTGAACTGGCAAATGAAGGACATCGCTATTGGGATATACGCAGGTGGAAGCGCGCCAAAGAGATGTGGCATAATCAGCCTATCCAGGGATGGGATATTGATCAGGTGGACGCGGAAGGATATTATCGTGTCAAGACTATTTTTGTGCAAAAGTTTACAACCAAAGATTATTTGTGGCCTATTAAGGAGAGTAATCTTTCCGTAAATCCGAATTTAGACCAAAATCCCGGATGGTAATTGAAAAAAAATCTAAAAAGTTATTTTCATGAAAAAATATATTTGTTTATTAATTTGTTGCATTGTCTTTCTGAGCGCATGCAAACAAGAGGTACTTGAACCTTACTTTAAAGATTCAACAGTTCCCACAAAGGTTTCAAACATTAATGTTGAAAGTCTGCCTGGAGCTGTGAAGATAATGTATGATTTGCCAAATGACAAGGCAATTTCATATATCAAAGCTAGTTGTATGATCAACGGTAAGTTACGCGAAACAAAATCCTCCATATTTCAGAATACGATTACCATTGAAGGTTTCCCTGATACCACAAACTACCAGGTTAACTTATATTCCGTAAGCAGAAGTGAAATTTCCTCTGAACCCGTGCGTGTTGATGTCAAGCCTTTATTGTCTCCATATTTGAAAGT
>JAQWBH010000213.1:0-2122 GCA_028707405.1 Parabacteroides sp. | reverse complement strand
GAAACGTGGAGTGGAGCTAAGAATCAGTGGTTTATAATGGAAGTTAGTTTCTGGGGATCAGAAGAGAAATAAGTAAATATAATATGAAAAATAATATGAAAAATAAAATAAACTTCATTTTTATTGCACTTTTAGTCTCACTCATTGGTTGTTCTGATCCAGATGAATACAAAATGTATCTGGAAGGCGGAGAGATTATTTATTTGCAGAAAGCGGATTCTTTAACCGCCTTTCCCGGAAAAAACAGGATTCAGTTAAGCTGGACTTCAGTTGATCCAAGAATAACCAATTACAAGGTGGTGTATAGTCAGAGCGCAGAAAAGGACTCTGTAATCGTTCCGGCAAGTTCTCATAACGATTATAGTATTGATACTATTAGTGTTATCATAAACAATCTTGAGGAAACCATGTACAATTTTCAAATTATCTCATATGATGAATCTGGCAATAAATCAATTCCTGTGGAGATTGAAGAATCATCTTACGGGGAGAACTATGAGAGTTCTCTGATGAACAGAGTGATTAAAAAAAAGTTGATGTCCTCCAATGGATTAACACTGGAGTGGTATGATGGGAATGAAACGGAATTAGGTGTGGAAATATTCTATTCTGATGAAGAAGGAAATGAAAAAGTCTATTTTATGCCTGGTGATGAATCATCTGCTCTGATTGATGATTTTAATCCAGCTTACCCATTTTTATACCGGTCGTTGTTCATGCCAGATACAACCGCGATTGATACTTTCTATACCGAGAAAGCAACCGATGAGGTTATTTTTCCAACAGAACTAAAAAACACTGTTCTTCCATTTGAGATCACCAACCGGGGTTTTTGGCATGATGGACGTTTCGCTACTCCTACAGTATGGACAACCAATAATGCTGCCGCACAAAACGGAAACGTGGACAATGCATACGGAAATGCACTAGCTTTGTGGGCCTGGGCCGGATACAGTCCTGTAGGATCATTTGCCAATGGGAAAATTTATCAAACTATTTTGCTGCAGCCCGGTAATTATAAATTCAAAGCAACTCTAAAGAGTGTCTCGCCCACCCTGAACAAAGCTTATTTGGTTGTCAGTGCTGGTTATGAACTGTCTGACATAGATCAAGTTGAGTCCGATGCACTAGGTTATTTTCGAATTATTTCTAATCCAAGACCAGCGGAAAATGATGTTATTGAATGTATGTTTACACTTGGTTCCCCTACCGTTGTAAGTTTAGGATTAGTGGCAAATATTGATCATGCCCAAGAGGTTGTCTTAAAAAAGGTAGAGTTGGTGAAAGAATAATTAAACTTTATCACTTGACGAACATTGACTAGGGAGGGAATTTCTCTCTCTAGTTAATGTTTGATCGATTGCAAAATATTCTATTTTATGTCGAAAAAAACAATAATTACACTACTTTTTCAATTTGTGCTTATTTCACTTTTTGCACAGACAAATAAACTTATTTCTGAAGATGATTATCGTTTTCTCGAATCACTTACCCGAGATGTAATGGAGAGCTCCAGAATCTATCCATTACAAAAACTTCCTGATCCATTTGGAACAAACAACACCGGAGGTACCCTCATCCGTCCCGGTGGACGCGAAACGTATCCTGCTTTCTGGATTCGGGATTACGCCATGAGTCTTGAAACTGGATTCGTAAGTAACGAGGAGCAAGTGCACATGATTCTATTAACCGCTAAAACACAATGCAATCAAACCTGGATTACTAAACAAGGAAATGGCATTGTGCCGTTAGGTGCCATCGCCGATCATATTCTTGTTGAGAGCAGTCGACCTATTTATTTTCCCGGTACATACGACTATGATCTACAAGGATCAAATGAGTCACAGTACGGATATTTCCCCCCTTATGGAGATCAATTCTTTTTTATTCACATCGTCGATTACTATGTAAGAAATAGTGGCGACATAAACTTGTTGAATCAAACAATAGATGGCATAAAACTGATTGACAGAATAGAACTAGCCTTCCGTGTTCCTCCTTCCGATCCGGAGAATCATCTGGTCTATACAACTGAACAGTTTCTGGGTGTTGATTTCGGTTTTAGAGATGCCATTCAGATTACCGGACATTTATGTTACACCTCTATTCTGAAATACCGTGC
>JAQWBH010000212.1 GCA_028707405.1 Parabacteroides sp. | reverse complement strand
ATTTGAGTTTTTAGAATTCATGTATTTTACTGGATCAACTTTTTAAAGTCACTTAATAAAATACTGTTTTCCTTCACGAATCCAGAGTGTTTCTTTTGGATTTTTAATGGTAGTGATTAGTTATTCTATCCATAATCCCTGCTTTTTGGAAAATGCATATTCGTATGAGGTGCTCGTATAATATCCGAGTTGAGTAGACAATTCTATAAATTCCAACCACCAGTCCGGCACCCTTACCCCTACACCCGGGTTGTGGAAAGAGAGGGATGCAATATCTGCTTGCACCGCCAGTTTCACATTTGGATTTGCCTCTTGGATTGCCTTTCTCACATGCTCATAATTTTTAATATAATCATACGGTAGTGCAGGGTCACCCCAATCCTGATAAGAAGTTTGTATGAAAAACAGATCTGGCCTTACCTCCTTGGCTATTTCAACCATATCCAGGCCATACCATTCTCTGATCTCTGCCAAGGGCTCGCTTCCAACGGCAATACCCCACGATGCGAAAAGCGCCTTTGGATTTGCATCCCTGACAGCCTTTTTCATTCTGCGGTTGAAATCAGTAATAGCCTCAACCCTAAAATCCTGCCATTTATAGTACCATTCAGTGTTATTTCTGATTGCATCAAAGGATAAAGCGGATCTATCAAGACCTAAATATTCACGGGTAAACTCCCTCCTCGTGGCCAGACTTACATCGCCATAATGACCATTTGTATAGAGAGTCCTCCATTCCGGGAAATAGGATTCTGCAAAACCTATTCCAGCAAAATCATAATTCTCGAAGACTCTTTTAACACGTTCTTCCTGCCACGTTACATACTCGTTGTTATGAAAGGAATAAAAACGAAGAGAAGCTTCAGCATAAGGTTTTACAAACTCCATCTCCCACTCCCCGGGAAGCTGGTCGTACATGCAGTTACCCGGTAGCATGAGCCAAATAGCAATGCCATTCTCTTCGAGTGCCTCCAGAAATTCAGGCTTGAAAATTTGGTCATCTTTACTTCCGTCCCACTTGTTTACAACAACGAAGTGCACCGAAGTGATATTTGCCTTTTTTAAGTCTGAGACCAACTCCTGAGGAGTGATTTCAAGAGAATATAAAACCAGGGGATCAATCTGAATTGAATTCCCTTTCACTCTTTGCAGGTTCTCCCGGTTTTCCAAATAGACTGTATCCTTGTCATCATCATCATGCTTGTTGTCATCGCCTGGTGCGATATCATCTTTGTTTGAACAACAAATAAAAGGTAAGATGAGCAACAATAGAGCAAATACAATTTTATTCCTATACATCACAAACGAACTGTTTTATCCTGTTAATAGCTATCTGTCAGAAAAAATCACTGCTCTTTCGATATAAATTTTATGTCCAGTAGATTCAGGATGTTTTTCGTTCAAAACCTCTATTCTTAAGGTGTGGTTACCTTCTTCCAGGTTCATGACATGAATAATGTGTTGTCTGTTAGCTGCCCATTTCCCGGCTTCCCTTGGATGATAGCAATTGAACTCTCTCAATGGTTTTCCATTGATATATGCCATTGCATTTCCACCATCAACATTATAGCTTCCCATCAAGGAAATCCCCGTACCATGGAAATCGATCTCAAAAACATCACCCGGTTTTGTAGAAACCTTATAGAGGTCCTCGTCTCCACCACCATATATGAAATCTTCCCAGTCGCCTGTAATAGTATACCTGTCGTGGCTAGTCATTTGTACCATCTCACTCAACACCTTATTGGGGAATGACTGTTCCAGAGTTCCACTAAACGTGGCATCCTGAAGCTTGACACGATACGCATCATTGTTAAGGCTTCCACCATTGTTGAGGATATTCTCTATTGCATAACTCAATGTTTGCGAAACGGCCTTGTTAAACGAATAGGAAGTATGTAAAAACAACTTATCTGCCATTTTGGGAATATGCGATTTAAAGTTATCTTCAATCGAGTCATATCCTTGCATAATGCCCAGTACTGCTGCTGCGTTGGCTGCATTGCAGTCGGTATCCTGACCGCAACGGATCGCAATTTCAATGGTTTTGCCCATATCGTTCTCTCCATACAGCAGGCCCATTGCAATATATGCTCCGTTTATGGTGGCATCAATATTGAACGGGTGATAAGGAACACATACATCAGCCTCTCCCCATTTTTCCTGGATAGTCATCCATGTTTTCTCCCAATTATCGGGACTCTCATGGTAACCATCAATCACGGTTTGAATAGCCATGGCATATTCACTTTCAGTCGGAATTAATTTCAATGCTTTCTCCACCACAACTTTTGCATCCGTTTCGAAGAAAGCCAATGCATGCATTCCGGAAACAAACATTCCCCCATAGAGTCCATCTCCATATGCCATAATTCGTCCAATACTATCAGCCATCAAGGCAGAGGAGTAAGGCATCCCGGGATTGATGAATCCAATAAAATCAGATTCAATTTGGAAGTCGATGTCATTTGCATGCATGTTATATTCTGGAGATCCCGATTGGGGTGGTATGATTCCATCCAGAAAATTTTTCCTGGCTTGCAGGTTGGCGTGACAAAGATTGAATTGAGCAAGTGCAAATTCTTCCGCAAGTTTGGCTACGGGGGTTTTTAAACCCTCATTCTGCTCCATTGTTGCTATAAAGCTCAATTGACCATAAATATCATCTTCCCCAAGAGCGCCTTCAATCATCTGAGGTGTCCAGGGGATAGAGTCCAGGAATGTTTCTCCTACAGCATGAAACTCCATGCCAATACCTTGCATGACACCGATCATTTTACCTGCCCATGCACCCTTTATCTTATTTTCTAATTCCGCTTCTGTAATTGTCTTGTATGTATCAGTAGTCGCTTTTCCACACGAGATGAACGCAATGAAAAAGAGGTATAGTATGAATGTATATGATTTCATGTTCCTTTTTTATTTTCAATTAATCCAAAGATCTTGTTTTTTGCAAAATGCATATTCATATGAAGTATTTGTATAATAGCCCATTTCAGTAGAATATTCCATAAACTCAATCCACCAATCTGGTACTCTTATACCAACACCCGGATTATGGTATGAGAGAGAAGCGATATCTGCCTGAATTGCCATTTTGACATTAGGATTGGCGCTTTGGATAGCTTTTCTTGCATATTCATATTGGTCCAAATAATTTGACTTAAGAGCAGGATCAAGCCAATCCTGTGATGATGTTTGTATAAAGAATATATCCGGGGCCACTTCTTTTGCGATTCTTACCATATCCAATCCAAAATGTTCTCTTATTTCGCCCAGTGATTCATTTCTCAATGCGATGCCCCAAGATGCGAATATGGCTTTAGGACTTGTTTGCCGAACGGCGTCCTTGATTTTATGATTGAAATTCAAGATTGCTTCAACTCTGAAATCCTGCCATTTGCGATACATGGTAGGATCATTCCTGATAGCATCAAATGAAAGAGCAGAGCGATCAAGTTTAAGATATTCTTTTGTGAATTTTTGTCTGGCATAAAGACTCACATCTCCGTAAAAGCCATTGGAGAGAATTGTTCTCCATTCAGGAAAATAGGTCTCGGCAAAACCTATTCCAGCAAAATCATAGTTTTTTAATGCTCTTTTCACCCTTTCAGCTTGCCATGTTACATAGTTGTCATTGTGGAAAGAGAAAAAACGAGCAGATGAGTCAGGGTAGGGCTGTAATAATTCCATCTCCCATTCATCTGGTAAACTTTGGCCGCCATACATTCCATTACCAATAAACATAGCCCAAATTGCGATATTGTTCTCTTTAAGAGCTTTGAGATACTCAGGTTTTAATAGTTCGTCATCCTTGCTACCATCCCAGTCAGTTACCAGAAAGAAATGTACCGAGGTGATATTGGCCTTTTTCAAGTCGTTTATCAACTCCTCGGGTGAAATGTTCAAGGAATAAAATACAATTGGATCAATCTGAATGGAGTTGCCCTTCACTTTTTTGAGGTTTTCTGCATTTTCCTGATAAATAGGTATTTCATCCGGATCCTCATCGTTTATGGGTGGCTCAATTTTTTCAGAGCATGAAAATAGTAAAATTGATAATGTTAAACAACTAATAAATATCTGTTTTATATTTTTCATTATAGTGACATTCTTTGCTTATTAAATAAAGTGTAGTTATGCCGATGTGACTCGGCATAACTACAACTAAAGTTGATTACTGTGGTGTGTAGATCATTCTATAGGCAAATACTCCTGCCCTGTCTGGTTCACTAGCAGCAACAGATACATAAATATAAGCATTGAAATTGTCAACAAATACAGAGACATCACCCCACCTATTGTAGTTAACACCTCCATAGATGTCTGAGCCCATTAAAAAGAAATTTTCATAGCCTACATCTCCTGGTTTCAGTTCAATCATCTCCCTATTCGTAATATCAAATATGCGAGTGTATGTACCATCCCATGCCCAGAATGCCTGGGTAGTCAGTACCAGAAATTCTTCATTGTTGATTTCAAATGTTTCAAATCCAAGAATCTTATACTCATGATTGCTTCTTTCCATTTGTATAGGACTTTGATCATTTGCACTTAAAATCTCGAATCGACTTCCTTTGGCTTGTGTGCCACTGTCGTTTCCATCATAATGCATATAAGATACATAGAGATCTGAATCGTCTGCAATACTCTTTCTCTTTACCAATGCAAGGGTCCAATTTGATCCAGCGTTGTCATAACTGATTATCGTAGGCGTTTTCGATTGAACGACTCCATCAATAAATTCCCAATAATAAATATTTTTATCATTTTCGGCGGTAGCGTAAATGTATGCTTTGCCAGAGGTCAAATCACCAGTTACTGACATCTTCGTTCCTACTAATATTCCAGAAGGAGTATATTCAAGTATCTCTTCCCCTACTGATCCATCAGGCAGGTTCTTTACATCTTTGTAGAGGAATACCCTGAAGCCAGCCCCCCACATATTATACCTATTTACGATTACATTGCCGCCTGCGTCTGTCTTGACACTCATGTTAAGACTAGGGTAGGGAGCAGTCAGTGTTTTTACATAACTACCATCAGTCCTGTTGAAGAGCCTGATACCTTCATCGCCATTTCTAACAATAAGGTAATCTTCAGTTACAGTCATACCGGAAATGTTCGAGTTCACTAATCCCAAATCTTGTGAGCTTTTAAACCACAATGATTTGAAAACTGTTCGCATGGGAGTAGGAACTACCTCAATGTAGTTTGTTTTCACCTCACCAAAAGCATTGACTACTTTGATTTCATAAGGTTCTGTGAAATCCACCATATTGGGCAATGCGGGTGTTACAAAACAATTGTTTTCTACACTAACAGTCGGTTTTAAAGCTGTGACATTGAGTGGGTCTTCTTCAAGAGTAGGTATCTTGACAACAATTGTTTCGCCATCTTCATAAGGACCTGCTTTGGTTGCCATATATATCTGGTCCTCTCCCGGAATTTTAATCATCACATTCATTAAGCCATCTTTCTGATTTGCAATAACCGATTCTTCTTCCGGTGCACATGCAGTTAACATGATGGCCATGACGGCAACTATAGAAAATGTTTTTATTAATATCTCTTTCATAAGTTCTGTTATTAAAGAAGTTATTTCCAAATATCAGTTTGCTCTGCTAATTGGTTTTTTTGCAATTCTGACGTAGGGATTGGGAAAGTGTCATATCTATCCAGGTAGACGCGTTTTTTTCTTTCGCAATCAACGAGTTCGTATGAAAAAGATCCATCTTGATTCTTAGTGGTTTTTACACCTTTCATGGATACCCCATTCAATACACTTTTTGCAATTCCCCAGCGACGAAGATCCCAAAAACGATGCCCCTCGAAAGCTAATTCGATCATTCGCTCACGTCGTAATTCCCTTTGGAAGTCACTTTTTGTGCCAACAGGTAACGGTTTCAACCCGCCTCTCTCTCTTACTTCATTCAGATAAGAAAATGCTGTTTCAAGATCATTTTGTTCAGCCATAGCTTCAGCGTATATTAACAAAACCTCGGCATAACGTAAATAATAAAGTGTCAAGCCTGATTTATCAAAGCCTCCTCTTTGACTCTCATCGAATAATTTTCTTAGATAATAACCAGTTGTTGTTCCCCCGGCACCTTGTGTCATCGCATCTCTACCACCTTCGAAGGTCTCAATGACTCGATCTTTCCATTCGGCACCATTGTACAAAACTGTTTGGTAAAAACGGGGTTCTCTGTTTTTGTATGGATCAGCTGCATGTGCAGGGTTATTCCAGTCAAATTCAACAAATTCTCCGCTTTCATCCTTTATCAGATAATTCATTACCAGATTCTCGGTCGGTGCAACTTCAGCATATCCACCATCACCTTTAGGAGAATAAAAATAGTCAAAACTATAGCCAAAATCCGGTGCACTATAACCTACCTCCAGGATACTTTCCTTGTTGTTGGCATCATTCTTTCCCCGTTCCATCTTGAATAAATCACCATAGTTGGGGTATAGCTCATACAAATCTAGATCTATGACCTCTTTTGCTGCATCTGAAGCAGCTTCCCAGCGTTTGGCATAGAGCATTGCCCTTGCTTTAAGGCCATAAGCACCTCCTTTAACCAATTTGCCTTTCGCGGCTGTAAGAGGAAGATGTTCTGCTGCAAAGTCAAGATCTTCCGCAATAAAATCCCAGCACTCGTCAGGTTCCGAAAGTTTTCGATCTTTGATATTCATGTCTGGTAGATCTCTATGGATGACAACTCTTCCTCCAAATCGTCGTGCCATCATAAAATATACATGAGCACGGAAAAAACGGGCTTCAGCTTCTGCTCTCAGTTGTACCTCTTCCGGAAAATGTCCTCCATGCGTGTGAAGTCCATCAATAAACCGATTACATGCAATGACCCAATTGTGCCCCCATGACCAGTTGTCCAGAGGATTGTTTGAAGGTGTTACAGGGTTCGTATTGAATACAAACAGGTTATGTCCATCGATTTCCTGATTGAATTTGATTACATCGCTGTACCCGTCGTCTGAGACATTGGGGGTATAATAGGATGTAGTTCCCAGTAGTCCGTAAAAAGAATTTAGATATAATTCAAGGTTCTTTTCGTTTCTCCAGGGTGTCTCCGAAGTGTACTGATCTGTCAATTCCGGTTCCATTGAGCAGCTGGAAAGATATAATATCACAAAACCCAATATCGATCCAGTGAATATTTTTATACTTTTACTTTTCATATCATTAAAATGTTAGATTTAATCCGAATTCAAAGACTCTCTGTGGAGGATAGTATCCTTGGTTAACACTAGGCATTTCAGGATCCAATCCGAAATCAAGGCCCGATAATGTGAATAGGTTGGTACCTGAAATATAAAATCGTAAATTCTGAGCCCCCATACTGTTCATGATTTTTTTCGGGATATTATAACCAATTTGAGCCGATTTTAACCGTAGATAGGTTCCATCCTGTACATACAGAGATGAATGCGCTGACCCATTAGACCTCAGTTCAATTCCTAATCGAGGATATTTTGCATTGGTATTCTCTGGAGTCCAGGAATTCTCAATTAACTCTTTCGGAGAGTTCCCTCCGGCAAAAAACGGTCTCGTGTAAAATGTGTGATCTTTGAAACCTCGATCAGTATACATACCTGCTACTTCAACATCAAATAGAGATGCTCCCTGAAAGAACATGTTGAAATCAAAGTTCTTATATTCTCCACCAAGCTCAAGGCCATAGATCATTTCGGGAATGCTACTCCGACCTATAGGTACTTGATCTTGTTCGAAGGTAATTCGTCCGTCTCCGTTAATATCTTTCAATTTAATGTCTCCCACCTTAGTGGGGCCAAAAACTGCACTTTCATCCAACTCTTCTTGTGATTGAAATAACCCTTCTGCTATAAAACCCCAGATTTGTCCAGCTGGTTTTCCTATGGAAGATGTATATTTTGTTTTATACGGATCTTGAGATAGTTTTAATATTTTATTTCGAGCC
>JAQWBH010000211.1 GCA_028707405.1 Parabacteroides sp. | reverse complement strand
CTTTTTATCATAAGGCTCAATTTTTTCCTCATAGAGTGGGGTTAAAACTGTATCTTTTGCTACCACGTAATTATCCCATTTGTCCACGACTTCTATCCTGAATTCTCTCGGTTCATCGTTGAAACCTCTGAATGAATAACCACCTTTCTCACTATTTGAATAGTAGGTATAATTGTGTGTCATTAAGCCTGTAGAATCTGCTGCATAAAGAGAAATGCCTATATCATCTTTCAGGATATTTTCCCAAGAAACAAAGATACCTCCAAAAGATTCGTTTACACTCAGCGTCTCACCTATTATTTGAACAGGGATCTTTGTCGGTTTAATAATTACCTCTACAGGCTTCGATTCGTTACGGCTTTTATCCAAGCAGACTAATTTTACAATCCTTTCATTAGTATCCGGAAAGCCTTTTAATATAATTGTATCTCTAAATGCAGAAGAAAAGGCCTTTCTTTCGTTATCATTTTCAGAAAATTTATACATAGCTTTTACACCTAAAAGATCATTATCAGTCGGTAACTGATAAGTTATCATTGCACCTCCCGAAAAATTCTCAACTACTGGATTAGAAATCGGGCCAGGCGGAACATTATCAGTTGGGTCGCTCCAATCTTTCACTTCTTCACATCCCATAAAAAATAATGTAAGCAATAATAAAACACACAAATTGTATAATTTCTTCATGTTTTTTGTTTTTTGATTATAAAATGTAATACCCAATTATTCTTACCAACCGGGATTCTGAATTAAATTACTATTTATAGTTAAATTCCCTTGCCGAATAGGCCAGAGATAATCCTTTTTCTCAAAAATCGGATTACCAATAATCTGTACTTGATAAAATTCTTCATTTGTATCACTCCATACATTAAATCCCCGGATTGGTTTATTCATATACTCTTCGGCTAATTTCCAACGCCTCAAATCCCAAAATCTTTTTCCTTCAAATGCCAGTTCATTCAATCGTTCTCTTCGTATTATTTCTCTCATCCCTTCTTTAGAGAAGGGTTTCCCAGGATCAATCGAGTAATTAGTCCAGCTTTTGACAACGCCCTCTAATCCAGTTCTTTCTCTTACTAAATCGATATACTCATATACTTCAGCATCAGGAGAGTCCTTGTATTCATTTAAAGCTTCAGCAAACATAAGATACAAGTCCGCTAACCTGATTACCGGAAAAGCATAACGATAATAGCTGATCGTAGTAGTTTCTCTTGAAGCTGATGTCATCCGATGAAGCACTTTTTTTACAAGATACCCTGTGATTGGTCCATAAGTTAATTGAATGGCATTAGGACTTCCATACTTTAGCTCGGTAGTCCACATATCACTATCTCCTAACTTTCCGTTCCCGAAATAGAGACTCCCATCGAATGTTATAGCACCATAAAAGCGAGCTTCGCGATTGAAATGTAGTTTAATTGTTTCCCAATCTTTTTTTATATAAAATCGATGCTCTTGGTCTCCTTGTTGCAGTTCATACATATCAACTCCAACCCAATCCTTATCTTCTTCAATCGGTACACCATTTTTTGTATAAAACTGCTCAACAACTCGCAAAGTTGGGGCATAGCTTACTCCAAAATCTGCATGAGCTCTATTATAAGTGGAAAATGCAGGCATACATGTATATTGTATACTACCTTTCCCTGTCGTTGAACTATTCGGGTTAGACCAGATGATTTCATCGTTCCATAACTCTGTACATGCTCCTCTTACCTGCATGGCCATAATGGTTTCTTTACTCAAATTGGCAGTAATTCCTGAGCTCTCAAAATTATATAATTTATGACCGGCTTCATGGCTTACTTCAATTGCTTCTTTTAGAGCATCTATTGCTCTTTTCCATTTTTCATGATCGTAAACTGATGGAAACAAATGAATTCCCCTGTTATCTATCATGTTTGAATAATCGGGATTTCCATTATAGAAAGGACTTGCCGCATATACTAACACTTGTGCTTTTAGTGCTAAAGCTATTGGCTTTGTGATTCTGCCTATATTTTCGGTAAGATTCATCACATTTAATGGTAAACCGGAGCCTGCCTCGTCCAGCAGTTCCACAATATAATTAAATGCTTCTTCCAGTGGTTCTCGATGAATACTTACTCCTTCCGTATCTTCAAAAATGGGTATATTTTCTTTTAAGATCGGAATAGGACCATACATACGCAATAACCAAAAATGGAAATAAGCTTTCAGAAATTTAACTTCAGCTATCCACTCCTCCCTTTCCCATTCCGGTAAATCGATCGGCTTATGAATATTTTCCAAGAACACATTGCAATCCCTGATTGCGGTGAATAGTTGTTTTCCCCCATTCAAAGAGTAATTTGAACTATAACTTCCCCAGTAATTTGCTAATGGAGACTCAGTCCCCTGCTCTCCTATAGCAATACCCCACAGATGGGTATTAAAATACCTCTCATTATCAAAATTTTTAGTAAGCCACGCCTCATCTCCAGCAAAAAACGCAGGGTTCGCTTGAACACTGGCATGAGAGGGTAGAAAGCCATAAAGCCCATATAAAAAACCTTCAGCCTGATATCTTTTATTAAACGCATGATCGATTGTCGGAATATTATCCGGTATAACATTCAAATAATCTGAACATGATGTTTCCACTATAAGTAGAACCATGAACATTACTAACAAATAAAATATTTTCCTCATAACTGTTAAAAATTAATATTTATACCCAAATTAAAAACTTTTTGGAGTGGATAATTCAAGCCATTTCCCCCCATCTCAACATCCCATGTTTTAAATTTACTGAAAAGCAGCAAATTGCTTCCATTAACATAAAGACGCAACAAGTTAACATTAAGCGCTTTTGAGATATTTCCAGGTAATGAATATCCTATTTCTAAACTTTTCAACCTGAGAAATTGTCCTTCTTTCATGTACCACGTACTTCTCTGTGTATTGTTGGCAATTCGATATGTGGATAACCTCGGCCATCCTGCATAAGGATTTTGAGAAGTCTCAGTCCAATAATCATCAGCAATAAATTTTGCCAATCCATTCTCAAGTGAACCACTTCGAATAAATGGAGTCATTGCATAAGCATCGATCCAAAAAGAAGATTTCCCTGAACCCTGGAAGAAAAAACTGGCATCAAAGGCCTTGTAACCCATTGATAGGCCAAAACCATAATTTATTTCAGGAAATGTTGGGTTACCGATTGGCACCATGTCCAAATTATTAATAACCCCATCTTCATTCATATCCTTATACTTTAAATCACCTGGACCATATTCTCCGAAATCTTGACGTGCTGAATTTTCCACATCAAGGTCATCGATAAAAAGTCGTTCCGCAACGTATCCCAATTCTTGTCTAATAGGTCGGCCTATGTGAGAAAGCCACGGTACACCCATCATTTCATAATCCGGTTCCTCATAGACATCAAAAACTGACCGTGCGTATGTGAATGTTGCCCTGCCGGTAAACCAAAGATCATTATTGATAATCTTATTGTAGTCTAAAGATAAATCTACCCCTTTCCCTACAACTTCACCAATATTTACTTGCGGTGTGGACCATAAACCCATTTCTGACGGTATATCCGATCTTGTTTGCAAAATATTTTTTCTTCTATCATGAAATATATCAGCGATGATTTCCACAGTATTATCAAATAGTCCCAATTCAATTCCTAAATTTGATTTGTATGAGACTTCCCATCCTATCAGCGGGTTATCATAATTGTTTATGCGAGTACCTCGTCTCGATTTACCAAAATTATATCCAGTAGTATAACTATTACCACCGGTAATATTGACATCAGACAAATAAAAAAATCGAGTTGATCCAATATCGTCATTTCCAACCAACCCGTATGTCCCTTTTAGTTTAAATTTTGAAATAACATCTTCCATACTCGACCAAAAAGGTTCATTAGATACTATCCAACCAAGGCCCACTGAAGGAAAAAATCCCCAACGGTGATCTTTAGCAAATTTTTCCGAGCCGTTAAAACCAAAATTAAGTTCTGTGAAATAGGTATCTCTGAACGCATAAGTAAAACGCCCCGATAAACCTAAATTACGCATAGGCAATGATGCTGATAACGTTGAAGCATTTGCTATCAATTCATTTCTGCCAATGAAAACCAGCATTCCACTTGTCGTATGATCACCAAAAGAACGGTTATAATTTGCTGCGAATTCTCCGTAAAATGAACTGGAAATATTCTTATATCCGGGACTATAAGAAAGATATTCAGTGGCACTTTCTGTATTTAGTTCTTCTAAATAATACTCATCATTGAGCCTATCGTACCGAGACACCCGATAAAAATAAGGGTTATAAGCTCTGCTCAGATCAAAAGCCGAATTTCTGGTAGTGCTTCCTAGAAACCTAAAATTTAACCCTTTAATCCATTGATCTAGATTCTGATGTAATTCAAATTGTGCCATAACTACGGTTTTGCTTTCTTCACGATATCCTTTTGTCATTTCAGCATATGGATTCATAAAGCTAGCTGTTTCGTCATTTCCAAAAAGGATGTGTTTTTCGTGCTGAAAAGCCTCATCCGGTTCATAGTATGCGGGGAAACGAACAGGGCTTACATTCAGGACATTTCGATATAGGCCACTTCCTCCGGGAATAGGTCCGGTATAGTCATCGAACGTTCCGTGTACACGAATTTTTGCTTGCGTTGATGGTGTAAGATTAATATTTACATTTGACCTCACTAGATATTTTTTAAGATTAATATTGCTATTAAAATTACTAGTCTTAGGGACATTTAAAATCCCATTATCTTGAGCAAATGAACCTGATATATAATACTGAGCCATTTTACCTCCACCTGTAATATTTAAATTCGCCCTTTGGTTAATAGCAACATCTTTAAATAAAAGGTCCATCCAATCCGTTGACGGGTAGGCATATGGATTTGTCCCTTTTATGGTATTATCAATTTTTTCTCTCTGGTAAATTAACCCAGCTAAAGGGTCACGAGTTTTTGCTGCTTCATTGGCCATTTTCATATAAGTAATCGGATCTGCCAATTCAATTTCTTGTGTTGGCGCAGAAAAGGAGTTTTCAACTCTAATCGATACACTTAATTTCCCCTCTTTACCCTCCTTGGTCGTGATAAGGATCACCCCGTTTGCACCTCTTGCACCATAAACTGCTGTCGCTGTCGCATCTTTTAATATTGAGAAACTCGCTATGTCATCTGGATGTAATCTTGATAAATCACTCGTTGTCACTTCAACATTATCTAGCAGTATAAGCGGATCAACTTTTCCAGTCCCAAAAGAAGTAACACCTCTAATGAAAAAATTAGCGTTATCCTGCCCCGGTTCACCTGTAGTCTGATACGATATCATGCCAGACATACGACCAGCAAATGCCGTGGTTAGATTGCTCGAAGGAACACGAAGCTCATCCACTTTTACCGTTTCAATTGATGATATAACACTCTCTTTCTTTTGTTTACCGAATGCAACTATTGTAACTTCATCTAATTCATCAATTTTTTCAAGCATTTGAACGTTTATGACAGTTTTGGTGCCAACATCAACAGTGATGCTTTCCATACCTACAAATGAGAAAACCAATTTATCTGTTGGTTTGACTTCGATAGAAAACGCTCCATCAATATCTGTTATTACACCTTTAGTTGTGCCAAATATAACAATTGTTACACCTGGTAGGGGTTCTTCATTGATGTCCGTAACTTTCCCAGTCACTTGAACTTTCCCAGTCACTTGTGGATTTTGTTGGGAAATCCTTTCATTCTCAACCTTCGGATTTTCAATAAATGTACTACTATTATTATTTATATTTTCACCGATGCCAGCTTGTACATAAAATGATAACAAAAATAAATTTATTAGTATCAGTAGTAATATCCTATTAGACATTGATATAATGTTTTTTCTTTTCATTGTTGATAATTTTAAACAAAAAAATACTCATAATTTAAAGTTTATAAAAAACATAGTAAATAAAATATAAGCTATAATATGGATTAAGATTGTGAATTTTTCAAGTCAGATCTTAACAAGCTATGAAATACCTTCTATGAATTCTTCTGCAATTTAATTTACTTCAATTTAGTTATATTTTCATATATTTCTCCTCCTTTCTTTTTTTGATACAATTTGGGTTCCCCTCCTAAAACTTCTTTTTTCAAAAACGTGAAAAATTGAGATATTCCGGACGAGAGTTGTTTAAAAAGTTATCCACTTTTGCATTTACATTATTTTGATATATATCCCTGTTTTAATGGGAAAAGCGGGTCCTTTTTGATTCGAAAGCGCTCTTTTACCTGTTTGCATCACGTGTTCCAGTATCCTCCTGAAGTTTATCCACGTCGCCCGGGATAAGCCCGCAGCCTGTTGGCGGCAATCTCGCGGTAGCGTGTCTTGCCGTTATTGCAGGTGATCCGAGTTGAAACATGGAAACCTTGACATTATTACACTTCCATTTCTCCTTTATGGGAACGTCCCGCAGCTTTTGCCTCAGCTTGAATGTGCGTGCGCTTTCAATCGTGAAGTAATGGTACTTGCCGTCTCGCATCTTTACACGCCATTTTTTCTCCGGCTCACCGGATTGCTCGTCAATCGCTCTGGTCGCGGCCACGTATGCTTCAATAAACATTCGGGTGCGAGTGTCATAAACTATCAATTCATCGGGGCTCTCTTCATCCATCGAGAGCTCGTACCGGAGTGGCTTTCCTTGTGTATATCGCTCAAGATCAACCCCATGTCGTTTCCCCGGGCGAAGGCTTGGTTGCCGGTACTGTTGTAAGCCCCGTCGGCGTATACCTTCTCGATCTTCTCCTCCAAGATCCCTCGTGATTCCTCGAGGGAGGGCTCTATAAACTCGCTATCCGGGGTAAAAACGACATCAAGGTTGATATCTGTGATCAGGTTTAACACCTGCTCCCCGGGATCATCGCTCTCGGGATCATCGCACGTTTCCGTGGGATTCACCAAGTAGCCCTTCACCTTGTTTCCAACCTTGTCTCGGTAATTAGCATCGGTATCATGGGATGACTGGATCGACCGGGCACTTACCTTTTCTTTCTCGAGGGGAAGCACCTTCCTTCCAAGGGTAACGGTGAATTGTTGTTCAAAAACAGTTCGCAGGGTTTGGTGCTGGTCATAGTCGTGCTTCTTGAACAACTTGATGAAACGGGACATCAGCTTACCCAGGGCAACGAAGCGGGCGTCAACTTCCCGCTTGTTGCCGCGATGAATGAACTTGCTTCCCGGCTCATTCATGATATGATCGATCAACGCGAACTCGGCCTCCGACAGGCCGCGCTTGTAACGGCATTGCTCGAAAAGTTGCTCGTCGCTCCATCCCTGTCCCTCCTTCAGGATCATCATGCCGACAAGGACGCACGCGGGGACGTTGGGAGAGCCTTTATCGGATGAATAAAGGACCTTGAAAATATCCTCGTTTACACGCGCTACAATGTGTTCACGGAAAATATTATGCCAAAGGTCGTCTTTCAGATAAATATTCAGCGAAGAGCCTCGTGACATCCCGGCAGGAGATGAAAACATGTCGAATTGTGGGTTCGTGTCGAATTCTTTAAACATTTTCACTAGCTTTAAATACAGCTCTAAAATGCTGAAAAGCAAACTAATAGGAAATCAATAAAGGTGCTGTTTCCAGCACGTTTTTGAAAAATTAATCACCACTTCAAGGGGTCACGGATCTCTGTAAGAAAAATATCCGGGACTTTTCGGAGTGGGCCCAAATAATTCAAAAAGAGCACAAACAAATTAAGTATAAAAAAATCATATATAATCATATAATTATGTTAAATATACATAAAAAGTATATGAAAAATATAATAAATTATATAAATTATTGATTTTGATTTAGTTAACTGTATGTTTGTTATAATCATTAACGATAGTAATCGCTCATAAATATACAATCTTAAGGTTGATCGCAATTCTAAGAATTTACAAAAATTAAAAAATATTTTGAATAGTTGAACGTTCTTGTTTGCCGGTCAGTTTACAAT
>JAQWBH010000210.1 GCA_028707405.1 Parabacteroides sp. | reverse complement strand
GTAGAGAAACTGCAAAACGACAGACAGACCAATACCAGTTTCATGCATGGGGCCGGTACTTTATTACAGGAAGAAACGCGTAAAATCGGCTTCAGCCTTGACTCTTCCGAAACATTTGTTCTCACGCGACATATTGATCCTCATCCATTCACCCCTTCAGGCGATGCGCTCAATGAGCGTTGCGAAGAAATATTCCATATCCAGGTGGCCGGATTGGCCAAGCGGATTACGCATACACATGCCGAAACAGCAGTCATAGGTATTTCAGGAGGATTGGATTCTACTTTAGCCTTGCTTGTCACAGTGATGACTTTTGATGCTTTGAAGATGCCCCGCAAACAAATCATCGGCATCACAATGCCCGGATTCGGAACAACGGGAAGGACCTACAAGAATGCCGTAGGCCTCATTCGCTCACTGGGTGTCACTCTTCAGGAAATATCCATTAAAGACGCTTGCCTTCAGCATTTCAAAGATATCAGCCACGACACTGAAACACACGATATCACCTACGAAAACAGCCAGGCACGCGAACGCACTCAGATACTGATGGATGTTGCCAATCAGAGAAACGGACTTGTCATCGGTACAGGTGATTTATCGGAATCGGCACTGGGTTGGGCCACATACAACGGCGATCACATGTCCATGTATGGCGTCAATTGCAGTATTCCAAAGACACTGGTCAAATACCTCGTCGACTGGATTGCCAACCACAAAGTAGACGCGGTCTCTCAAAACATCTTGCTGGACATCATCGACACCCCCATCAGTCCCGAGCTTATTCCGGCAGATGAAAATGGCAATATCAAGCAAAAAACAGAAGATCTTGTTGGTCCTTACGAGCTACACGATTTCTTTCTATATCACTTTCTTCGTTTTGGTTCGCATCCCGCAAAAATATATTTTCTGGCCCGACATGCTTTTGCCGGAGTATATGATAACGCGACTATCAAAAAATGGCTTTACATCTTCTTCCGTCGTTTCTTCCAGCAACAATTCAAACGCAGCTGCTTACCTGATGGACCCAAAGTCGGTTCAATAAGTCTCTCACCCAGAGGCGACTGGCGTATGCCCAGCGATGCCGTTTCGCGCTTGTGGCTAGAAGAATGCGCCGCCATCGTAGAGTAAGAATAAGGACAGTAGTACGGCAAAGAAAAACAAATTGCGGGCCGTATGCCCTAACGTCCGGTTCAACTCTTTACCATCCAGAATAAAAAGCTCTTTTGTTGTAAAATAGACCAAGGCGAATAATAGACCGAACATAAACATAATCCACCACGGAGAATTTACTATTAGTGGAAGAGAGATTATGAATGCCAATGAGGCATTTATGATATAGATAATACGTCCGAAGCGACGACCAAACAACACAATTGTCGTCCGTTTGCCCGCAGCCATATCCTCTTCATAATCTCTGTAATTATTTACAACAAGAATATTGACGGACAAGAACCCTATTGCAAGCGAAAGAAGAAACGTCAGTAAAGAAAAGGTTAAGGTCTGAACATAATAAGTAAAACATACGGGAATAATCCCATAAAACAATAAGACACATACATCGCCTAATCCATGATAGGACAATGGATACGGCCCGGCAGAATAGGCTATCACACATAGAGCAATCGCCACACCGACAAATATCAATTTCCATCCTCCAAAGAAAATCAAGAAACAACCGCACAGACAAGCAAGAGCTAATGCAATCAATGCACCTGTCAACATTGCTTTAGGTGTAATCCATCCTTGTGCCACAGCCCGCTCAGGCCCTACCCGATTCTCCGTATCAGCGCCCTGACGGAAATCAAAATAATCATTTGCAAAATTACTGGCTACTTGAGCGAACAATGCAACCAGTAAGCATAACAGTGCAGCTAAACCCACAAACAGACCTTCGCGATAAGCTAAAGCACAGCCAACTAGAACAGGACTGACCGAAGCTGTCAGTGTCCGGGGACGAGCCGCTTCAATCCATGCTAGTACAAGAGATTTCTTATTTTCCATTCGATAAATTATATTTTGCAAAAATAGAAAAAAAACAATAACACGTTTACAATTTTCCTCTATCTTTGCAACGTGAAATATTTTCTGAACATATTAATCATAATCCTCGGATTTGTCTTATTTTCGCCTGATGAAAGTAAGACGGCCGGTGCTGTTCAAAATGAATATGACCAGATAGGAGCTATTATGAAAGAAAAGAACGCTGAAGACATGCAGCATAATCTGGAGGTCTTAAGCAACGATTTAAAATCGAGTAATTTCTTAGCGCCACGCAGAGTCATTCAAACAATCAGTAATGATTTAGACATACGCATTCTTAAAATCAAAGCAAAAACGATTCAATTATTCCGGGTTAAAGAAGAAAGCAACCTTCACCGGGTTTGCGAAAATGTTATATCACTACAAACGATAGATGTATCAACCCTCCTTTGTCGCATGGGAATTCATATCTATACCCTGCGAAAAATAATCATTTAATTTTTAGTAAACTGCATCTTTGTATGGAAAGCTATTTTTCATACCAGTTGCTTATTGCTTAAATTCTATTATTTCCAGTTTATTATTTACTTAAAAATTAAATCATTATGGCTAACAGTAAATCAAAAGTAAGAGTTTATATAAACATTTTTATTATCATTGCTGGCTGTGTACTGGCTTGTACTAACTTAATTCCAAACGACTATGTAAAATTAATTGTCGTTATGGTAACATTATTTGCAGGCCTTTATGGTATTGCAAAAGGACTCAATTCAGCAAAAGAAGGCGAAGAACAAGAAGAGGAAAAGTATCCGAACAAGGAACAATCACACAACTAATATAAATAAATATATGAAAATTAATAAAGACTTGGTTGATGCCGTCATGATGGTATCATTTATTTCACTAGTACTCATAGGCACAACAGATTTCAATAGTGCAAAAACGAAGACAATTACGATGGTTGTTGTAGCTGCTATTGTTATCTCAATGGTCATTCTGCGAATCTTAAGAGGAAAATTAATGGCCAAAAAATCGTAATAGGTTATCCACTGCCTTCCTATCGAGGTATCACTACCTGCTGATAGAAAGGCAGTTCTTTTTTTTAATTCAATTAAACGACCATTTTACGGCTAATGTAGGAATAGCATAGAAGCCATCTCTTCCGCCAAAGTTATTGCTCAGTTCTACTTCGCCTCCGACGCTTAGCTTGAAATCATCATCAACGCAACTGAGTTTATTCAGATTCAACCAATATTGAGGCTCGCTCAAAAATATAAACTTCCCGTAATCTGTCTTTTCCCTCCACCAGTCGGCAAAGCCGCTCAGGGTAACTAATCCATTATTAAACAGATTAATATACCAGGTACCCGTCAACTGAAAATTATTAGGAGATTGATGCTTTTGTATATACTTATACATGGCAGTCAACGTAAATCCACGTGAAAAATCTTTACTATTATAGGAATAGGTAGCACCGCCGAGATAAGCATTCTTATAGGAAAATTGATTGGATGCCCCCCCATTATATTCAACGTGCAACGAGAAAGGAGGTTTCCAGAAACGAAGCTCACGCGATATCTCCCAATATCCGGCAGCAACGCCATTACTCGTATAATCCATATCGATGAAGAAATAGGTACTTCCCCATTTGTCGCCTTTAAACATTTCGACGGTTGACGTCAACTGCGGGCGTTCATGCAGATCCTTATCATATAAAGCGTGTCCGAAATCATAATGCAACTGCACATTCTGCGCCTCTCCGCAGGCAATTGTCAACAAAGCTGCAGCAAATAAAACAAACTTTCTCATTCAGCATTATATTACCAGATTAGTACTCGGTCTTCGGGTGCCATATACATCTTATCGCCGGATTTGATATTGAAAGCCTTATAGAAAGCGTCCATATTCTTCAAAGCTGCATTCACACGCCACTTTCCCAATGAATGAGGATCTATTTTGGTCAACCGAAGAATTTCTTCCTTACGGATGTTCTGAGCCCACAGACCGGCATAACTCAGATAAAAACGCTGCTCATCAGTAAAACCTTGAATAGGTTTTGGAGCCTCTTTCCCTTTCAGGGAGTTGAGATAGGCCAGATGTGCAATGATTAATCCTCCATGATCAGCAATATTTTCGCCCAGCGTAAACCGACCGTTTGCATGTACGGTGTCGGCTACAACAATACCACTATACTGTTTAACCAGGCGCTCAGCTCTTTCAGTAAACAGTTTCGCATCATCCGCAGTCCACCAATCCGTCAGGTTACCGTTTTTGTCATAGTTTCTTCCCTCGTCGTCAAATCCGTGTGTCATTTCATGCCCGATAACAACACCTATCGCACCATAATTAACGGCATCATCGGCTTTCGGATTAAAGAACGGAGGCTGCAGAATAGCTGCAGGGAAACAGATTTCATTTGTGTTCGGACTATAATAAGCATTCACCGTTTGCGGACTCATCTCCCAACGGGTCTTGTCAACAGGTTTATCGATCTTCGCAAAGTCATCAGCCGTTTCAAAAGCAGCCGCCCGGCATACATTCGCCCAATATGAATCCTTCTTCACTTCCAATTTTGAATAATCGCGCCATTTGTCGGGGAAGCCTATCTTTACCGTAAAAGCAGCCAGCTTCTCCTGCGCTTTAGCTTTTGTGGTATCGCTCATCCATTGCAATCCGGCAATACGCTGACCTAACGCTTTCTGCAAATTGCCGACCAACGCCAGCACTTTATCTTTGGACGATTGAGGGAAATACTTGTCTACATACAAATGCCCGACGGCTTCTCCCAATGCATCATTGACAAATGACAGCGAACGCTTCCATCGCGGACGGATCTGTTGTTTACCGGACAATGCCTTGCCGTAGAAATCAAAGTTCGCATTTACAAAATCATCACTCAGGTATGGAGCTGCATCATTCAGCAAACTGAATGCCAGATAACACTTCTGAGCCTCCAGGGTTGTTGTCTTCAAAAGATTAGCCAACCCCTTATAATAAGGCAATTGCTTAGCATCCACGGATTTCAAATCCTTCAATCCCAGTTGTTCGAAATATAGAGTCCAGTTAAATGGCTGACTTTTCTTTTTTAGTTCCGCGATAGTAAGCTTGTTATAATTTTTCTTTGAGTCACGCAATTCCTCGCGGCTAAAAGAAATCTTTGCCACTCCCTTTTCTATCTGCATAACCCCTTCGACAGCGGCCTTGGCCTGTTCCGGTGTATGATTCGTCATTTCAAACAGCTTTGCGATATAGCTTTTGTAAGCTTCCATCACCCGCTTATTATCCTCATTATCCGTTAAATAATAATCGCGGTCACCCATTCCCAGACCATCCTGATAAAGCTGGGCAATATTCATCGAGCTATTGCCCTCATCGGCACCGACAGAGATACTGAAGAACGGACTGATTCTCATCAGATGCATCTCTGCAATCATCCTGACTACATCATCTTCAGTCGCAATCTTTTCAATCTTCTCCAGTTGCTCTTTTACCGGGGCATATTTATCCGCATTCAATTTTACACTATCCATCCCCATCGCATAGAGAACAGCGATCTTCCAGGCTTCCGTACCCTGTTTCTGAGAAGATTCCTTCAGCCCTTCAACAAGCGATTTCACCTGCTCATTATTACTTTCTCTCAATAGATCGAATGTCCCAAAGCGGGCATACTCGTCACCTAACGGATTATTCTTAATCCATCCGCCACAGGCATATTGATAGAAATCTTCACCGGCAGAAGTACCGGTATCCAGATTCGATAACTTCAGTGCATCCGTATCCGATGCATCTTTGGGCTTGATACACCCGGCCATTGTCATAAGACCGGCAGTAACACACGATATAATCATCAACTTATTCATTTAATTATGCTTGTTTAATAAACAATAGAACCAACCGTGAACAGAATCTTCAAACTTGCCTGAAAATGATGCCGCGATGCCGCCTATCTTGCATTTTGAAGCAAAGATATAACAATTTATCTAAAACAACGTATAGATAATACAAATAATGGGCGACAAGTAACATCATTCGCAGTCACTTACCGGTTTGAAAAATCACGAATGCCACTATTTATTCCGTTACGCTTACAAAAACCTTTTTCCCCTTTCGTGTTTTTCTGCCAGTTTCAGTACCTTTGCTGGAAAAATAAAATTTACCGATTATGAAACAAATGGTACTTATTCTGTTGCTGAACGACTATGCCGATTGGGAAGGCGCATTCCTCGCTCCCTCTCTCAACGCCGGTGTGACACCGGGCAGAGAGATAAAATACGAAGTGAAAACCGTTGCACCGACGCTGGAAGCAGTCCGTTCGATCGGCGGGTTCCGAACACTCCCCGATTATAGCTTCGAGACAATGCCCAAAGATTATGCCGCCCTGGTACTGGTTGGCGGTGAGCAATGGAAATCACCCGAAGCGGAAAAAGTCGTTCCGATAGTCAGTGAAGCCATCAACAAAGGCAGAACGCTTGGAGGAATATGCAATGGAGCATCGTTCCTGTGCGCTCACGGGTTTCTGAATGCCGTGAAACATACGGGTAACGGACTGGACCAATTGAAGCTATGGGGCGGCGAACGTTACACGAACGAATGCGGATATGTTGAAGCTCAAGCTGTCAGCGACAAGCATATCGTCACGGCAAACGGATTAGGATGCCTGGAGTTTACCCGTGAACTGTTGCTTTTGCTAAACGCCGATACCCAAGAATTCATCGACCTGTGGTATGATTTCAACAAGAATGGTTTTGTACGATGAAACAAGCCCCTGTCGAATAAACAGCCATGCTTTTATAGCCCCCTACAGCCTTGCAAGATGACGAGACTTGATCAACTTATGGCTCTCCTTCCCGTCATATTCATGATTCACGAATATGAAGAGATCATCATGTTCAGGCGCTGGCTCGTCCGAAACAGGGACGAGCTGCGGAATCGTTTTCCAAAATTAGAAGCTTTCCTCGCCCGTCAGGGAATATTCGATTATTCCACCGCTACGTTTGCCGTCGGCACAGCTCACGAGTTTCTTCTGATATCCGTCATCTCTTTCTGCGCCGTATGGCAAGAGGCCTATCAGTGGTGGTTTGCCGTATTCATGGGATATTCGGCTCATCTTCTTATGCATATTGCGCAATGGGCGGTATACCGGAAATATGTGCCTGTCATCGTCACCTCCTTGCTGACCCTGCCCTACTGCATATACACCTTTACCGAATTTGCCGGCGCCTCACTCCTGTCTCCTCTGCAAATGCTCCTGTGGACAATCATCGGCATCGTACTTACAGCGCTTAGCTTACCCTCTGCCTTTTTCTTCATGTCCAAACTCCACAAACAAGGTTTGTAAACAAAACTTTTACCACAAAAGGTAGAAACATCTGATTTTAAATAATTTATCATATCAATTTCATTTTTATATCATGAGTTAATTTTAAAATATGTCATGAGAAGGGTATTGGTATAAATTTCATTTTCAATAGCTTACGCCCTAAATGTGTCATGGGAAGGGTGTTGGTATATATTTAATTAAAAATATATATAATATAAAGAGATTAAAAATAGAGAAAGTGCCATCACTAAACCAAGTTTAATCTCTAAACGGCAAGGATGAAATCCGAAGATTTCGATCCTGCCGGAAGGGTACAGCAATCCTTCCGGGGCCTGAATACAGGCTCCTGTATAAATACTATCCGATTGCTGCTGAACATGATCCGTCACGGCTTTTCCTTTTGCAGGACGGCAGTGTCTCCGCAGAGACCACCGCCTGTACACCGTGCAGACCGACTGACAATACCATAGTGCGGGGCTTCTTCGCCAAGATGCCCGTATGCCTTGCTGCCGACGCTACGGCAGCACACATGCCCTCTCTTCATCATCACCGCCGACGTGCGCCGGTGTCTTGTGCCCGACTTCTGCCACCCGGCTGCCTTCCGCAGCTATGCATCGCCGCGATAGGTGGCAACAGTCCCGCACGGGAACACCCGTCATCGTATATCAACCATGGAGGGCAACCCTCCGGTCAGGAACAGAACAACAGC
>JAQWBH010000209.1 GCA_028707405.1 Parabacteroides sp. | reverse complement strand
CATTTGTCTTTTGCAAGAAATGTGATTAATCTTAAAGCATATGTAATCAGATTAATCTGATACAACGCTATGAATTCAAGTGCACTCACTTGATTAATCCATGTAATTGACTAAATATTAAATATTTAAAAGAACTATTTGGAATTTTAAGGATATGGCAATGTTATCCCGTAGTCCGAGTTTATCATTCTCATTCGGATTGTTTGAATTGGCGTAAGCCGCCCTACACCATTCTTTGTCTTTTAAGAGATTAAAAATTAAAGATCTGATTTTATTTCGAAAAGTCTCTCTCTATATAAAAATTATTTTTAATTTTTATTCTTCTCTTCACTTCCCTTCAGTTCATTCTTTTTCTCTTTCTCTTTTCTTTTGGTTCTTTTCTCTTTTTGTTTTGGCGCTATTATTTTCAGTCATGTCCGCATTATTTGCAATATCTTCGTTTGCACTATGATCTTCAACTTCCACATCACCGTTTCCACCTGTTTCGGATATTCGTTTTGCCTGTCCTTTTTCGCGTCTTCTGCAGTATGCTTTCTTTTGCGCGCCAAAGGCCGTCATCAGGTCGATTTGATTCACAGGATGCAGAAATTCATAGATCATAGTTTTTGCCTTAACGATTTGTTCATATTTTTATTTTGTGTTAAATAAATACGATATCATATTTTATATATGAAAATAGTATGCAATATATACCATATTAATGTAGATTAAAAAAAACAATTATTACTATTCATAATACACTGAAATAGAAAAACGCTAACCGGACACAACAAATTGTTTGCATGCACACTGAGGTATTAAATAATTCATTCGAATGGACGAACACTTTCATTCGAATGAAAAGGTTGATACATTCAAATGAAATGGATATTTGTTTCGAATGTATTTGGAAACAGATTCGAATGAAATACGCCAAAAGTAGAATTATTGACGAAAATGGTGTGAAAAAGCAGTAATGATAACATCATAATTTCTAATAAAAATAGTATGACTACATTAGCGAATCAACTCTTTCATCTATTATTATCTGTAAATAAGAAAAGTTTTGTACTTTTGCGCTGTAGCAAAATAATAAGAATAATGGTAGAACTGAGTGAACAGGAAATGATAAGACGTAACAGTTTGGAACAATTACGTCAAATGGGTATAGACCCGTATCCGGCAGCAGAGTATATAACCGATGCGTTCTCAAAGGAAATAAAGGAATCATTCAAAGACGACGCTGAACCACGCAATGTAAGTATTGCAGGTCGATTAATGAGCCGCCGCATAATGGGCAAGGCCTCTTTTGCTGAAATTCAAGATTCGAAAGGAAGAATCCAAATATATATTTCGCGTGACGATATTTGTCCTGACGAAAATAAAGATCTTTATAATGAAGTGTTCAGACATCTGCTTGATATCGGCGACTTTATCGGCATCAAAGGTTTTGTTTTCAGAACAAAAACAGGCGAGATATCCGTGCATGCGAAAAGCCTCACGCTATTAAGCAAGAGTCTCAAACCGCTACCGATCGTGAAATATAAGGACGGTGTGGCTTATGATAAGTTTGACGATCCTGAACTGCGTTACCGCCAGCGCTATGTAGATCTTATTGTCAACGATGGCGTGAAAGAGACGTTCCTCCAGCGGGCAACCGTGATCAGTACCATTCGCAAAGTACTCGATGAAGCCGGATATACCGAAGTTGAAACGCCAACGTTGCAGGCGATTGCCGGTGGTGCCAGCGCCCGTCCGTTTATTACGCATTTCAATGCGCTCGACATTAATATGTATATGCGTATTGCAACCGAGCTTTATCTGAAACGACTGATCGTCGGTGGATTCGAAGGCGTATATGAAATAGGAAAAAACTTTCGCAACGAGGGTATGGACCGCAATCATAATCCGGAATTCACTTGTATGGAGCTATATGTTCAATATAAGGATTATAACTGGATGATGTCGTTTACCGAGAATCTGCTCGAAACTGTATGCATTGCCGTCAACGGGAAAACGGAACGCGAAATAAATGGAAACATCGTTAGTTTCAAAGCGCCGTATAGACGTCTGCCCATTCTTGATGCGATCAAAGAGAAGACAGGCTATGACCTGAACGGGATGAACGAGGGCGAGATTCGTGATGTATGCAAAAAGCTGAAGATGGAGATCGATGATACGATGGGTAAAGGCAAACTGATTGATGAGATATTCGGGGATTTCTGCGAAGGCACATTCATTCAGCCTACATTCATCATCGATTATCCCGTAGAAATGTCGCCGCTGACGAAGATGCACCGTTCGAAGCTGGGACTTACCGAACGTTTCGAACTGATGGTGAACGGGAAAGAGCTTGCTAACGCTTATTCGGAGCTCAACGATCCGATAGATCAGGAGGAACGTTTCAAGGAGCAGATGCGATTAGCCGACAAGGGCGACGACGAGGCCATGGTTATTGATCAGGACTTTTTGCGCGCACTGCAATATGGTATGCCTCCTACCTCGGGCATCGGTATCGGAATCGATCGTCTGGTTATGTTGATGACAGGCAAAACATATATACAGGAAGTATTGTTCTTCCCACAGATGCGTCCCGAAATCACAGTAAAAAAAGATACGGAGGAAAAATAAAAATAATATGAATTTGCCTGGTAAAATTGCAATCTTAGGCGGAGGTAGCTGGGCTACTGCTCTGGCTAAGATTGTTCTCTCTACGCAAGACAGTATCAACTGGTATATGCGGAGGCCTGAACAGATTGAAGAAATACTTCAGACCAAACATAATCCGAACTATCTGTCTGCAATCACATTCGACATCAATAGAATCACATTCTATTTCGATATCAACGCCGTGATTGAAGCGTCGGATACACTCATTTTTGCAACGCCATCGCCTTTTTTGAAACAACATTTGCAGAAAGTGACGACTTCGCTGGAAAAGAAATTCATTCTGTCAGCCATCAAAGGGATCGTACCCGATGAAAACATGCTGATCGCAGACTATTTTAATACGTTCTATGGCGTGCCTGCCGAGAATATTGCAGTGATAAGCGGTCCGTGTCACGCTGAAGAAGTGGCTATGGAGCGATTGTCGTATCTCACGTTGGCTTGTTCGAATATCGGACATGCCGAAGCTCTTGCACCCGTCTTCAATAATTCATTCTTGCGAATATCGTGTTGTCAGGATGTCACTGGTATTGAGTATGCATCGGTGTTGAAAAACGTGTATGCCATCGTTGCCGGAATCTGCCACGGAATGAAATATGGCGATAACTTCATTGCCGTATTTATATGCAATGCTATTAGCGAGATGCGAAAATTCCTCAATGAAGTGCATGTGCTCGAACGCGACATCACCGATTCGGTATATCTGGGCGATCTGCTGGTGACAGCCTATTCGCGCTTCAGCAGAAACCGTACGTTTGGAACGATGATAGGCAAAGGATACTCGGTCAAGACGGCTCAACTGGAGATGGAGATGATTGCCGAAGGTTATTATGGAACCAAATGTATTTACGAGATCAATGAGAAATACAAAGTCGACATGCCGATTCTGGATGCATTGTATTCCATTTTGTATGAAAAGAAATCGCCGGTGACAGTGATCCGGAAACTTACAGAAACATTCAAATAACATCAAACGCTTATGGCGTTATAATACATATGTATAATATGAAGAACATCAGTCTTAACATCGACAAAGCTTTAGGCACTGTTACCAAAGAACAGGTTTACGCCCAGGCAAAGAAAGCAAGTGAATGCAATGCCAAGTTGCAGAACGGCAACGGCGCAGGCAATGATTTTCTTGGTTGGTTACATCTTCCTTCTTCTATCACGGAAGCTGAAATCGAAGATATCGAAAAATCAGCCAGTGTACTTCGTTCAAAATGCGAAGTGGTAGTAGCTATTGGCATCGGTGGAAGCTATTTGGGAACAAAAGCTGTAGTTGAAGCCCTCAATAACAGTTTCGACTGGTTACATACCGATCGGAAGAACCCTGTACTGTTGTATGCCGGCAACAATATTGGTGAAGATTATCTTTATGAGCTTTGTGAAATATTGAAAGGTAAACAATTCGGTCTGATTAATATCTCCAAATCGGGTACGACAACCGAACCGGCTCTGGCTTTTCGTATGCTCAAAAAACAATTGGAAGATGCTGTAGGCAAAGAAGAAGCCAAACATCGTATCGTAGCCATCACCGATGCAAAAAAAGGGGCATTGCGTTCGTTGGCCGACAAAGAGGGCTACAAGACTTTTATCATTCCTGATAACGTGGGCGGACGTTTTTCTGTGCTGACTCCTGTAGGATTGCTGCCTATTGCCGTAGCCGGCATTAACATCCGAGAACTGATTGCAGGTGCTGTTTCACTCGAAAAAACAACGGATACAACGGTTCCTTTTGAAGAAAATATCTCCGAAATATATGCAGCTGTAAGAAACGAATTATATAAGAGTGGCAAAAAGGTGGAGATACTTGCCAACTTTAATCCTAAACTTCATTTTATTGCTGAATGGTGGAAACAGCTTTACGGTGAAAGCGAAGGTAAAGATCATAAGGGCATATTCCCTGCTTCTGTAGATCTGACTACCGATTTGCATTCTATGGGTCAGTGGATTCAGGATGGGGAACGTATTATCTTCGAGACTGTCATCTCGGTTGAAGAACCGGAACATAAGGTGATTGTTCCTACTGACGAAGCCAACCTCGACGGATTGAACTTCCTTGCCGGCAAGCATGTGGATGAAGTGAATAAAATGGCTGAGCTCGGAACCCAGCTGGCGCATGTTGACGGTGGCGTTCCGAATATTAAAATCTGCCTGCCGAAAATGTCGGCTTACTATATCGGTCAGCTTTTCTATTTCTTTGAAAGAGCTTGTGGAATAAGTGGCTACATGTTAGATGTGAATCCGTTTAATCAGCCGGGTGTTGAAGCCTATAAAAAGAATATGTTCGCCCTGCTGAATAAACCTGGATACGAAAAAGAAAGTGAAGCAATTAAAGCCAAACTTTGATAATTAATATTGATTGATTGGCAATCGGTAATAAGTGGTTATTACTGACTGCCAATTGTTTTTTTACTCGGTCATCATATATTTAAATAAACAATGATACAAGAAGCTATAGAGCATTACTTGCAGACAAGCAATCAATCGTTTCTTTCTCCCAAAGCTGTTCTTTTTGATATGGATGGTGTATTATATGACTCCATGCGTTTCCATGCTCGCTCATGGCATGAGACGGCTCAGCACCATCATCTGATTGCCGACCGGAAGATATTTTATTTGTATGAAGGACGTACAGGAGCAAGTACGATCAATGAACTTTATCAAAAAACGTTCCATCGCGATGCGACCGAAGAAGAAAAGGAGTCTATATATAAGGAAAAAGCAACTTTATTTAAAAAATATAATGATGGTAATCCAATGCCCGGCGCCGCAGAGATGCTGGCGGAGGTAAAAGCTTCAGGATTAAAGACATTTCTTGTGACAGGTTCAGGACAACATAGTCTTATCAATAAACTGGAACATACTTATCCGGGCTATTTTCAACGCGAGAATATGGTGACCGCCTTCGATGTCAAGTATGGCAAACCCAATCCGGAACCTTATCTTATGGGATTGAAAAAAGCCGGAGTTAAGGCTAACGAAGCTTTTGTCGTTGAAAATGCTCCGATGGGCGTCGAGGCAGCTGTTGCTGCAGGCATATTTACCATTGCGGTGAACACTGGTCCGCTGGAAGATGACTATCTGCTGAATGCCGGAGCCAATTTGCTTTATCCGGATATGCAAACACTGGCATCAGACTGGAAAAATATAATGGAAGCGTTAAAAAATAGCCACTCACGATGAAAAGTCTTATAAAATAAGCAGCATATTTACTAGTAAATCCGCATAAGTATCAGGTCAATTTGTGATTTCATAAATAGTAAATTAACATTCTTAAAAGCTGCTTTGAATTTTTATCGAAAGGATTTTGAGACCGTTTTTGAGTGAATTTATTGGGTCCGTTTCGATCTTTGTTGTTCAACCCGGATTCGAACCAGGACTAACAGGACCAGAATCTGTTGTGCTACCTTTACACCATTGAACAATATCACTAAAAGAATCATTCATGTTTCACTCTCTTTGTTGTTCAACCCGGATTCGAACCAGGACTAACAGGACCAGAATCTGTTGTGCTACCTTTACACCATTGAACAATATGTCGCGAAACTGCCTATTTCTTTCTTTGACGCTGCAAAGGTATTTACTTTTTCATGATTTGCAATGAATAGGGCAAAAAAAATTCCACCGTATGAAAATTATATCAAAATGAAAAGCTATTCGCTATTTTATAAGAAAAGAAATGGTACGCAAACCAAATTTATAAAGTATATTTGCACATCAAATATCAACCAATTAATATTAAATGGATCAAACAAAAGAATTACTACAAACTATTGTAGAAGGCTTACAAGAAAAAAAAGGAAAAGATATTGTTACTATAGACTTAACTCGTCTACACGGAACCATTTGTGAATATATGGTAATTTGTGAAGGCAATACACCAACGCAAGTATCGGCTTTATCTGATTCGGTTTGGGATTTTGCTAATAAAAATGCAGGAGAAAAACCTCTGTCAACTGCGGGCGCACAACGTGCCGAATGGATCGGCATGGATTATGGCACAATACTTGTACATATATTTTTGCCCAAGCTTCGGGAATTCTATAATTTGGAGAATCTTTGGTCGGATGCCAAGGTGACCGCAATACAGAATCTCGATTGACTGTTGGTTTAACAATATAAAAAATCAATATGGAAAATAACAACGACATGATTAATAAGTCGCCTAAGAACAATAAGCAGAAGATGTTCCGCTTTAATTTGTATTGGATGTATGGATTAATCTTTATGATGCTTATTGCTTTATATCTGACTAACGATACTTCAACATCGCGCGAATTGGGATGGACTGAGTTTCAACGTTTGGCGCAACAAAATGCATTCGACAAGATGGTTGTGCACAATAAAAAGAACAATGTTGAGGCAACAGTCAGAATCGGATGCAGAGGAATGGTTTTCCGTGGCGACACCACTTCTCTGGGTTCAAACCCTAAAGTGTATGTAACGATACCTTCAGCTGACAAATTTTCCGATTTTTACGATAAGGCTGTAGCAAACTATCATATCGACACTCAAGTGCGTTTTGAAGAGAGCGACGATGCGATTTGGAGTTTTCTGATCTCATTCGGCCCTTTAATTTTGCTTATTATTCTCTGGATTGTATTCATGCGACGCATGTCAGGTGGAGCAGCCGGTGGCGGTGCAGGCGGCGTTTTCAATGTGGGGCGCTCAAAAGCGCAGCTCTTCGACAAGGAAAACGGTCCCAAAGTGACATTTAAAGATGTGGCTGGACTTTCTGAAGCCAAAGAGGAGGTTGAAGAGATTGTTTCTTTCCTTAAAAGTCCGCAGAGATATACCGAACTTGGCGGAAAGATTCCCAAGGGTGCCTTACTGGTAGGCCCTCCGGGGACGGGTAAAACGTTGCTCGCAAAAGCAGTTGCTGGTGAAGCGAACGTTCCGTTTTTCTCACTTTCGGGTTCCGACTTCGTTGAGATGTTCGTCGGCGTGGGTGCATCGCGTGTGCGTGACTTGTTTCGTCAGGCAAAAGAGAAGGCACCTTGTATTGTTTTTATCGATGAAATAGATGCTATAGGTCGCGCCCGTGGCAGAAATGCCAATATGAACACGAATGATGAGCGCGAAAATACCCTGAACCAGTTGCTTACTGAAATGGATGGTTTCGGTTCGAACAGCGGTGTTATTATTCTGGCGGCAACGAACCGTGCTGACATTTTGGACAAAGCGTTACTGCGTGCCGGACGTTTTGACAGACAGATATACGTCGAACTGCCTGATCTGAACGAACGGAAAGAAATATTCGGTGTACATCTCAGACCTATAAAAATAGATACAAGCGTGGATCCGGAGTTTCTGGCGCGTCAGACACCGGGATTTTCGGGAGCCGATATTGCAAATGTTTGTAATGA
>JAQWBH010000015.1 GCA_028707405.1 Parabacteroides sp. | reverse complement strand
GCCCTTGACAAGTACGGAAGCTGAAGCTAAATTTGCTTGGGGTCAGAAAAAGAAAAATATACAAACGAGACTAACTTTGTCTCAAACTTATTAGTTAAAACTGTCCAAGAAATAGGGGGTCAAACCAGGACAGCAGCATGAGTAAAAAGGATATGATTCGTTTGTACATTATGGACTCTACCACTATAACCTTGTTTAAAGAGATTCTTAAAGGCGTTGGAAGAAAACCTGAGAATGGAAAAAAGAAAGGTGGAATAAAAGCACATACGATTATAGATTCACAGGATAATATGCCTTGTTTTATCCGTTACACGGAGGCTGCAAGGCACGACCACGTACTTTTGAAAGACGTTATTTTACCTGAGAACTCATTTATTTGCTTTGACAAAGGATACGTTGATTACGAACAATATGAAGTCTTTACCGGAAAAAAGATATGGTATGTGACTCGATTAAAGGATAATGCGCTTTATGTAGCTAAACAGGAGTTTGATATACCCGATGATGCTCATGCAGGTGTCCTGAAAGATGAGGAAATAGAACTTTCGTACGGAAAAAATAAAGAATTGAAACACAAAGCCAGAAGGGTTGCGTTTTGGGATGATGAAAATGGACGAGTATTCGAGTTTATAACCAATAATTTTGATTTGTCTGCGGAGGAAATCGCAATGATTTATAAGAAAAGATGGCAAATAGAGCTTCTTTTCAAGCAATTGAAACAGAACTTTCCATTGAAATACTTCTTGGGTGATAATGAGAATGCAATAATCATTCAAATATGGGCTGCAATGATAGCAAATCTGCTCTTGACGATACTCAGAAGCAAAATCAAAAAACAATGGGCATTTTCCAACATGATGTCAATTGTAAAACATCAACTAATGAGCTACATTAACGTATACGCTTTCTTTGAAGACCCCGAAAGGACTTGGCGTAAAGTCATAGCGAAGGAAAAGGAACGAGAACGAATAAGTAAAAACGACCCTCAGACAATGCTTTTTTTCAGATAAGGGGGCTTACTTTTGAAATGAAAACAAAAAACACGACTAAAAAGTCCTGTTGAGTGAATTTAAAATAAATTCCGCTTTTTAGCGGACAACAATGAATATTTATATAAAAAAATTCCCAAACTTGGGAAAAGCCTGGGAATTATTGAAATCTATTTTAATTGAATTATCTTTTAAACAAGCTGATATTCAGCTTGTAAAATGTCATTTTCGAAAGATTGGTTATTGATTAATTTCCATTTGGATACTCCCCTGTACTTGGGAAACAAGGGAATTCCATCGCCCAACATGACAGGCAGATAAATTAAAATCATTTTATCAATCAGTTTCTGTTCTAAAAGAGAAGCGGTTAAAATACCTCCACCCAGCAACCAGATATTTTTGCCGTCAAGCTCTTTGAGCTTTTTGATTTCGTTTATCGCATTCTCTTTTATGAAACGTACTTCTTTGTGAAGCTCCAATGATTTTTGAGAAACGACATATATTTCTTTAGCCTTGAATGGCATTCCGACATCTATGCATGATAATTCGTAATAGGTATTTCCGCCCATAATAACCGTGTCAATTGAATCATAAAACACATTCTTTCCGTAATCTTCCCGTTCCGGATTTGAAATTGTAGTCAGCATATCAAATCCTCCATAAATAGGAGCCAAATACCCGTCCAACGAAACGGTCGTGTACAATATAAGTTCTTTCATGCCTGTAAAAATAGTAATTTGTATAAAAAAAAACGTGGACTCATAACTGTTCTTCACGAGGTATCGGCATACCCACAGACGAAACAGAAAAAGCCCACGCATACTTTAAGCATGCATGAACATTCTGCTTTTGGTCTCGTCTGTTTTCTTTGAAAATTGCCGATTTTCGTGAGAGACGTTCAGCGAACGTTATGTCAGAATCTTAATGTTATCTCAATATTTATCCTTATATTCTTTCTTTTTTAATAGTCTATTATTCTTTTTTAATTATCAGTATCCGCTTCATCCATTCGTTCTATCAGTTTATCTTTTAAACGGTCAAGAAACTGTGTACGGCTTCCTTTTCGCTCCCTGATTTCCAAATAAATACGATATATATCCCCAATGCTTACATTAAAAACATCCTCCAAATAAGAAGTAAGTGCTTTCAATTTTATATTTCCGTGGTTTATACTTTTTGAGGTATCTAATGCATAAATCAACTCTGCCAAATCCGTTTTGCTTGCTGTCCAAGTCTCACGTATTTTTAGTGCAGTATGAACTTCGTGTCCTATATTAGCATCTTCTTTCAATTTGGCAAGCTGCGATTTGATATACAACTCTAATAAATCATTCGCAATAATTTTGGCTATTTTATAATCGTATACAGTGGAGAACCTGACATCACGCTCGAAAAAGAAACAGGCAATATTCAACGGAATATCAGAATCCCTGTTTCTCAAAAAGTAAATCTTATCGAAATAAGTGTCACCCGTACGATAGTAATGATACAACTCAATATTGCAATCAAAGAAATGCTTCAACTGATCCAATTCTGTCAATAAATAAGTCTCTATAGTTGAACAGCTCCCTTTGGGGCGATTTATTTCAATCTTGTGAACAGACATGTAATAAATAAGTTTACTTACTATTTTTGGTTTTATTTCCTTGAAAAACAAAATTTCTTCCTCTTCCGTTTTGAAATCGTATTTTACAATAAAATTTTTTAAATCCTCCAGTTTTGACCCTATAAACGTTAATATTTGAACTGATTTAGTTATTTTATTCATTTCGTCTAGTTCAATCTTATTTATTTGTTTTTCTATTTCATCAAGGTATAGTTTTGTAAATTTCTCCATAAGACTAAATTTGATATAAAAATTCACTTCATGATATTCCTTTCAAAAGGCACTACTTGCCAGCAAAATATAATTATTTCTATCTTAATCTACTAATGAAATAGTTGAAAGCGAAGTCAACAATTTTGGTAATTCAAGTCCGGTAATATTTTTGTTTTTTATCTATATTATGTCCGAAATGGTGAATCAGTTGAGTTAAAAAGAAAGAATGTCTGAAATTAACAGACACTCTTTCTTGCCTTAAAAAACAAATCGGAATATAGTGAACGTGAACTCTTTTATTAACATTAGTTTTTAACTGAGCTTACAAGCACCATTACCAATTTCAGCAATGTAGAACTCAGGTTTGATACCGATTTTAGCTTCATAAGCAGCACCTACTTCTTTGATAAATGTATTATATACTATCTTTAATTGTGTTTAAATAATTTTCAATTTCTAAAAGTGATATATCTTTTAGTATTACTTTTTTTTCTTCATTTAATAAATAAAGTGTTGGCATTGCTTTTAAATCATAAAGACCTTTTTTGTTAATTTCAAAGTCCTTGTCGTATCCATTAATCCACAACTTTGGATATGAACGTTCATAATTAAACCATACTTTTAAATCATTGTCAGTATAAATATTTAAAATTTGTAATAAAGAAAAATTATTTTTCTTTATTTTTAGTAATTTGGAGATAATCTCTGAATGAAAAAATTGGTCTATAGTTACTTCACAAGTATGACATTGCGGATTACTAAAGAGCAAAATTAAATATTTTGATTTTATAGAATACAAGTTTAATACAGTTCCATTTGCCAAAGCAAAATTAAAATCTGATGCAAAAGTATTAATTCTGTTTTTGTTCATTAAAACCAATTGATCTGTAAAATATCTTTTTTGATTATATGTAAGGCTATTTACAGAAATAGCTGTCTCAATTATTGGGATATAAAATTCTTCATTTCTGAATAGAGAATTTGGATCGAAGAAATTTTTTTCGGAGAGTTTTAATATCTTGTTTAATATTAATTCATCTAAAAAATATAAATTAACCATTTTTTTTAAAGAAATAATAGCTGTTTTTTGAGGTACTTGATATAATAAATGTACAAAATCAACAAACAAATTATTTATTAATTCATTTGATCTATTTAATGAATCAGCATTAATATCCTCCCAATAATGAGTAAGTATATATTCTTTTTGATATTCAGGAGAATATATTATCATGGGCTTATTCACAGTTACTCCTTTTGTAATTTTTATGGTTTGCTGCTGTGAAAAAACGGCAGTAATAAAAATTAGTTGTATAAAATAAAAGAATAATATTCTTAATACATAGAAAGTGTTATTATTCATACATAAATCATATTTATTGTTCATGAAAATTGACCAAAATTAGAAAACGGATATAAACCAAACGCTTATACATAAAATAGATAATATTTATAACTGCTTATCCCTTTCGGTCAAGGTTAAATTGTAACGAAATTAATTCTAATAACTATTTGGAAATTCCTATTGTGTCGGTTTGTTCTTCTGTTGCATCTACCCAGTCGTAGGTTCTGAATGCATTAACTGGGAAACCGTATTTACTCCTTAGATATATATTTGTTGTTTTCTGCTTGATTAGTAGATAAATATTACATTTATATCTTATTTCCTTACTTTAAATCTATATTCTGTTACCGAATTATAGACTTCCCCCGGGCGCAATACGCATGAAGGAAAGTTCGAATGATTAGGGGTGTCAGGATAATGTAAGGTCTCAAAAATGAGCCCACCATATTTACATAAGTTCTTCCCATTTTTGCCTGTAATTTTGTCGGAAAGTGATTTGCCTGTATATATCAATAAACCTGGTTCGGTAGTCCAAACTTCCAATACTCTACCTGATAAAGGTTCATATAACATAGAGGCTTTTTCAAAACTTCCCGATTGATTATTGAGCACCCAATTGGCAGAATAGCCTCCCATAATTTTCATATGTTCATTAGGCTGGTCAATACGCTCTAAAAATGTATGTGGTGTGCGGAAATCAAGTGGTGTATTTTCTACCGCAACAATTTCACCTTTGGGGATATAACCTTCGTTATTGGGAGTGATGGAATCGCTGTATACAGTGAGAAAATTATCTAAAACACTTCCTAAGTTTTCGCCTTTCAAATTGAAATAACAATGTTGCGACAAGTTTACAATTGTAGGCTTGTCTGTTTCAGCTGAGTATTCGATGCGCCATGTGTTATTGGGTAGCCAACTGTATTTCACTGTGCAGTAAAGATTTCCAGGATATCCTTCTTCGTAGTCAGGACTTAGTCGTGAGAAAATAACACCAACTGTATCTTGGCGCTGGAAGGCCTCGGCATTCCACATCACGCGATCGAAGCCTTTTTCACCACCGTGCAGATGGCAAGGATGACCGTTGGGGTTTTCGTTGATGGGTAACTGATACTCCAGGCCGTCGATACTGAAACGGCCGTTTGCGATGCGATTGGCATACCGTCCGAGCAAAGCGCCGAAATAACGTTCTTTACCGAACTCATAGCCTCGTATATCGTCATATCCGAGAACGACGTCATCTAATTTCCCGTTTTTATCCGGCACACGCAAGCTTACGATCCTGCAACCATAATCAATCACTTCCATTGATGCGCCGGAAGGGTTTGTGAGACGGAAAAGGTAAACCGAATCGCCGGTTGAAGTACAACCGAAAGGAAGTACTTCAACCGTTGAACGACTCGATTTTGTGCAGGAAATACATCCCAACAAGATGAATAATCCTGCTATCTTACATATTTTAATTTTCATTGCACCTCTTCGGTTGTATCAGTCCAATCGTAAGTGCGGAAAGCACTGACAGGCATATCATTACCACTGCGCAAATTGGTAACTTTTGTATAACTCCATCCCATTCGTGACGCAACCGGAGCGGTTACGCCCGGATTGCTCAATTCGATCGTTGAACCTGTTATGACGGCGTTTGCAGGATAAAATACATGATCGTCGCCACAAATCTCGAACAAAGTCGGTGCAGTTCCGTCGGTTGTTTTTAAGCCTGCTTCGGCATATTTGAATTGTACGGTCAGTTTATTTCCGCTAACCGAGAAGCTGTCGTAAATTGGGCAACGGAAAGCATTGTACTGACTTTTTCCGAATTTTGCAGACAAAGCAAGATATGCCAAACGCAAACCAACATCTTGTTTGTTGGTCGGATGAATATTGTTTACATCTGTAATCAAATCATCATTCACTTCGATGCCTGAAAGTGCAATGGATTCCGATGTTTGAGTTTGCACAAAGCGCAGAGCAGGATTCGAATAATTTGTCGGATAGGTTCCCTGACTTTTGTAGGGTGCGATTTGCGCTATATAAAATGGGAATTGGCTGTTCCATTCATTACGCCAACTGATGACCATGGCTTGCAAATATTTTTCGTAAATATACGGAGAACCCTGATTGCTTTCTCCCTGATACCAGATTGCCCCGCCGATAGGAATATTTTTTAGCGGATAAATCATCCTGTTGTAATAAACGCCCGCTTTTTCGTAGCCATTGCCTTGCGTAGTGGAATGTAACATAGAGGCGGCTTTCAGTTCGGGGTCATTTTCTATCAGAGGTTTATCTATCCAGACTTCGACAGGTGTAGCACCCACCGCCGAAGTAATCAATCCGATAGGGATGTTGCTCAAGCGTTTTTGCAATTCACGTCCGAAAAAATAGCTGACTGCTGAAAAAGTGTTGGTGTTAGTTGGCGTACATAATTTCCATTTTTCGGTAATCGCTTCTTTTTTTACAGTCGATGAATCGCCTGTAATAAGCAGCAAACGAATATTCGGATTAGTGGAATAAGCAACTTCTTCTGCGCCGTTATTGCAATCTTTCAGATTCCAGCGCATATTCGACTGTCCGCTGCATAACCACACTTCGCCAATCAGGATATTATCGAAAACGGCAGTCGTTTTTCCTTGAATCTTAATAGTTTGCGGAATATTGGTAGCTGCCGGAATATTTAAATCGACACTCCATCGACCGTTGCTTCCTGCTGTCACATCGTGAAAAACAGGCTCCCAACTTGCCGCAACACGGATTTTTTCCGTAGGCGTTCCTGTACCGGAAACTTTAAACACGGCGTTTTGCTGCAACACCATATTCGATTGCAAATTGGCATCTACACTGACCGATGAATGACTCGTAAAATCAGGAATGGCTTCCAACGATTTGTCCGCTACGCAACGTACCGGACGTGCAAAAGCAAAGGTACCGCTGCCTTCGATGCGGCAGTTCGACCCCATCAAATAGCGCATTGCCTGCGATTGATTTTCGGGATTAATGGTTGCTGACCAGTAAAAAGTTGTTGAGCCGAGGCTCATTACTTTGCCATTGTCGAGCCAGCCGCAAGCCGGAATACGAGTCCAAGTATTCGGGTCGGCGGTAATCATGCGGCGACCGTTTGTACGCGTACTTTTGGCGGGATTGGCGATATTGTTATCCCAATCCGTGTGGGTACCGTCTTTCCAAAATACAAATGAAAGATAAATTTCTTCGGCAGTAGGCATGCGAAAACCGGCTGGACAGGGATCGTAAATTGTTTTGGAACCGCTCCGTATACCGTCAGAATTGTTCTCTTTCGGGTCGGTATTGTTTGCCCATTGCGACCATTTGGCAAATGTTGCGATTCCATCACCCCAAGCCGAAACAGGAATATCGCTCGCCCATTTTGTATCATTTGTAAAGAACGTCATTGGTGATTGTGCGGAAGCTTCTACTGTAGGTAAACTGTTCGATGTGATAAATCCACTACCGAAAGCTTCGTTCGTTTTTACAGGCATCGAATACGTTCCAAACGGTGCGGTGTCATTGATAGGTGATGCTGACAAACCTACCACACGAGAGCCAATGAACGGATCTTTGCGTCCCCATTGGTACATCAAGCCGTAATTGCCAATATTATCGACAGCGTCAATAGAAGTTGCTCCCAAATTACGATTCAACCAAGTTATAGACTGACCGTTAGTAGCTAATTTTTCGCTTTGCCAGTTGGCGACTGTTATTCCGTCGATGCTTTCTCCTGTCACCCAGATGTGCCAACTCCAAACGATGGTACGAACACCTGCGTTTTCTGTATAAAGTGCGATAACTGCGTTGCCGGTATTGCCCGTAGCAGTAAACATTATGCGATGATTTTGGGCATCATAAGCTACATTTTTGATGATGTATTCCGCATCCATTGGATTGACGGCAGTGGTAATTTCAGTGTGATCGTTTACAACTTCCGTCCATACGCATTCGACATTTGTCCACAGATAATCGGCGGCATCCCCCGTTTTAAGACTGTTGTCAGACAGTCTTGTTTCAAATGAGTATTCTCCGGCTTGCGGGACTACATAACAGTTGGCATAACCGGCAGCCGATAAATCCGTTACGATTGTTGTGCGGAAAACTACGCTGTCTATCAGGCAAATGTCCACTGATTCCACCTGACCGCCTTTGTAGAAATTAACGGTTTTACTTGTTTGTTTAACACTGTCAATTTCCGATGCAAGATAATACTGCTTTATAAAGCCGTTTTTGAAAACGCAGTAATAATTATCAGCCGCGAATGTTCCGGTAATGCCTGTCAAAAGCATTAGTAATAGGATTAATTTTTTAAATGATTTGTTCATTGTGATAATTTATTTTATAGTATTCTCAAAAAGGTGGTTTTTCATAAACATATTGAGCAAATATTCCACGTTGCGTTCCAACTCTGCGCGGGTAAGGCTGCCGTCGTTCAAACCCTCTTTCAGCGTTTTAGAACTGCTACTCGGCATTTTGATGTCGTTGCCTGCGCGGGCTTCGCGGGCGTGGTGGCTGTTGTTGTTCCAATCGGTCATTACTGCGCCATTGAAACCCCATTCTTTACGCAGTATATTGGTAATCAGGCTGTAATTTTCCGATGTTTCTATTCCGTTCAGAAGATTGTATGAGGTCATAATAGACCACGCACCGCCCTCTTTTACGCCGATTTCAAAACCGCGCAGATAGATTTCGCGCACCGCCCTTTCGGAAACGCGGCTGTCGCTTTCGTTGCGTTTTTCCTCTTTATTATTGCAGCAAAAATGTTTCAGCGTAATAGCAACTTTTTTCGATTGAACGCCGCGAGAAAGCGCCGCAGCCGTTTTGCCTGTCAGCAGGGGGTCTTCGGAATAATATTCAAAATTTCGTCCGCAAAGCGGGTCACGGTGTATGTTCATACCCGGAGCAAGCCAAATGCCCACACCCATTGCAATACATTCTTCGCCTTCTCGTTTTCCTACTTCTTCAATAAGCGCAGGATTCCACGTGCAAGCCTGTTGCGTACCGCAGGGGAAAGCGGTTGCAATCGGCTCCCCTTTATAATTCATTCTTCCGATACGCAGACCCGCAGGTCCATCGGCAGTAATGATATTTGGAATGTCGCGATGAGGGAGATAACCCATTCCACCGGTATTGGAATAGGCGTTGTTGGCACGTCCACGTGAGAGAATAAATAATTCTTCATCAGAGAGTTGAGCCAAAAAATATGGCATCAGCGAGCGGTTTCTATAGACATCTTTCAGTGTTAAAAATTTGTCCGATTGCGCTTTTTGCGCTTGTGAAAGTTCAAAATTTTCAGCAGTTGGAATTGACGGAACATTTTCGTAACTGCCGTTTGCCAAAAGACGTTTTTTCAAATCTTTCGGCGTAACCTGGTGCGAAAGTTGAAAAACGGCGCGATCGGTTTTGACTTTGTATTCAAATTTTGCCTTAATTGTATTTCGTACTGAGTTGCCAACATAAAATTTGTAATTTCCTTTTTCCAAGACGAAAGAGGCGGGAAAAATTTTATCAAAATCGTCATAACTTGACATATCGGCGACAGGAAATCCCATCGTAATAATTTGCTCCTCGCCCGCAGATAATTCGCGGGTTTTTTGAAAAGCGGCTAATTCTCTGGCCGGTTTGCCCAACTTGCCTTGTGGTGCGCTGAAATAGACTTGTATTACTTCTTTGCCTTTGCGAGAACCATTATTTTTTACCGTTGCCTGAATAAAAATGCTGTCATTTACCTCTTTTGCCGAAATATTTGAAATCGCAAAATCGGTGTAAGAAAGTCCGAAACCAAATTCGTAATTGACTTTTTCTGCTGCGCCCGGAATGGTTTCAAAATAACGGTAGCCGACATAAATGTCTTCTTGGTAATTGACAAAATAAGGAGATTCTTTGAACGATGCCGAAGCAGGATAAACGTCGTAACTTTTTGCAAAAGTATCCGACAGTTTGCCCGAAGGATAGGCGTCGCCTGTAAGAATATCTGCAACGATGTTCCCCGCCTCCATTCCGCCCTGCCAAGATAAGAGAGTCGCATTGATTTTTGAGTTGTCTTTAAACCACTGCGTATCAACCATTCCTCCGACATTGAGATTAATGATGACTTCTTCAAATCCTGCGGCAGTGATTTGTTCGACTAATTTTTGTTCGGAATCGCTCAAATAGTAGTCGGCTTTCTCTGCACTGCGGTCGCTGCCTTCGAGCGAATAACGACCGATAGTAATAATGGCAACGTTGGCTTTTTGCCTTGCCTGCCGCATCAATTCAGCTGAAATTTTGGGTTCATTGATACAACGACTTCCCTGTTTGAAAGCATCGCGATAAAACGTTATCAATTCGGGAACAAGAGAAATTTTGCCTGCTTTTTCTTTTTCCTGCATACCGTAGAGCAGATTGCGTTCATAAGCAACATATACGTCGCCTGAACCTCCGCCGCCTTTTATATAATCAATTTGGTTGATGCCGAAAAGTGCAACTTTTGCACCTTTTGCCAAAGGCAGTGCGTTATCTCTGTTTTTTAGCAAAACCGTTCCTTCATGTCCGACTTGACGGGCAAATTCAGGATTGGTTTGCGCGGTTGCGGCAAAAACTACCGCAACCATCGCAAACGTTAAAACTAAATTATTTATTTTCATTTTTTTAATATTATTCAGCCACACAACGCAAAGGACGCGCAATAGCCACAGTACCACTACCATCGATGCGCAAATTTGAAGCAACTACCCAACGCAATCCCCAACCGTCTTTTTCGGGATTAGGGTCGGTGGTCGAAGTCCAATAGATAGAAAAATAGCCTACGCTGTTCAAAGCGCCTTCCTGCCGCCAACCCGGAGTCGGAATACGGGTAAAGGTGTTCGGATCGGCAAAACTTATTATTTTACGTCCTTGTGTCTGGTCGCTTTTTACAGTGGTAACATTGCCGTTCCAATCCGGATATTCTTTGTTATCTATTCCAAAGGTAGCAAACGAAAGCCAAAGTTCTTCGGCTGTCGGTACGCGGTAACCTTGCGGACAGGGGTCGTAGTTACTTTTTGAACCTTTTCGGACACCATCGCTGAAATTTTCTTTCGGGTCGGTGTTTTTTGCATAGGTCTGCCAATCGTTGAAAGGAGCTTCGCCATCACCCCAAGCATCTTTTTGAATATCGCTGGCCCATTTGTCGGCGTTAAGATAAAAGGTTGTCGGCGTTCCTGCCGTTTGAGCCACTGTAAGCAAATCGGTGTTGTTGTATGAAAACGGCGCATCAAATGCTTCATTGTTTAAAACCGGCATAGTGTATTCTCCAAACGGCGTATTTTCCATTCTCGTAGTGTTGGCTGTGGAGCCTGTTACACGCGAGCCGATAAAAGGATCCTTGCGTCCCCATTGATACAGTAAGCCATAGTTGCCCACATTATTTACATTCGTAATGTTGAATGCACCGATATTGCGGTCGAGCCAATTCAGGGATTGCCCTTTGTTCGACAACATTTTACTGCGCCAGTTTGCAACGGTCATTTCCGAAACGGTTTGCCCTGTTACCCAAATGTGCCAGGTCCAAACGATTTTGCGTTTACCCCCGTTGTCGTTGTACAAAGCAATCACAGCGTTACCAACATTTCCGGTGGCGGTAAAAGTGATTTGTTTGCTTTCGGCATTGTAAGCCAAATCTTTAACAATATATTCAGGATTTTTCGGTTCTACCGTGCCGGTAATTTCCTTTACACCGTTTTCGGCTTCCGATGTCCAGATATATTCCACATCTGTCCAAAGATAATCTGCGGCTGTTCCGCTCAAAGGTGTATTATCCTGCAATTTCGTGTCGAAAGCGTAATTGCCTGCTGCAGCTATAATGTAGCAGTTCGACAAACCGGCAGTCGACAGATTAATGTTGCTTCCGTAATGCACGTCAACGTCGAGCGTTGTAACGCTCGTCAGTCCGGGTGCAACGTTTTCAAAAATTTTCTGCACATTTGCTCCTTCTGCGCTCAACACAGTAACAGTTAGCCTGGCATAATTTCCCGCCGGAACAATAAGGGAGCACGAGGTATTAAGACCTGCCGTAAGGGCGCCGTTAAATGAGGTATAAGTGTTTGCCGTAGGTTCCATAGCTAGAAAGAGCGAACTGTCGTCTATGTCGATAGTGGCATTACCCGACATCGGCATGGCGTTACCATTGCTGTCGCTCCCTTCTATTTTTACGGAAGCAATTGAGCCTTCGCCCCTCAGGTTTATTTTAAGTAATGCGGCTACTGCTTTGAAAGTCAGGCCATCATCCTTATTCCCCGAAGCGACGAGCGGATATACCGATGGCAGTGTTTCGCCGTCGGTGTATTTTTGGTCAGAAGGCATTTGGAACGAAATATAATTGCCGTCGAAAGACAAACTTTGCATCGTATTGGGATAGAATGCATAGAGTTCGTCACCTTCTATACTTGCGCCCTCAAGTATGCCGTCGTCTTTGGCAGAGAAAATACCGCCTTTTGAATCTTTATCGGAAAAAACTTTCACTTCATCGCCGCTCACAAAAGCGCTTTTTGCGCCTTCTATCGGATTGCTGATAACAGCAGACAGTTTTTCTTTTTCGTTGTTGTTCAGTTCTTCTTCCGTGCAGGCTGCCAATAACAACAAGCCTAACATTGTGAAAATTATATACTTTTTCATTAATAATTTTTTTTGATAGTATGTTTATTCCTTCGAACAAAAATATTCTTATTCTGCAACTACTTCTTTTACACAACGTACCGGACGACCTGCACCATAAGTATTAACACCGGTGGTACGCGGGTCGTTACCTAATGCGTAATTGTAGGCTCCATTTGCTACACCGCTTGTGGTGGCGGTCCAATAATAAGTAGTATTACCGTAATTAGTCAATTTACCTCCTGCGGTACGCTCTCCTGATGCTGGCATACGGGTTGAAACATCTGTATTTGGAGACGGACAATTATATTTGGTACCAAAAGTTATATTACTGCGCGCGGTTAGTGTATTTTGCCAAAACGGATCGCCTTCAACAGCTGTATGGTTACTCGTTACTTTATTTACAGAAAAAGTCAGCCACATTTGTTCGGCGGTAGGTACGCGGTATCCGGCAGGACAGGGGTCATATTTTGTTTTTGCGTATCTTGCAGGACGCGCACCATTAACATAAGTTTCTGTGGCATTTGGAGTTACATTTGAATATGCTTCCCAACCTATATAATCTGTGCCAAAAGGCGCAATAATATCACCCCAGGCCTTTTTTCCTTCAATACCACTCATGTCTGTTGCCCAGGTATTTGCATCAGCTGTTGCTCCCCTGTAAAACGTAGTAGGGTAAGCGGTGCTACTTTCCATCGTTACAGCATTAGTGGTAACACCATAATAAGAAAATCCGGAACCAAAAGCCGTGTTAAATTTCACAGGCATTGCGTCTGCAAAAGGAGTGGCTTCTGTAAGAGCAGAACTTTTCTGGCCTATTTTGCGTGCGGTAGGGAATGGGTCTTTACGTCCCCATTCGTAATGCAAACCATTGATAAGTAAATTATCAACATTAACCGCAGTAAGCGCACCGATATTGCGGTCTAATATTACAACAGGATATTGGTTGTAAGTAACTGAATTTTTACTTTTCCATTCTATTTCCATATTTTCAGCACTAACGCCTGTTGACCAAACATGCCAACTCCAAACAACGGAACGTGCCCCGCCTTCGCCTTCTGTATAAAGAGCAATCAGCGAATTACCAATATTTCCGGTAGCGGTAAACATAATTTTGTTCAGTGCCGGAATGTACTGAATATCTTTTATAACCCAATTTGCATCAGCTACACCATCTACACTAACTTCTTTAACGGTTCCAACAGTAAAAAGAGAGTCAATTGCTACTACATTATTGTTGATGTTTATACCTTGATATTTCACATCCGTCCAAACATAATCGGCCGCATCGCCGCTTTTAAGCGTTCCATCGCGTAATTCGGTGTCGAACATATAAGTTCCGCTGCTTGGTATGATGTAGCAGTTTGCTTTTTCGCTTTTCGAGAGGTCTGTAATATTTTTAAACACTACGCTGTCGGGCAATACTACAGTTTCGGGGACCGCGCCGGTGTAAAACAACAGGTTCTCAGCAGCGGTTTTGTTGTCGGGGCGTACACTATCAATGGCACTGCCTGCAAACAATTTGGTAACAGTGTTGTTTTTGTACAACACATAATAGTCTTCTGCGAAAATATTGGCGTTGAGGCATAAGAATATACCAAAGACTGCCATAAGAGTAAAATGATTCTTTTTCATGATAAATTTAATGTTTAATGATTTTTTGACTGTGGATTCCATTGCCGTCGGCGATATGCAGGAGATATACTCCCGGAATGTAATCGACTACGGATAAAGTAATTTCTGTTGCCTGCGGTTGGGTGACCATCAGCAGTTGCCCCTGCATATTGTAGAGGCGTATTTCGCTCATTGTTTGTTCGTTTTTGATGATTAGCAAATCATTGATAAAATCGGAACAAACGCTGATATTTCCTGTTTGTGCTGTTTCGACAGCTGAAATTGTATAATTTTTCAAACAGAAAAACCGCAAATCAGCATAGGTAACCATCGTTTCGGTATTATCTGTTTTTTTGATTACCAAACCTTCGGCAAGAAAGGTCAAACGTTGGATAGCATCCAATTCGTAAGCTGTTTTCGTGCTGTTGTTTTTATATACATACAAATTTTCCTGTGCGAAAATATTTCCGGAAAAAAAACAGACAAACAAAGCAATTGATAATTTTGTTAGTAACGTCCTAAGTTTCATATTTTTTTCGTTTTTAACGAGGGAGCAGATCCCTTTGTTGATTATAGAATTACAGCCGACTTGCTGATTTTCACAGCCCCTGAACGATAAATTGATTTAGTCAGATACACTTCTCCTGATTGCGGCTCCGCAATTTCCATTCCTTGCAGGTTGTAGTAGCGGGTGGCAATTGGTTCTTCGTTAAGCAAGGGAAGTTGCTTTGCGCCGGTAGAAATGTCGAAATTCTTTAACGAAAAGAATTTCAAGGCATCGTAAGTAATGGAAGTTACTGCTCCGTCAGCAGCGAAAACCGACATACTCGCGCCCGTAAATACAATTTTGTGTGTATTCGGGTAAATTTGGTTTGCGGAGGTACCATACACATAAAGCGTATTCTGCGCACCAACAGGCAATATTCCCACCAACAGCAGGACGATTGCTCCTAAAATCATTTTTTTTGTCATAATATTAAAATTTAAAGTGAATTATTATTTATCTAATACTACGGGCAACCATTTAGCTGCTTCGTTTTCTTTCAGGTTTTCAAAACCATCGTTCACTTCTTTATCGTGCAGAACGGCATTGAAGAACATTCTCTGACTATGACTCAACTGAGCAACAGGAATAGCCAGTTCGGCGATAAAGCCTTTATCCCGCCCTCCGTCGTTGAATGTTCCGGAAATGAAGGATTTACATTCAATTGCTGAATTGTCCGTTATCAATGTATTCGTTATCTGATCGAAATTAATTTTGAATTTCAGTGTATTGGAGCCGTTGTTGAGCATAATTGTAAAAGCGTCGTCATTAGTCAGGTATTCGTCCATACGTTCTACCAGAAGGTAGAGCTTATCGTTGTCATGCGCCATACGAAAAGTAGCCTGTGAACGCGAATCGCTTCCGAGGAAGAAAGCGTCGGTATTGTTATTCCAGTCGGCGTTATCGCCGTCAATAGTTGGCATGATGAAAGGTGCATTGATACGATGGTTCAAAATCGTTCGACCGAGCCAGATGCTTGATTTTGTATTCGAAGTAACGATATTGGGCCACGCAACAATCAGCGTGTGAGGATTGTCAATTTCGGAACAGCCCCAAAAACCAAGAGCGTAATTCCCGAAAGGATAAAACGGACGCGTATTGTCGAAATCGCGAGTCGTTGGACCACCAAACAGGATTATTCCGCGGTTGGAACGCTCGTTACCTACCTTTGCTCCGTATGACATCACGCTTTCGCCGGAAGGGAAAAGCGAGAGGTAGGGACCTGAGCCCGACCACATATTCCATTGGTGGTCGTCGGGACCTTCCTCGTTTTGTCCGATGGATTTCGCCCAATTATTTGTTGAATAATAAGTAGAAATGCGGTAAACGCCCTCGTAAGTCAGACGTGCTTCGCACACTACTGCAATGGTTTTGTTGTCGTGCAAAAGTCGTGCAACCGACATTTGTCCTGAAAAAATCTTCACACCATCGTCGTTTGTGTAAGTGTATTGATGACAAACGCGGATGGGCAGTTTTCCCTTTTCGGGTGTCCAGGTCATGCCATTGTCATATGAGCGGATAATTGATGAACCGGAGTTATGGATGCCTTGGGTAGGATCGTTGTCGGTAAAATAGATTTGTATTTCGCCGCTCGGCAGTTGCAGCGGGTAAGGTTCCCAATTGGAGCCGATGTAAATAATTTCTTCTTCGCTCCACGTCTTGCCTCCATCGGAACTGCGGCGTAACATCAGGCCACTGTCCTGCGGACGGGTAGAATAGCCTTTGTTGTCGCGAAAACTGCAAACCGCTATGATGTCGCCGTTGTGCAAAACCACAGCATCAACGGTGGCAAATTTGCGCGTGTCGTTTCCGTGGGGATAGGCGGTAAACAGCGGACGGCTCGCACTCCACGAAAGCAAATCTTTGCTCAAAGCGTAGTAAATACTCTTGTCGCCTGTTTGATGATCTTGATAGAAAAGAATATACGCACCTTCCGAAATCTTTTTCACGCGGGGATAATAAGGCGAAGTAGTGGCTAATTCGCTGCTCAATTCTTTGGCGCGGCGGAAATCTAGTTCCAAACCGTTGTTTTTCTCGTCTTTGTGCGAGTCGATGACCTGTGTTCGCTTATTCAAATCGGCAATCGACTGAATGGTTATTTGCGTTTCTTCGGGGGTGGGATCCGTCCCGGGTTCGTCATTCCCGCAACAGATACACATCACTAGCAAAGATAAAACACCAGTTAACTGATAGAATATGCTTTTCGGATACCTTTTCATATAAAAATTGTATTTAATCTAATGTAATTGGAAGCCATTTTGCCGGAACATTCTCTGTCAGCCCATTAAAACCGTCGTTCACGTCTTTGTCGTGCAATACGGCATTGAAAAACACTTTTTGCCCCAGACTTAACTGCGAAACGGGAATTGCCAATTCGGCGATGCAGCCTTTGTCGCGTGCGCCGTCGTTAAATTTTCCCGACAGGAAAGATTTACATTCGATAGCTGGATTATCCGTTGCCAGAGTTTTGGAAGCGTCATCGTAATTAAGTTTGAATTTCAGCGTTTTAGTGCCGTTGTTCAGCATCAGGGTCAACGCGTCATCGCTGGTCAGGTAATCGTCGATCCGTTCTACTAACAGATAGAGTTTTTGGTTGTCGTGCGCAAAACGGAATGTTGCTTGCGAGCGCGAATCGCTTCCAAGGAAAAATGCATCGGTGTTGTCTTTCCAATCGGCATTGTCGCCATCGAGTGTCGGAGTGTCGGTTGGCGCGTTAATGCGGTGATTCAAGGTCATTTTACCCAAAAGCAATGAGGCTTTTTTAATTTTTGTGTAATCATTTCCGTCCAGGAAATTGGGGGCTGCAACTATCAAAGTGTGCGGGTCGTCCAATTCCATTGATCCCCATATTGTTGGCGCATTTGGGAAAGGCTTGTTGTAAACTTCCTTGTCAAAATCGTTGGCCGTTACGCCACCTATACGCAAAATAATATGTCCGTCGAGACTACCGCCGATGCGGGCAGAATATGACAATACGCTTTCGCCCGATGGGAAAAGCGCGAGATAGGGACCTACGCCTGTCATCACATTCCATTGATGATTGGCAGGACCTTCCTCGTTTTGTCCGATTGATTTCGCCCAATTATCGGTGGAATTGCAATAGGAAATGCACATATTTGTGCCGTTGAAATCATTGCGCGATTCACAAACAACAGCAATAGTTTTATTGTCGTGCAGCAAACGAGTCGAAATCATTTGTCCGGTAAAAATCTTTATGTTGTCCTGATTGGTATAAGTATACTGATGTACCACGCGAATTGGCAACTCCCCAAGAGCAGGTGTCCAGGTCTGTCCGCTGTTGAACGACCGCAGAATCGATGAACCTGAATTTCTGATGCTTGGCGTAGGATCGTTGTCGGTAAAATACACTTGTAGTTCGCCGCTTGGAAGTTGTAGCAAGTAGGGTTCCCAACACGAACCTTGATAAATTTGGTATTCATCTGTCCACGTTTGTCCGTTGTCGCTGCTGCGGCGCATCATCAAACCGCTGTATTCGGGATGTGAGGAATAACCGTTCAGGTCGCGGAAGCAACAGGCAACAACAATGTCGCCGTTGTGCAAAACTGCTGCATCGGCGCAAGCAAAATAACGCGTATCATTATTTCCGTGTGGATAAGGAGTAAAAAGCGGTCGGCTATTGCTCCACGTAAGCATATCTTTGCTTAAGGCGTAATAGATATTCGGTCCCCACGCGCCGTCCATATACAACAAAATATATTGTCCGTTGGTTAATTTCTTAACTCGCGGATAGAAGGGCGCGACGCAGGACAATTCGCTTTTCAACTCTACTTTGCGGCGGAAATCCATTTCCAAAACGTTGTTTTTGTCGTTTTTGTGCGAATCGATGACCGACGCCCGCATATTCAAATCGGCAATCGAATGAATTGTGATTTTTGATTGTGACTCGGGGTCAGGAGTAAGAACAAGTTCGTTGTTTCCGCAACAAATACAAAGCAGAAACAACGAAAAAGCGGTTAATAATTTTATACTTTTATTTTTCATTTTTTACCGGTTAATTGTTTTATGCAATCAATTTCCTCCTGCGAAAAAACACTGCCGTCTTTTCTGAAAATATCGTGAAACCACACGGGTGGTTCCTTTACATCGGGCATTGGATTCTTCCATGCAAAAATGGTGTTCGTTTTTCCCGCAACTAAACCCCAATTGATGGCGCCGATATTATTTTCTTTCAACATAGGCATAATGGTTTGGAAGAAACTTTTATCGCGCCGCGCCATATATTCCGTGCAAATAATTGGTCGATTGAAGCGTTTGAGCGAGTCGATAGTTGTTTTGTGGTGTTCTACGTCTTTATAATTATGATACGAGATAATATCCGATTCGTCTAACTGATAGCGGGTTAATTCTTTCAATTTATTGTCCCAAACGCCTGCACTCAGCGGTTGGTCGGGGTTGATAGTGCGTCCCCACTCAAACACAATTTGGAGCAATGGTAAACTGCGGTTTCCCAAAGCATTGTTACCCGGCTCGTTGTACAAATCCCAAAATACGATGCGTTTGTCGTGGCGGAAAGTATTCAGAATGTCTTTCGCATAAATTTCGAGTGTGTCAATCAGGTTCGCATCATCAAACAATAAATTGCCGGGGTCGCGCACCCAGCCCGAATTATGAATGCCCGGTTTGGGGTCGGGTTGAGTTCCGGCATCATAAGTCGGATTCCAACAGTCGTCGAACAAAACAAAAATTGTTGAAATACCGTGTTTTCCGGCAATATCCAAATACTGGTTCATTCTGTTTTTAAAACCCTCTTTGTCAATTTGCCAGGCCAAATGGTGTAAATAGACGCGCATACAGTTCATTCCTATATTTTCGGCAAGTCTCAATTCGTGGTCGATAGCCGTAGCATCAAATGTTTCCGCCTGCCACATTTCGAGTTGGTTAATAGCGGTGCTCGGAATAAAATTGCAACCGCGCAGCCAACCCCATTTTGAATACCATTCAGTGGCTTTTTTCTCACTCCATCTCTCACGGGTAACCACAGGAGGTGTTTTCCCGGTCATTTTTTTAATAAAGCGGATTTCTGCTTCGCTATAAGGCGTTCCGTCGAGCCGGAAAATGTCGTGAAACCACACTTTCGGTTCAGGATCACCAGCTTTACTTGACCACTGGAGATGAAAGTTACACTTACCTGCCGTAAGGCCCCAACTGATGGCGCCAACGTTTTCGCGTTTCAGTATCGGCATGATTTCCTGAAATGTCGATTCGGGGCGCCCCATGTATTCCTGACAGATAATCGGACGGTTGAAGCGTTTCATCTGTTTGATGAAAGCTTCCATTTCAGCTGGTTTTTTGTAGCAGTGAATGGACATCACATCGCAGTTTTCGCCCAAAAAGCTGATAATATCCATCGCGGTATCTTTTGCCGGAATCCCCCAAATAGGAGAGGTGAGTGGCTGCGATGGATTGATTTCCCGTGCCCATTGGAAAACGGCGCGTAAAAGTCCCATCGAATCTGCTCTGCGGTTGAAATTTTGCGGCTCGTTGTAGAGGCACCACATCAACACGCGCTTATCGTTTTTGAACGTTTTCAGGATGTCTTGCACATACTTTTTCAGCGGTGCCCATTGCGAAGGATTATTCACAATCTCGGCTTTGGGCGTTTGCAGCCATCCCGAATTATGCACCCCCTGGATTGATTCAATTTGCTTACCCATTTTGGCTTCGGGCTGTGTGGGTTTACCTCCGTTGGTAAAGAAGGTAACAATTACTTTCAAATGATGCTTCTCACAGATGTCGAAAAATTGCCCAAGCCGTTGTTTCATCCCTTTCGGGTCAACCTGCCACACCAAATCGTGCAGGAAGATGCGTACCGTGTTGAATCCCAGGTCTTCAACACGCTGCATTTCCATATCCATGGTTTGGGGGTCGAATGATTCGGCCTGCCACATCTCTATTTGGTTGATAGCGGTAGCAGCGACGTAATTTACGCCTACCGGCCAGGCCTGTTGTGTGTACCACGCTCTGGCTTTCTCCTCCGACCACCGACCGTTACTGCTTTGCGTTTTGGCAAATACATTCATTGCCAGACACGCCAATAATATGATTGATATTCTTCTCATTTTCATTCTTATTTTACATTCTGACTTTTGCCCAAAGGTTGTCTGCTTTAATTGAAACAGCTTTTGCAAAATACTCCCTGGCTTTCACAGTGTCGCCTTTACCCAAATAACCCAATCCAAGCGTGTAATACGCAACAGTATTAACTTCCGCTTCGGTTTTACCCGGTCCGAATGATACGAAGAAGTTATTGACTTCGTTGGTAATTTGTTTTTCTCCTAATTGAATTAATGCATCGTAATATGACGAAACATCGACTTTTTTATCCAGTTTTTGCTTCGCTAATGCCCGTTCGTAATCGTAAATATTGACTTCGAGTGAATGATTATCTGCCGCCAAACGGTAATATTTTTTTGCTTCGGATTTTTTGCCGATTTGTTCGGCTGCCAAAGCAATGTAATAATACACTTGCGAATTGCGATCGTAAATTTCATCACGTGAAATACATTGATTATCGGGATATTCGTCAGCTTTGAGAAAGTATTCGTAAGCCCTGGCGGTATTGCCTTGCGCAAGTTGCGCTTTTCCTGCAAGCAGGCAGGCATCCACATAAATATCGTGCAAGTCGTTCACGCCTTCCTGTCGACTGAAAAAGTTCGAAGTCAAATGCTCAATCACCTTGTCGTATTCACCTGCCAAAATAGTCATACGTATTTCGCGTACAAATGAGTCGTAACGTTTCTGCACTGTTTCGTGGTGTTTCGACAAGATATCGTAACGTTTTTGCGGCGCTGTGTTCGCACTTTCATACACTTCATCCAATTCAGTAAAGAAAGCAGCTTGCGATACATCCAACGAAATGGCTTTTTCGTAATTTACGATTGCTTTCGCCGGATCTTTGACATGGAATTTATATGCCCAACCCAGATTGCGGTATGCCATGGCTAAACCCTGATTTTTTTCAACGGCTTTTTGCCAGTAGGTCATTGCTTTATCAGGCTGTTTGTCAAATAACAAATTACCCATATAGTAGTATGTATTCGCAGCATCAGGTAAATACTCCATTGCTTTTTCATACACCCTGACTGTTTCGAGACGGAAAGGGAAACAATAATCAATCGGTAGATTTGCCCCATCTGTAAAGTACTGTTTGGCGGCTTTTGTATCTCCTTTTTCATCAGCTAAATATCCTAACCAATATTTCACAGTAGGATAAGCTGTGATTTTATCTGCCGCTTTCAATAACTTCAGGGTTTCATCAGCAAAACCGTTGTGTAAATAAGAGATTGCCAATTCCAAATAAGATTCCGGCATATCGCGCATTATTTTAGTAAATTCAGAGGTTTGACCGTCTAAAAGTGATTTTTCGTAAACAGCATAGAGATTCAGCGGGTCAATACTCAATATTTTTGCATTAACAGTTTGAGCTTCGGGTATTTGATTTAAGCTGCGCAACAACGAAGTTTGCAGATTCAATGCCTGTAAGTTTTCTGCGTTCGTCGAAAGCGAAGCAGCCAGTTCTTCGAGTGCACGTTCAATATTTTCCTGATTGACGGATAGTTGCGCCAACTGAAAATATGCCGACGAAGCAAAGGTATAATCCCAGGCAGCACGATACAAGGTGTCAATAGCTGCCGTATATTTTTGTTGTTCTTTGAGTATCAACCCCAGATTGTATAAGGCTTCGCAATCACGTGGACGAGTATAATCTTTGGTTAATCGACGGATAGCGAGGCGGAAATGCTCAGCTGCACGTTCGTAATCGCCATTTTCGCGGTAGAAAATACCCATTTGCGTATTGCTGCGAATGTCGTTAGGATCGCGCCGTAAAACTTCCTCAAAATAATCATTCGGATTGATGAAAGCGTTATGGAACTGTTTGTTACGCATTCCGACTAAATAACATTCTTCCGAATTGGCTATTTCACCGGGCTTGAGCGGCGGTTTCACTTCTTCGGGAAGTACCTTGTTAGGGTCTTTAATTACAGGAACATAGGCAATTAATTCTTTTCCATTTCTATCTGATAAAGAGAGTTTTAGCGTTTCTTTCGGGAGATTGGCGGGAATCATAACAGTTTCGCTGAATGGTTGGTCGGGAGCAATATTTATGGTTTTTGTGAATAGTATCGTTCCGTCGTTTTTCTTCAGTGCGATGCTTGCATTGGCTTCTTTTTGTGTGGTGTTGGCTGCGATAAATGCTTTTGTTCCGTTCACTTCCAGGTTCAGGGAAGCGCGTATATTCCCCATTTTTGCGCCTTGCGTATTGCGGATGCCGTACCAATATTTAGTAAACGATTTCGTTTCATAGGGATTTAGCCAACTATAATCGGGTTGATTGTCGGAATAAGCGCCGACCATAAGTTCTACATACGAACCGTCGTTATCGGTCAGGACTTCGTTGTCCCATTTTTTGCCGTAATTACCCGGACCCCATTGCCACATTTTGCCGCCTTTCACAATGTTGTGATTGCCTACGAGCATCGTTCCTGCCTGTTTTCCGTAGTCGTATCCGGCAATGAAATCGTCTTTCAGATCGTAAGCAAAAATTGAAACAGGGTCGGGATGATTTTTCCACCATGAAATATCAACATTGTTGTTATAAAACGATTTGTTTAGATAAGGTTCATGACTGACAGGCCAGTGTACAAAACTGTTTTTTGCATGATACACGCCGAAATCAGTGCTTTCTGGAAAAATAATCTGATAATCGTCATTGGAAGCGGTGGAAACATTCGACCAATACAGGAAAGAATTTTTGTTTGCCGTTTCATTCATCAAACGTCCTGTAACTTCAATATACGATTTTCCGGGATAGAGCGTCATTCCAATGGCCCACGACATTCGCTGGCGTGGTTCGATCTCACCAATCCAGATGGTCTTGCTACCATCGGCATTTTCAACCAGCCGATAGTCAACCGGAAGGTGAGAGGAGGCACGGTGATGGTGGAAAACATTAAATTCCACGCCACCCGAAATCCATGCTCCCAACATACCCACATTCGAAGGTTTAATAACGTGCTGATGATAGAAAATATCGTAATTGTTTGTTTTGTCAATGGCATACAGCAAACGGCCACCGATATCGGGCAAAACACAAAGTTCGATGTATTCGTTTTCGAGAAAAAGGGCTTTGTGTTCCTGTTCCATGCGGTTGTTAGTAACATTATCATTCATCGCATAGGGATAAACGCCTCGTTTGGCACGCTGATAGGCGAAATTACGTGAAAAACTTGGTGCTTTTTCCGGTGCATTAACCAAATAGGTGGGCAGTTTCAACACTCCTTCGCGCATTTTTACAGCACCCTTCTCTTGCGCCTGCAAATCAACAAACGCACATAATATCAGTAATATAAAAAAATTTCTCATTATTTTTAATCGTGTAACGTTATAATTTAAAATTGAATCAATATCCCGGATTCTGGTCTTTATCTACATCAAAATAAGGATTATGTAAAAATTCCATATCGGGAATGGGCCACCAGTAAGCTGCATCGGAAGTAATATCGATGCCTTTGGCATATTTTACTTTTTCGGCTAATTTGCCGCAACGCACTAAATCGATATAGCGTTTTCCTTCGCAATAGGTTTCATAGCCGCGTTCTTTCAGCACTAAGTCGATAAAACTGTTCAAACTGTTGTAATCGCTCAATTTATAATCAACCAAAGCATTTGGGGATAAAGGATTTTTGCCGTAAGCACGACGATGAATCATATTGAGTTTTTCCATGGCATCGGCAGTAGGCGCATTGTTGGCGCGGGCAGCCGCTTCGGCGTAATAAAGCAGCAAGTCGCTATACTTATACAGAGGGTTGTCGTTGCTGGTAGTGGGACCGGTCTGGTCGGGGTCGATAAATTTTTTACACAATTTACGGGCGATTCCGCTAACGGTTCTGTCGTATAAATTAAACGATTTTCGCAAATCGCTGTTACTCCAGGTTGAAATAAATTGATTGCTTGCCAAGCTGTAAAGACCCATCGGACCTTGCGTGGGGTTAATATAGTTAGTACCGGTGGTATGACACATCCATGCAAACATGGAGCCACTCTGGGTATTGTATTTGATGTAAAAAATTTCTTCGGAAGTACCGTTAACGTCCGGACCAAAAATTTTGTAATAATCGTCGGAAGTAGAAACCGGCACCAATGCGTATCTGCCAGCGTTGATGACCTCCAGGGCTTTGTCGCGAGCGTCCGCCCAGCGTTGCTGATAGAGATACATTTCGCACAGCATAGTTTTTGCCGCTAATTTACAGGGACGTCCGTACTGTTTTTCTTTGTCGGGCAAATTTTGTTCGGCGTACTCCAAATCACTCACAATGAATTCGTACATTTTATCAACCGACACTCGTGGTTCATACAACTCTTTCCAATTGCTTTCGTCAAACAGCGGAACACCTCCCCAATGCCGTACTAAGCGAGAATAGGCGAGGGCGCGTAAAAAATGCAACTCGCCGGTCAATTCCTGCCGTTCAGTCGTCGTCATTTCGGCGTCATTCATCAACACCAATATTTCGTTAGAAAAGCGAACCACACGATAAAGTATAGCCCAAGTATCCAAGATACGCGTTATATTGGTCTGGTCAAGGCCTTTGTATTCCGACATATAAGCATACGAACCGCTACCGTAGTTGTAATCGGCTTGGGTTTCGTTTTCCATCTGTTCGATGCGAGAGCAACCCGGGTCGCGGCGCAACTGGTAATAGCACGATAAAATGACGCTTTCTACGCGGCTTGCATTGGTCGTAAAAGTTTCAACGGCGTCGTATTTGGGCTTTTCCTGCAACATTTCCAGGTCTTCGCAACTCAAAAAACTGAAACCTATCGTGATACATAAAATATAAATTATCTTTTTCATTTTTTATTTTATTTTATAAGATTAGACATTTATGATTAAAACACCAACCTCAAACCCGCTGTAATACTTTTGTTCCCGGGGTAATTGTAGGCGTCGATGCCCTGTTCGACCGAACTGCTTCCACCGCGGGCGTTGATTTCCGGATCCCAGAAAGGGTAACTTGTAATCGTCAGCAGGTTCTGACCGCTCACATAGATTTGAGAACTTTGCAATCCCAGGCGTTTCAATGGCAGGTTATAAGCAAGTTCAATGTTTTTCATCCTCGCATAAGAACCGTCATAGACAAAGCGGTCGGACATACGCATGTTGCCAGAAGCCGCTGCAGTGATGTTGGGATATTTCGCGTTTGTATTTTCTGGTGTCCAGTGGTTGTAAAGCACTTCTTTCATAGTACTGATGCCCCATTGATAATCATGGGTCAAAGCAGCCATACTTAACGAATAGATGTCGTTTCCGATTGAAGCATACCAGAAGCAGCTCAATTGCAAATCTTTCCATCTCAACGAGGATGTCATCCCCAGGGTATAGTCGGGATGCGGGTTACCGATGATTTGACGGTCAAATGCTGTTATTTTTCCGTCGGTATCAAGATCTTTGTACTGTACATTTCCGTTATCGTCGTAACCGTCTTCAACATAGCCATAGAATATGCCCAGCGGTTCGCCTACCCTGATCAGGTTAACAAAGTCCTTCATAATCACGATGTCTTGTGCTGCTCCGTATATATCGGCTCTTTGGTAGAGTTCGGTAACTTTATTGCGGTTGAGCGAAACGTTGGCCGCCAGATTCCATGTCCAGTCCTTGCTGCTGATAATATCTCCGTCGATGGCCAGTTCAAAACCTTTGTTTTCCATCTTTCCGATATTTTGCGTAGAGGTGGTAAAACCGCTTGAACGAGGCATATCAACCGTATTCAACAGATCATCGGTTTTCTTGTGGTAATAGTCGGCGGTAATGTTCAAACGGTTCCTGAACAGCGAAATATCCACGCCTAAATCCAGATGACGCGTTGTTTCCCATTTCAAATCTGATTGGTAAGTATCCGACATCCGGTAATATGTGACTAAGCTTTTATCTAATACGATGGTTCCGGTAGTAATCAAATCCAACGTTTGATAGGGTGAAATACCTGTATTACCAGTAATTCCGTATCCTGCTCTCCATTTAACATTGGACACAAACGGGATTTCTTTCATAAACGTTTCTTCCGACATTCGCCATGCCAATGCACCTGAAGGAAAATAGCCCCATTTGTCGCCTTTGCTGTAACGTGACGAACCGTCGGCACGCATATTCAGGGTTGCCAGGTATTTGCTTTGATACGAATAATTTAAACGACCGAGAAAAGAAAGCAGCACCCATTTGGAGTAGCCCGTTGAAGGTACATTTTGTATTGCTCCTCCGCTGATATTAAATACACCACCTGCATCGCTCTGAAACTGTTCGGCGCTCATTGATGCCCTTTTCGCTATCGATTGGTCGTATGTTATACCTGCCATAGCCGTAAGGTGATGGGCGGTGTTAAAAGTTTTGTCGTAAGTGAGTGTGTTGGCGCTATTCAAATCGACCGTTTGCGGAAAGGACAGTGAGGCATTGCCTTTCGAACCGGGATATTTCGTAGTCATATAATATTCATTACGGGTATTGGTGGTAGTGGCGTTGCCCGACAAACGCAATGTAAGTTCCGAAATCGGTTTGTATTCCAATGCGACATTGGAAATTACACGATAATCGTATTCAATGTCCGAAACCTCGTTGATGTATGCAATCGGATTCAGACCTCCGGTAAGAAAATCCGTTTGCATCAGACTGTAACTGCCGTCTTCGTTGTAGGGAGTAATTGTTGCCGGAGCCCCTAAAATACTACCGATAACCGAAGCTAAACGGTTGGTTCCCGACGAGTTGTTTTTACGCCAGTCGCAATAACTGTATAGTAAATTTCCGGAAATTTTTAAGTTTTTCGCCAAATTCATAGTCAAATTGGCTCGTATTGACATCTTTTTTATTTCGTTATTTGGAATAATTCCTTCCTGGTCGTAGTAGCTAAAACCGAGCAATGCTTGCATCATATCGTTTCCACCAGTGATATTCAACGAATGGTTTTGCACCTGCGCTGTGCGGAATACCAAATCCTGCCAATCGGTGCCTTTACCGGCGCTAGCAATTTGATCAGGCGTATAGAAATCGTTGCCAGTGGAAATTTTCTGCTGTTCGTTCATAAATTGCATATATTCCGATGCTGACATCAAATCAAGTTTTTTAATGAGTGAAGCATATCCGAGACTTCCTTTGTATTCCACCTGCATTTTGCCTTGTTTGGCTTGTTTGGTCGTTACCAGCACTACACCATTGGCGGCGCGCGAACCATAGATTGCTGATGCAGAAGCATCTTTTAATATCTCGATACTTTCAATATCCGACACGTTCAGAGCGGCAATACTACTTGGAAATCCATCGATAATATACAACGGCTCGTTGCCGCCTTTTATCGAGTTTGTTCCGCGAATACGGATTTGAATGGTCGAGCCGGGCATACCACTGCTCTGTTTTACATCCACACCCGGAAGCCGTCCTTGCAGAGCCGTTTGTACGTTTATGTTTGATGTTGTGTTCAATACATCGCCTTTTATAGATGCTACCGAACCAGTCAAGTCTCTTTTGCGCATTGTGCCATAGCCAACCACAACAATTTCATCTAACGCCTTCATATTTTCTGTTAGCTGAATTACAAAATCATTATTTTTATCTATTTTTATTTCTTTTGAAATATACCCAATATATGATATATAAATACTACTTGATTTTGGAGACACTTTCAAAGAGAACTTACCATCTTGGTCTGATATTGTTCCGTTTTTTGTTGACATGTCTAAAATTGATGCGCCAATAATGGGTTGTCCTTTTTCATCAGTTACCAAGCCGGTTATTTTAACTGATTGTAATGGTTCTGTTTTTGTCTCATCACTTTTTTTTTCAATCAGGTATAGTTTATTATTCTTGATTTCGAAATCCAGCTTTGTTCCAGCTAATAATTGTTTCATTGCATCTGTTAACTGGACTGAATTAACATCAATGCTGACCTTACGACTCAGGTCTACCAGCTGTTCACTAAACACAAGAGATAATTTGGTTTGCTGTTTGATGGAACTTAGAACTCTCTCGAAGGTTTCGTTATGAAACGAAAGTGTTACTTTCTGAGCAGATGTATTCAATACGAATACAGTCAGAAAAAAGGTGAGCAAAATAACTTTTGCAATTGATCCTGTTTTTTTCATGATTTATTACTTTAAGATTTTTTTTGTTGTGTTCATAATAAACACACGAGTTTTAAAAAGGTATGAGTCAGCTTATAAAAAAAATCCTGCTGATTAAAAGTGTGGAAACACACAAATAATCAGCAGGTCATTTCATCACCCTTAAAAAGAGAAACTATTTTAATTTAGGGGGGACACTTCATAATTATTACTTCCTTTTAGTGTAAAACTAATTTTTGAGACTTTTTCTAAGTCCATAAGTATTTCGTTTGCGTTAACTTTACTGGTTGAAATACTGAATTTATAATTCAAAAGGGATGAATCATTCACTGAAAACCGTACCTCGTATTGCCGTTCAAGTGTCTTTAAAATATCTTTAAGTGGAGTTCGGTAAAAATTCAGGCTCTTTGTACGCCATGCTGTATTTAATGTCATATCTTCAACTTTATTTACAGTACAAATCCCTGAACTTCGATCATAATCAGCACTCTCGCCGACCTTTAATGGATATACATTATTACCTCTGTCAGCAATATTTACACTCCCTTCTTCAAGGGAAACTGTAATTTTATTATCAGTGGGGTATGCTTTTGCATTAAACTTGGTACCGGTCACCTTTACATTAATTTCATTCAAGTTAACCACAAAGGGACGTGCAATTTCTTTTGCTACCGAAAAATAGCCCTCACCGCTAAGTTTTACGTTGCGGCTAAAGAGTCCGAATGATTTAGGATATTGTAAATGAGAACCGGAATTAAGTTGCACAATTGTTCCGTCTTGAAGAACAACCTGAACCTGCTCTCCGTATGGAACTGTGACTTCAGCCATTTCTTCACTTGAAAACACACCGGTGCGATTTGCAACAAATGTAAATGCCCCTGCTAAAAAAATAAAAGGAATAATAACCGCAGCTGCCACCCTGAAGCGGAAAGTCCGTATTCGCATCTTTAGTTGCGAAATAAATCGTATTTTCATTTTCTCAGTAGGAATTTCATGATCAGACCATTCGGTAATAATCTTTTCATTTAGCAAGTATGATTCCCTGTCGTACCGCTGTGAGAAATATTCCTGTCCCTCAGAAGTCGCAAACCATGCTGCCACCTGTCTGGCTTCGTCTGGTGAAGCTGTTTTCGAAAGTACCTTATCTATAATCTTCGGATCCATCATATTGGATATAATATTTTAATACCTATTAATTATCCTAATAAACAGTTATTAGGCTGAAAGGTATGAGTCTAATGTGTAATATCTACATAAAATATCTAATTGCCAGAACGACAATAATAATTAATGATTATCCGTTGTATTACCTAAATTGATTTTTATATGTAACCGAGGCTATCATAAGCCTGTCGAATAAATTTTCTCCAAAATATCTTCTATTGAATTTGTAACAGAATTCATTCAGGTAGTTTTGAAGATATTCAGGTTTAATATCGTGATAAATATCCAGTAACATTCGTTTAGCGTTACTGATTGCTATATGAACCCAAGGTAATACCTTTCCAATTTCTTGTTTTGGTATTACTTGTGGTCGGTGCTCTTTGACAATATCTTTTAATTTGACGTAAGAAGTTGAATCATCAGAATCAATGGTTGATTCTTTAGTTACATTGTTTTCAACCAACGAAGTTATTGTAGCGGATTTTAAGTCATTTATAACAATCATTTTGATATGTCCCACTTGCCTGGGCTTACCAGTTTTGGTTGTCTGTCCTTCAACGGGTTGACTTTCTGCCATTACAAGAACTTTGCTTTTTTTCTGACTTCCACGACCTCTTTTCAATGGTTTTTTCTTTTCGTCATCAGGAGTTTCAGTTGAAAAGAAACCTTCATCTAATTCAATGACACCTGATAATGAATACATTTCATCTCTTTTGCCCATAATCTCACGTAGTTTATGGAGTAAAGTCCAGATTGGCTCGTAGCGTTTGTGTCCCAATTGACGCTGAAGTTCTGCCGCTGAAAAGCTTTTCTTTGTGCTAGTCAACAAGTGAATAGCTATAAACCAATAACGAAATGGCAATTGAGAACCATGCATTACTGTGTTTGCACGTAAACTTTGACGTTTGCCACATTTCTTGCATTCATAGCATTCTTTGTCTTGTTTCCAATAATGCTGTGTACTCTTACAGTGTGGACAAACAACACCTTGTTGGTCACGATACGCTTTAAATTGGATTCGACAACTTGCTTCGTCTGGATATTGTTCTACAAAATTTAGTAAATTCATGCCTTTTCTGATTTGTTTTTACAAAAATAATCAAATTAGGCGAAATAACGGATAATCATATAATAATTTTATCAAGTTGTAAACGTAATAATTTGATTACTTGTGTATAATGTGATTTTACTGTCGGTACAGAAATATGCATAGCATCTGCTACTTCCTGATTAGATAGTCCCTGTTGTATTTTCAACAAACAAACTTCTCGCTTTTGCGGTGCTAACTGATCAATTAACCGGTATAAATGTGTCCTAAAATCAGCATCTTCCAGTTCATGCAAAAAATCACTTTCCATTTCTTCTGTAAACTGTGCCAGTTCGTAGTTCTTTTGGATTACCAGATTATTATGCCTGATTTCATTCAGAATATAATTTTTCAGAATGGTAAACAGCAAATTCTTGATACCTGTTTTATAGTCAAAAGTTTCCTTTCCCTCCCACAGTCTCATAAAAGTATATTGCACAGCATCCTCCGCATAACTATCAGACATTAAATACCGACAAGCCAACACATACAAATATCTATGATAAGTCTCAAAAACAACAGAAAATGCTTTTTCGTTCCCATCCTTCAACAGCATTAGCAATTCGTAATCTATATGTATGTGATTTTTTTGCATATTTCTTCACGACAGTATTATTCCAAAAGTATCATTTGAATCTGCAAACTTACAACTTTTTTTTTTAATTTGGTATTATCTGACTTTATAATTAAGCCAAGTTGTATCGTTTATAATGAATGATTGTAGAAAAAGTCCGTCTGATTTTTTTTATTGAATTCATGCGGTTCATTAAGATGGAATTTAAGCAAACCATTAGTTAATTTTCAATAGTTTAAAATTTAGTGCAGGGTGCAAGCGTTTCTATATATAGAAACTTGCACCTTGCACAATGTATAAATATTTAGTAATATGATACTTGTGTATTCAAAAATAATTGTGTACATTTGAACCTGAAAGTTAAGCAGACAAGCGTAAGTCATTGACCGACAGAAAGTGTTCTTTATAGTATATTTCCTAATTCGTACCCCATAAGGGTGTATTGAAGGATAAATAACTGAATATCAATAGGATAATATAGGAGGTTCACAAACCTCCAGCTCCACAACCGGCACTATTTCAGGGTTTCAAAAGCCTGGATTTGGTGCCTTTGTTGTCTAAAGCAGGAACTCTCAGCCTCAAATATTGAGTCTAAACATTCTTTTCATACCCGCATAAAAGTCTCATTCTTTCCTTCGAAGTGATGCTATCCAGGGACTCCAGATGTATCGATAAGTTTTGCTCATCTTTTTCTCCAGATTGCTCAGATTGAAAGAAACATACAAAGACTGTTCGTTGTATAATT
>JAQWBH010000208.1 GCA_028707405.1 Parabacteroides sp. | reverse complement strand
GGCTTTGTGGGTGGATTTAAGCTTTCTACCAGATAAGATTCCACAATTTTCCCGGGATTTTCGGGAGAAATAATGGCCATTCTCCAAGGAGATCGAAAGGGGAGGGTAGAATGTACGGAACCAATTTTTTCCTGATCCAGCGGATAACTGTAAGTGAATCGGTTACCTGATCGTTGAAAGTGGGTCTGCACATAATTTCCATATGTCGCAGCCTGACCCATTAGGATGAAATGGTTTTTGTCTTTCAGGTGTGCAAGAACCGGATTTGACATTAGTTCACCGTCAATAGGGCCTAACGCACTTTCATATCCATACCTGTTCGGATGATTTTGTCCGTAATAGGTGAGATTCGTGTCAGCCAGGTTAATGGAACTACTTTCTCCGCTGAATTCAATATTGCCTTCACCCGGTATTTCGTAACGATAGGCGATCCCATCATTGTACACCCGGAACAGAATATTCAATTGTTGTCCGTTTTTGCTGAAAGTCAATGTTTGTTCATTCGCATGATTCCGGTAGGTAGAAACTTTACCCTGGGGAAGGTGATACGTTTCATCAATCGTTTTTGTCGAAGACCCTTTCAATTTCATTCCCGACGTAAAATCGCCGAGACTGGTGGAAATACCCATCGAACTGGATGAGATTATTTCCTGCTTTCTGCTTTGCACAATGTAATGAACAGTTCCCTGTTCTTTGTCGTACTTTACAATGGCAGTAATTTTGTCATCCGGTGAAGACACTGCAAAATCAGTTTTTGAGGAACAGGCTGCTCCGATTAGACAGACAAGCGTAAAAATCAATAGTTTAAATATATATTTCTTCATATTTGTTGTTTTAAATTGTCATTTAATTTCAATGCGAAATTTTACTTTACTGTTCGTTCTAAAAAAGTCGCTCTAAGCAAAATTTGAAATTTCAAAATAAAACTCTTTATAAGCTCAGATTTTAAAGAAGTGGATCAAATGTCCCTCCAGACCAACCTTTTGTTTGTTCCAAATTGCTGTTTAATTGCAAATGATCGGATGGTATTGCGAAAAAATAATAGTTTTCTTTCCAATCAATGTCAAATTGAGTATCCATTTCCTTTTCAGTATGGACAAAATAACTTGTATAGTTGTTATTCAATTCTTCGATTATTTCAGAAGAACTTTTTTTCAATAGCAAATCCCACTCTGCCTGAGAAACAGTTCTTGTTATATCTACTCCATGTCTTCTTGTTCCATTAAGTAAAGTTTCAAATAATCTATTTCTTCTTAAATCCCAATAACGTTTTGATTCAAAAGCTAATTCAATCTTCCTTTCCAGTAGAATAGCATTATGCATTTCACCAATATTCATTCCTTGTTTTAGACCGTACATCCCATCAGCTCCTGGTTCTATCTTTGCTCTCTCTCTTATTTTCTTTAATGCATCATATGCCTCATTTATTTTACCCACTTTATTTGCAGCTTCTGCAAAATTTAATAAAACCTCAGCGAATCGTATTTCAATCCAGTCGGTATCTCCTAAACTGGCTTCCGTCGCATTTTGACTTATATCTACAGCTTTACGGGTATAAAAACCTGTACGTGTTGGATTATTTGATTCTGCCCCAGAAAAAGTCCATTGAATTCTTCCTGTACCTATTGGCTGAAGTTCCCAAAGACAACCATTATATGCAATTGTAGCCTGAAATCTCGGGTCCCTATCCTTCCAATAATAACCATTATTATAATTATACACAGATGTTGGATCTTCTATGGATTTACCATCTTTCATCGGAAATGAGTTGATCATTTCTAAAATCGGCCAGTTTGCACCGGTCGCATTTTGCGATACATCCAAAGGACGGGTTGCTGCTGCCCAATTATGAGTTTTGATCGGTCTTTCATATCGAGTGACGAAAATCACTTCTTTATTCATATCATTAAACCAAATGTTCTCGAAACTTTCATATAGACCATAACCATCTTTTTCTAATTGTTCTATAGCATCTAAATTTGATTTATATGCTTCTTGCCATCTATCTGTTGATGATTGTTTGGGATCAAATTGAGGGCTAGCCCAATATAATAATATTCTTCCTTTCAGAGCCATAGCTGTGCCCTTGTGGACGCGCCCGTTATTATTTCCTGAAGTTGAAGATACAGCGGGAAGGTAATTAATCGCATCATTCAGATCAGTTATAATCTGTTCAATAGTAGCACTTGTTGAGTTTCTGCTAACAAGAAGATCATCATTTCGTTCTTGTGGAACTAGTATTAATGGAACTCCACCATACCTTTTCATCATTTCAAAATAACGGTAAGCTCTAAAAAATAAAGCTTCCCCCTTTAACTTGCTTTTATCTTCTTGCAACAAGGTGCCATCATCGATATTCTTTAAGAGTATATTAATTTCTCTAATTTGACTATAAGGCCAGTAATCAATGGAGTTCTCCGTCAACTGACCATACATATATGAAGAACCTCCTTGGCTTTCATCTGATTGACTAGCTTCAGCACTTGACCAACCAGGTAAATTATCGTTATAGATATTACTAATATAGGCAGTAGCTAACTGTATATCATTCCAGACATCTGTTTCATTGACTGCTGTTAGATCCTGTTTGTCTAAAACATCCTGGCAGCTCAACAATATAAAACAAAAAGAGGCGATAAATATTATATTCTTTTTCATCGTGTTCCATTTTATTAAGTTAGAAAACTAGATTCACACCTATCGAATACGTACTCATCATTGGATATGCACGTATGTTATTCACTTCGGGATCAAAATCCCAATCTCCAATATTATCAAATAATAGAGCCAGATTTGAACCAGTAAAGAATATCCTGGCATCCCTTAATTTCATTTGATTAGTAATTCTTTTGGGCAGATTATATGATACATTTAAGTTTTTTAAACGCAAGAAAGAACCCTTTCTTAGCCAGAAAGATGACTCGGGAAAACGGGTACGATAATTAACCGCTCTGTATCCTGGATATTTCCCATTAGGATTTTCGGAGGACCAGCTATCAGCCCAATATGCATATGATGATTCTTCAACTCGTGCTTGAAAATCCCGACCATTGGTATGCATCATAACTTGGTGTCCGGCAGCTCCTTGGAATAAGAGATCTACATTAATAGATTTCCATGAAACACCCGCAGATAAACCATAATTGATAGGAGGGGTACGGTAATCTCCAATCCACGCTCTGTCGTCTGATGTAATTCTTCCATCAGGATCATCTGAATTTGGCCCGCGTAAATCGACATAGTTTAACATTCCCAGTTTAGGAGCTATACCCTCAATTGTATACCCATCAGGTAATGCATCTAAATCCTCCTGAGTTCGCAAAATACCTGTAGCGATATATCCAAAATAACCATTAATTGGACGTCCTAGTTTTGATTGATATGGTCTGATATTTTCAGCTTCATCCATCGTAATTACTTCATTTGTCGCTAATCCGTAATTTCCACGAATGTAATAAGTTAGTGGACTTGATGATCCGAGATTAATCTGATCACTATAGCCTAATTCTACTTCAAAACCTTTTGCGTCTATTACTTGATAATTTTCATCAGGAAGACTAGCTCCAAAAGTGCTGGGTACACTTTCAATTTTACTACCTAATATATCGTATGTATGTCGGTAGAAAAAATCCAATTTCAAATCCATTTTGTTATTTAAAAATCTTGAATCTAGACCGACATTATATGAAGCTGATTTCTCCCAGGTTATGTCTCTGTTCACAAGACTTCCTAACTCTAATCCTGAGGAGGCACTATTCCATATGGCTCCATCAGTGAAGCGATAAGATTGAAGCCATTGAAAAGCACCTACAGCGTCATTACCCAAAAGTCCTGCTGAAAATCTGAGTTTTAGATCATCAAAGAAATTGAAATTAAAAAATGGCTCATTTGATATCCTCCATCCAAAAGAACCCGAAGGGAAAAATCCCCAACGATTTTCAGGTGCAAATATTACAGAACCGTCATATCGAAATGAACCTTGTACAAGATATTTATTATCAAAATTATAATCAATAAGGCCAATATATGATAATCTCGCATTCTGTGTTTGTTGTCCAGCAACAGCTGATTTTTCTCTTGCCGTACTCGCCGCAACGATCTGATCTATTGAAAATGTAGCAAAATCCTCTACCTGCCCGGAGAACCATGTCATATCTTCTTCCCTTTGTTCATAAATAATTGAAGCATTAAGATCATGTTTACCGAATATTTTTCTATAGTCGACTTGAAAGTTAAATTGGTAGTTAAAATCGTTTTGTTGTCTTTGGAGCAGATAATCTGTTGTACTTCTTGGTCTTGGACCCGTTGGCTCATCCCCTACAATATGATTGTGTTCACCAAGCCAATTGAAATAAGTCATATTATAGGGTAAGTTGAACTGTTTCCGGTAAGTTCCGAGTTTATATCTGTTATATTTGGTTCTAAAACTCAATCCAGGTACAAAAGGTATTTTGTAATGTAATCCCAAGGTCGCATTGAGTCCAGTGTATTCAATGTTGTTGTAACCAGCCTTTAAATTAATAACTTCTCCAGGATGCCATTCTACATAGTTCCCGACAGGAATTCCATTTTTGTAGGGGGGGACCATACTTGTTCTAAGTACCAATGCCTTATACAAATCTTCCTGTCTCCAGTTGCCTGTATCCCAACTTGGTCCTCTGGTCCATCTATTATCAGTACTTAAATCAACTGAAGCAGTTAAATTATTAGTAATGTCTACATCAACATTTGCTCTTAAATTTAGTTTCCTGTAATCAATATTATCAAAAGAACCTGTTGCGTAATTATAGGAACCTCCTAAAAAATACCTTACATTATTTGTACCTCCATTTACATTGAAAGAATGTTGAGTTGTAATGGGTTCGTTCCACATTTCCTCAACCCAATCCCATGAATGATTACTAAAATATTCTAACTCATCCGCAGTGAAGTATCTTTTATCCGATTCAGGTACACTGTTATATCTAAGTGCTGTGTTGATTCCTTCAGCTTGCTGAAGTGCACTTAGGGATTTAGGTATTCTGGTTGGTGCTTGTACTCCAAAGGTTCCCGTATATGATAGAGTGGGTGTTTGATTTTTAGACCCTCTTTTTGTCGTAACCAGTATTACCCCGTTTGCTGCGCGAGCACCATAAATTGAAGCAGCGGATCCATCTTTCAAAACTGTAATCGATTCTACTTCGTTAGTACTCAGACCATCAAATGCAAATTTATCGCTGACAATTCCGTCAATTACATAAAGAGGACTTTGATTATTAAATGTACCAACTGAACGAATTCGAATGTTTGACTCCATACCCGGTGTGCCGGCAGATTGCGTAATAGTTACCCCTGTCAACCTCCCTGCCAAAGCATTAGAAAGATTGTCAATTGGAATATCTTTAAATTCTTCACTATTAACAGTTGACACGGATCCGGTAACCGCTCCCCTTGTTTGTGTCCGATATCCAACAACGACTATCTCTTCTAACAATTCTGTATCTGGTTGCAAGCTTACATTTATTATTGTACGTCCAGCCACAGCAATACTTTGTGATTTCATGCCTACATATGAAAATTGTAATGTGGCATTTGGAGGTACATTGGTTAATGTGTAATTTCCATCGATATCTGATACCGTTCCATTAGAGGTATTTCCCTGTTCCAAGATAGTCGCACCTATAATAGGTTCTCCATTTAAGTCTTTGACTGTTCCTTTGACAGAAAAATTTTGAGCTTGCATGGTCAATGAAATCATCCATAATAGTACGAATGATACGTTTTTCAATTGATAAAATGTTTTTCTTTTCATGTGAATTCTTTTTAATTGTCAATAAATTCTTTCTAGATAATATCTGGCTATAGCTAACACAATTATATTATGAGAATTATTCATTGATCCAATTCTCAATCATGCGGTTGAGGATTGGGGTTTGTGTTTTTTTCGTATATATAAAAATCTCCCAGAAGAAGCGATTCATCTTTTATCCCATTGCTTGGTCTATCGTTCGGATCGCTTAATGTTTTTCCGTAGCTACGGTAAATGCCAAATTTGTTGCGAATATTCGTGGCGCCTTTTCGCCACAGATCAATGTTGTTTATTGAATAATCAATTAATACTTTATTGTCTCTTATCCGGATAATTTTAATCCGGAAGAAACCGTTGTGGGTATAGTGTACTTCTTCCTGTACCTGTACCCATTCATCTTCAAACTCCTCCATGGGAATGTTGTCAACAAGGGTACCTTTGTTTGTTGCAGAAACATCTCCGGTGTGGATTACTTGGACTCTTCTGTTTGTACCGTCGTTACTTCCACGTAGCGTGATGGTGATGAGGGGAGATCCGTTATTGCCTTCCTGCGCTTTTAGTTGATGAATGTGGCAAAAACTGGTTGATGGACGAAATCCTTTCGGTATCTTAAATTTCCATTCCAACCATTGCCGCTCATCCCAATTGCCGTTCATTTTATACCAACTGCTAGAAGTCTGGGACTTCATTTCATTTCGCTGCCTGTCTTCCAGTTTTCCTCTATCACCATCCAAAAACGGGTTGACATGAGAAATAAATTGGAACACATGTTGTTTCAGTGTTTCATCGTAAATATTCAGGCAGTGTGTGCCATCTTTATGATCCAAATCAGACGAATTCGGATGTTCTGAATAATCCCATCCATATTGTCTCATATAGTTATGAATCTGGGTATAGTCCTTGTCTGTCAATGAAGAAGAACCCTGCATTGAACTTTGTAATGTATATCCAAGTGCGATTGGATCATCAAACACAGGATTATTTATTTTGCCTTTTTGAATAACACGAAATGTTTCGAATTTATCAAATTTATTCATTTTGATTGTAACCAGAGCCGAACGGGACTCGTCCAATGAATTGGCTTTGGCTGATAAGATGAGTGACTCCGGTGTCGTTGCTTTTTCAGACAACCATGCCGCTGCTTCTTGTTCAATTTGAGCAGTCCAGGCTGAGTTTGAATGAATCGTTACAATAAATTCAGATGCTTCACTTTCTATCTGGACATCTCCCTTAATATTGAGTGTCAGAACTGGGGTAACTGTTTGTTCTTCTTCATTATCCACGTTTACTTCTTTCGTATTACAAGAATAACCCAGTAATGGAATGAGATAAACGATCACGAAAAAAATTATGGAATGTTTTTTATTCATTTTGTTATGAATCTTTATTAATCAATACAAAATGGAAGTTATCGCATCCTCTCCCAATCGTTCTTTCAGTTGTGCCAGGTACAAGCTTTTTGGAACGACTTGTTTTCCGTGAGAGTCAAAAATTCCTTCCGGCAATAAACCTTCCTTGTCAAAAGGCCTTGGCAAACGTAATCTTTCACCTGTAGATCCGATAACCCAGTTATAGGTTCCAGGAGGCAATTGATTCACGTAGTTTTTTGCCTCACAATTCCAGGCAACCGACCATGCTGTCCCCCAACCATGACCTGATCCCATACTGCCACGGTTTTTAAAATCGATTCCCCCGTCTGGTAAAATACAATTGTCGAACAGCATGCCTGTACTCCAACGCTGATGGCCTTCAATACGACCGTTTCCTTTAAATTTACAATTCAAGAAAACGATAGGTCCGGTTTGTCCAGCACCCACTGCGACAAACCAAATATTATCGCCTTCAACCGAGCAATCTTTTACCAGTACCTGGCCTCCATTTGGAGCAAATTCTGCCGGTTTAGAAGAACCCGCATGCAATGCCTTCCTGATTACATTTACCCGCTCCAGCGTGATTCTGCGTCCACCAATTCGCACACTCTCCATGGTTTCGATGCAATCAATATCTCTTGCCCAGCAATCTTCGCCCTGAATGTTTAAAGCGTAGTAAAGTGCCTCGACATGATTCACGGCCTGATCTGGAGAAACAATCTGCAAGTTTTCTACCCCTGCGTTTTTCAAGCGTTTTACATTGTTTGCAACCACTAGCGTTGTGTTATCATCGGTAAAACGGGAGTCATAGGAATCTGCAAGCGGTACGGTTAGGGTAATCCTGTTTCCATCGACGGCTGAAATCTGACGTTCAGTAATGACACCACCAACTCCGTTGTAAGAATAACTGCCGGATGTGTAGCGTGTGATTGATTCGTAATAACCTACTTTGTCATTCCCAGTAATACC
>JAQWBH010000207.1 GCA_028707405.1 Parabacteroides sp. | reverse complement strand
TTTATTAGGCTTTGATCAGCTATAAAGATACTGATAATCAGATACTTAACCATCTTTTTTATGTTAAACTATGTTATGTAAATCATTGAATTTTAATTAGTTAATTGAATATTTACCGAAGTATTGGTATGAGAAAAATAACAAAAAAAGGAATTGACGTTTTACGTAACGAGTTTCCAGTGTTGACGAATCTTATGATGAGAGATGTTGTAGGAGGTAATAAATGCCTTGGTGAAGCTATATATGTAGCATTTGATATGATGGGTATGAATATGTCTCAGGATGCTGTTGATAACCAAATAGTAGATTATCTTGTAGATAAAGGCATTTATCCAGATAGAAGAACAGCATTTGACGCATATAATTCAAATGGAGTGAATGCCAGCCATGCCGGAGGCATTATCGAAAGTTTTATTGAAGGCATCACATGTGGAAGTGGACAAACAAATACCGAAGATATTCGCATCGTGTATTTCGCATTAGACAATGACGGTAATGCTCATGCAGGCATTTACCAGGGAGATGTTACTATAAATGGGGAACTGTATTTCCGAGTTAAAGATAAAAATGGCACAACGTGGAATATTCCATATGTAGAGAATAATAGCAATATTTTGGGCGTAGGTTTCATTCCTAAAGCCTGCGATGATGAAGGCTCTGGAAGTGGAGGAGGTAGTGGTTCTGGTTCTGGTTCTGGTTCTGGCAGCGGCAACTATTGCGGTTCCGGTAGTGGCTGGTATTAAAAACAATCGATATCTTTTTATTTAATCCCTGTTTTAGAAAAAATATTCTCTCGGCGGGAAAAGTGATTTTTGTGTCAGTAAGATTATTTTTGAAGAGTCAGTTATAAAGGGTGTAATATACAATGAACCTTTTAGATCTGGGTTGATAAGAATCTATTGTTAAATTTATATATCTATGAAGTATTTTCTTTGTTCACTGGCATTTCTTTGCCTTTCTGCAAATTCACAGGAGTTGACCGGAAGGTTCAGCGATCTTGAAAACTGGGAGTTTTCTACCAATGGAGTCCGTTTTGGCAGCAATATGCGTGATTTAAAAATCCAAAGAACATGGAGAAGCGCAAGCCATCGAGGTCCTGTAATTGTGGCTGGTACCATTAACCGGGACACTCTGCAGTTCCGGTTTCAATACACCGTTCCCTTGCCCCAGGATAGTATTTTCTTATCCTTTGATTTCAAAAACCGCCAATTGGAAACGCTCGCACTCCGGTTGTATTTTTACGGCAAGAAGGAACGGTTTATTGATTCCCTTGTTTTTTCGCTTCGTCCGGAAGGTCATAACCATATAAGGTTCAATAACCTTACCGGGGCCGAATGGGTCGAGGTAACACTCGATGGACAAAGAGGTTCTTTAGGGCGAGATACCGTTTCCTTTCAAATACTGGATGCCCGCATCGAGGCTAAGAATCATCATTTGGATGAATGGTTCCGGTCGCTTACCTTTGATCTCAATGTGGAATCATTGTACCCCTTGAAAAAAATCACCGGGTTGGACGAATTGGTAAATAGAAAGATTATCGGGCTTGGCGAGTCGGTACACGGTTCTCAAAATCTCTGGCGGGAAAAGGCAGAGATTGTCCGGAAATTATTCAGTAAAAACGTCAAGCTTGTTTGTTTCGAGGCGCCGGTTGACAAGTGCTTAAACTGGGATCTCTATGTGCGGGGAATACATCCGTACAGTTACCGTGATGTAATTTTCGAGGATGTGGAGAGTTTCGCTGACAATGAAGACCTTGTTCGATTTTTGGATGAAATACGAAAAGAAAATGGCACACGGAAGGAGGCCGATAGGATACGTATTGTGGGCCTGGACTTACGATCAGCCAAATCCTATTTTTACCATTATTTTTTGGCATACCAGGAATTGTGCAAAGACAGTCATTCCATTACGCCATTGATACTTAATATGAGTGAGCTGAGTTATAATAATCTGTACTATAAACTTGATTTTAAGCAACCCCCTTACCAGCAACTTGATACCACAGCAAATAAGAGGTTCAGCAATCTGGCAAGTATACTTGCATCCGATAAAAAATTAAAATCGTTGATGCAGCAAAATGATTATCAATTTATATCGGATATTCTACTGCTTGAGGTTCCTACCATAGAAGATAACAAGTATTGGGATTTCGACCGCGACTTTTATATGTGGAGAACCTTTCAGAAAGCGTTATCGCACTATGCACCCGGTGAAAACGATCGCGCGGTGATCCTTGCCCACAGCCTGCACTTATGCCGGACCGGGCACGAAAGACATAGTGTGAGCGACCTGCTTAAAAGTAGAAGCTTGGGGAGTTATATCGCCGAAAACTATCCGGATGATTATTGGGCAATAAGTTTCCATGCGGGAGGAGGCGTAATTAGAACTGTGGAATATAAAGCGTTAGACGTTTTTAATACAGAAGCCCAGGAAGGGATTGGAAGATTAAAACAGCCTGTACGGGGCAGTTTTGAAAGAGCGGCGCGTGATGTTTCTTTTGACAGGTTTTATTGCAGGAGCAGTGACTTGGGTAACGATTGGTATGCCTTCAGGATGGTAGGCAACAAACTGGACGAAAGTCAATTTTACACCCTTTCTAAAGAGCGTTTTGATGCGTTTGTTTATATAGATGAAAGTACGCGATTTATGCCAACGCCTCTGCACTCATACACCAATGTGGGGCATCTGATCGATTCACTGAAATTACAAAATATACCCTACAGTAATACATGTGAACACTACGTGGATTGCCTTGACTTAGCCGTTCCCAATGAATTCAGGTATAAGGATTTTGGTGGCCGGCCAATATATTTTCGGAATATTTCCCCGATTGAAAACCAAGCTTCACCTTTAGGTTTATTTGAATCGAAAGATAAGGAATGCCTGATGATATTTACCCCGGCATCACATCTAAGCAACATGAGTGTTGAGGAAGCAAGGCTTTATGAGTTGAGAAAGGCGCTTGGAATTTCCACCCATGGGGAACTTCAAATTAGCAAGGGAAATATAGTTAAACTGTTTCGTAACCTTGAGGGGGATGTCTGGGAATTAAAAAGCGATGAATATGCCAAAAAAAACTTCAATGCAGACAGCGTCTCAGAGATTTGGACAGATACGGATTTTTATTTCTTAGGCAAGAATTACATGCATAAGCAGGTGTTTATCATTGAAAAGGACGAAAAAGTATGGTTGATATATTGCTATTATACCGATAAAGGAATAACCAATCAGGATAAATACCGGAAAGGAATAGAGTCTGTAGTGAAATTTCATTAAGTAAGTCCCATAATTAAGCTGCATGATTTTTAAAGTTCACATACAATACTTTTCCCACATTGGCCAAGGCTCTGTTTGCAGCATAGAACAGATTATCTTTACTAACGTAGTCCTTCAGTTTTATCCATTTTCCCTTGAGTATTCTCCAAAGGGTTTCGGCGAGGTTGAGATGTGGAGAATAAAGAGGAAGAAAGAAGATGAAAAGCCCTCTCTTCTCCCAAATCTTTCGATGACACACCACTTTCTTAGCCCTATGAATCTTGGCGTTATCATGTACGATAACTGTCTTTTTCTTGATTCCAAAGGAGAAAGCCTCAAGATACTCGATGATCTTGTCGGAGTTGATGAATTTGGTTATAGTAAATCCGTCATAATGGGAGTTTCTGTCGATAATGCCAAAGCAGTTAAGTCTGAATTTCTGGTCGCAAGCAACATAATAATCTTCTCCTTTAAACTGCCACCCATAAGGCACACAGCCACTGGTGCACATATGGGATTCATCTCCGTAATAAAAGTTGATATGTCCTTCGGCATATTGGTTCTCAAGTTCTTGCAACTTCTCGCACTTGTAAGCGTAGAGTTGCGGCGAGGGTTTTCCTCTTGGACGTTTTCTTATACGTTTATATTTTGCGCCAATGCTGATAAAAAACGCCTGTACGTCTCCTCCGATGCCTTCTTGCCCGAGGATGCCTCCCAGGCAGCCTTTGCTGCTTTTACGCTCTGTCGGTCCTCTTCGATGGCTTTGCGTATCGTTTCTTCGTTGGCTTCCCTGCTTATTATCGGCTTGGCTCCCTGCCCGGGACGGTTCTCCAGTCCTTCGATGCATTCTGCCATAAACCTGTCCACCCATTTGTTGATGGACTGTTGGCACAAGTTCACTTTTGTAGCTATTTGCCGTGAACTCAATCCTTGTGCCTTTAACAGCACTGCTTGGCAACGTTGGCGTAGAAAGTGTGCCCGACCATGTTTGTTTCCATTCTCCAAAACGCGTGTCTGCTCGGCAGACAAATGTATTTGTTTGATTTTCCCATACTTATTATTTTCGTTTGTATTGGAATAACGCTTATGGAGACTGAAAGTTATCATTTAAACTAATTTTGTTGAACTACTTAAATTATAAGATGAGTACAAGTAATAATGCCATAATAACAATACATGATTCTTTTTTTGAGTCCATCAAGAACTATCTTCTCATTGATGGCTTATCAGTTACTGAGGTAGGATTATCGGGAAAAGCAGGTGCTGCACTGGCGTTGTTTGAATTGTCACGCGAAGATTCTTTTCTGGAAAAATATGCTTTTGAGTTTTTTCAGGAATCATTGGCTTTTCTCAATAACGATTATTGTTATAAAGGGACTCTTGGCGTTGGGATGATACTGAATTACCTGATCGACAACAAATTTATTGAAGCCGATTTTGGGGAATTGTTTGGCGAAAATCACGAACAAATCATAAAGCAAGTATTGTCCAAGATTTATCCGGAGGATAGCATCTGCGACCTGTTGTTGTATTTTTTATTGGTAAACAAAATTCCTGATTCAAATAATGAGTGTATCCATGTATTGTTACATCATCTGCTAGATGCTATCCGGTTAAGTTCCGGCGATAATACAAACATACAAAGAAAATGGAGTTTTATCGTCGCAAATTATGCAATGGATAAGAGATTACGTCAGTTTGTAAATGATTCAGAAGGTATCATCGACATGCAACCTCCAAGCAAATTAAATGATTGCACAACTGGCTTGATAAGGCAAGTTGATCGTTTATTTCAGGCAATTATCACAAAAAGCGATACAACAGAAATTATTCACACCATTGCTCGTATGAAATTCAACGTAGAAGAACGGGATTTTAATATAGCCGCCAGCAGATTGTTGATATTGTTATCAAATATTGATCAAATACCCTCAAATCTTCTTTTCTTTTTTTATTGACAGACAGTTATGATTGATGTGATTATTGTAGATCTTGTATCCAACTATTTTACAGGTATTGAGCGTTATAGCGAAGTGCTTAAATCGAAAAGCCGCCACAATATCAGGGTGCATCACCTGATTTTTCAAACATATAAGTGTTTACCAAAAGTCATTGTAAAGGACGATTGTTTCACTGCCCTTTTGTATCTTCCCAAACATATTGTAAATGTCAAACGGTACAAACCGTTATACTTTGATTTGATTGTTCATTTGTTGTCGCCATGTATATCATCCATGCAAAATATTGTGTGGCACTTGAATCATTTAAATTTGCCAGGCATAGTACAAATACTGCAAGACAGATTAGGTGGAAAATATTTGCTTGCTTTCCACTGTCTTCCATGGAAATATTCGATTTCAAGAAATTTTGAAAGATATACAAAACTGGAGCTGCTTTATCGTAATAAACAATTTGATGATTTCAGAAAGGAAGAAAATTCGGGATTTGACTACAATAAACCTGATAAGATTATTTGTATGTCAGAATCCGCAAGATGTTTTCTAGAAAAAATTCATAAGGTTGACCCCTTTAAAATAACAAAAATATACAATGGGATAGATATTGAAACTTTTCAGATGAAAAGAGATGAATTGACCATTCTCTACTCCGGCAGAATTACAAAGGATAAGGGTGTACTGGACTTGCTGGATGCTGTAGACGAAATTGTTCGTTCAACCGATTATTATCCTAAAATAAAATTTGCCGGTTATTGCCATATTCCAAAACATAAAATTCTATCAGAATATAGTAATCTGAATATAGAGTTTATTAATCAAGTTGATCTAGAAAGCCTTAAGAAAGTGTATGCAACTGCTACATTTGGGGTTGTCCCTTCCCTGCACGAACAGTGCAGTTATACTGCTATTGAAATGGCAGCTTTTGGTTTACCTATGATCGTTTCTGATGTTGATGCTTTGTCGGAAATGTTTGAAGATCATAAAACGGTACTATTTAATAAACTTGTCTTTAATCCGGGTGTTGGACTCTATGCCGACAAAAAACTATTTGTTAAGAATATAATTGAAATGATAGAGAACAAGGAATTAAGGAACAAAATGGGCAACAATCTAAGGCGATTATTTAAAGAAAAGTTCACAGGAGTAATGTGCGAATTTACCTATAATGTTTATGAGAGTTTATTTAATGATAACTACAATAAGTAATTTCTACATTTTACAAGAATGAGTTCCAAATTAAATTTAGGAAGAATATATGTGTTTGTATTTATTTTGCTATCTTCACATTTCCCTATTCAATCTCAGGTCAGAAAAATAACTATAGACAAAGTCATTGATTCTTTGGTCTTAGTATCACCTAAGGCTAAAATAGAAAACCTGAATTTTCAGAACGAATTATTGCTTTTTGAAAATTATAAAAAAAGTTTTCTACCCTCTTTGTCTATAAATTTCAATCCCATAAGTTTCAATCGTTCTTACCGGGTGTTGCAAAAACCGGAGGACGGCAGTTATTCGTATGTGGAAGATTACTCGAACAATAGCAGTATAGGCCCTCAATACGACAAAAAATAGGCTTTACAGGCGGGGAATTAACCATCAATAGTAACTTAAATTATCTGAATGAATTTTCCCGGAACCGAAACAGTTTCAGCACAACTCCCATTGCAATCGGCTATTCTCAACAGTTATTCGGAGGCGGTAAACTTCACCGGCTGGAAAACGATATTGAATATGCAAGGAACCTTGTAGCCATAAAACAATACTGTACCAATATTTCCCAAATTCAGCATGAAGCTTTGAATTTTTTCATGAATGCCTTGCTGAACAAAATGGAAAAAGAACTAGCACTTGAAAACAAACAAAACAACGATACATTGTTGCATATTGCAGAAGTAAAGTTGAAAAACGGCAATATAACGGAATATGACTTCAAGCAGATAGAACTGCAATCTCTCAATACGCAATATGCTTATGAGAATGGCACAAAAAATTATACGGAATCACAGCAAAAATTAATGACATTTTTGGGGATAAATGCTGATAGTGTTGATATAGGTATACCTGTCTTTGAGCTGCCTTTGTCTATTGACGCTCATTTAGTAACAACATACGTAAAAAAGAACAATCCTTTTTTCAAACAACAGGAAATACAAAAATTGGAAGCCGAAAAGAGTCTGTTCTCTGCCAAATTAAGTAATAGACTGAATGGCAACATTAACCTGAATTACGGAATTAATCAGTATGCCGAAACGTTTATAAATGCTTACAGACATGGAAATCAACGGCAATCACTTAATATTGGTTTTCAAATACCTGTTTTTCAATGGGGTATTAATAAAAACAGGATGCGCATTGCCGAAAACACCCATCAGGCAAGTAATTTAGCCATTGAAAACAGAATACTCGAATTTGAAAATGACATAAGAGAAAAGATAAACACGTACAACCAATCCGTGAAACTTTGGTTTACTTCGGAGAAAGCTTATAAGTTATCACAGGAACAGTATCGGATGCAAGTACAAAAATTCACATTGGGGAAAGTGTCCGTTTATGAGCTCACGACGGCTCTAAACGACCAAAATGATGCCATGCAGCGTTATTATACGGCCATTCGAGATTCTTTCGACAGTTATTTTTCGTTACGAAACATGGCGCTGTATGATTTTAAAAAGGAAACAGAATTGGAAGTGCTTTTTACAGATCGAAGAAAGTGATTCGTTATATCAGACAATGAGGAACTATGTGGTCATTGAATAACTAAAAAAGACAGTGATAATTCAGTAGAATAGATCACAAGTGTCCACTAAAAATTGGACACGGTTAAAAGTTGAATAAATTTAGTTCACTCGAACCATAGAGATCTTTGGCATCATTGATATTCTTTTTGTCGAACAAGTCCCGCAAATGGGTCTTGTC
>JAQWBH010000206.1 GCA_028707405.1 Parabacteroides sp. | reverse complement strand
GCCACTTTGTTAAAGCTGCAGATGCATGCAATGTAACTCAATCTACATTGAGTTCAATGATTCAAAAATTAGAGAACGAATTAAACGTTCAAATTTTCGATCGTAATTTCCATCCGGTAAAACCAACTCTTGCCGGTGAACGCATCATATCTCAAGCTAAAATATTACTATATAACGCATCTCAACTTAAAGAGATAGCATTATCTGAACGCGAGCAATCTTCCGGAGAAATACGTATGGGAATCATTTCGACTGTCGCGCCTTATATCTTGCCGAAATTATTCAAAATGCTACACAAGGATCACCCCGACATAATGCTTCATGTTTCAGAGTTGCGGACATCTACTATTACTCAACGGCTGGAACGTGCCGAATTAGATATGGCGCTTATGGTTACCCCTTTAAATAATAGCCAATTGTTGGAAATACCTATATATTATGAAAAATTTGTAGCTTACATATCTCCTTCTGAAAATCTATATGATCAAAAAGAGATAGAAACAAATCATATCCCTTTTGAACATTTATGGGTATTGCAAGAAGGGAACTGTCTTCGTAATCAGGTTCTAAATATATGCGAACATAAATCCGACTACTCTACTGAATATGAAGCAGGCAGCATAGATACATTAATAAAAATCGTAGACGAAAATGGAGGATTCACTATTATCCCAGAGCTACATGTCGAACTATTGCGTCATTGTCAACAAGCAAAGATTCGTCGTATTGTGAATCCTGAGCCTGTAAGAGAAATATCATTGGTTGTACGTCACGATTACGTCCGAGAACGGCTGCTTAATATTGTAGCAGGATGTGTTCGTGATATTATTCCCGACCACATGATTGACTCTCGATTGAAAAAGTATGCTATCAGGTTATGAATCAAACCTCAAAGTTCCCATATTCAAAAATTATCCTGCTAAACATGCCCTCAATAAATCAGGGATTTCAAACTTTTCGGTTTTTATTTTCTTAATCATAGCCAAACCTTTACTGGTTAGTATAAAATTCATTTGTCGTTTATCCTGATCTCCCAGTTCACGTTTAATTAGATCTTTCTTTTCAACCGCCCGTATAACTTTCGAAGCATTGGAATTTGTAAGGCCTAATATTTCTGCTATTTCTCCTGAAGACAATCTCTCTGCATTTGATAATGTACATAACAACATGCCCTCGTTCAAACAAAGATCATGCTTCTTAATAAACTCGTTCTCAAAATCAGCAATAGAACGATAAATATCTCTTATCTGACATAACAAATTTACATTTCGTTCTTTCATTATTCCCTTTCATTTAATCACCCGACACAGACAGATATATCTACTATGCCGGGTGAAAATTATAATATCCGCTCATGCCGAGAAAAGAATATCATCAATAGCTCTTTTCAGGTCTGCTTTAGCCATTGCTCCCACAGCCATTTGTGGTTGTCCTTCCTTTGGAATAAACAATAGTGAAGGAATGGAACGGATGCCGAAAATAGAGGCCAAATCTTCCTCCTCCTCTGTATTTACTTTATAAATAACAAGCTTGTCGCCATACTCGGCAGCCAATTCTTCCAGAATAGGAGCCACCATTTTACACGGACCGCACCATGTCGCGAAGAAATCGATCAACGCTGGTTTGTCACCAAGATATTTCCACTCAGTGGGATTTGTCTCGAAATTCGCTACTTTGGTAAGGAATTCTTCTTTTGTCAGTTTTACTGTATTCATATTTTTATCAATTTTAATTATTAATTCTTTGTTTACTTTTTATTATCAATACTATAGGGCTTAACTATATCTTTATATATTCCCTTCTTCTTATTGTCAGCTTCTGAAGAACAACTAGACGTACCGCATGCACAGCATGACAAATTTAAAATGGACTGTAAGAAAAAGAAACCTGCCAACCATAAGAATATATAGTCTTTTGAAACATAACTATATATTGCAATAATAACAGCGATCATCAATCGTATTACACGAACGACATTCCAATTTTTCAATAGATTATTCATTTGCCTTCTTCCTTTTTTGTAAACAGACTAAATAATAATCCTCCTAATATAGCTCCCCAAACAGCGCTAATGACAGGAGAAGATGTGATCGGACAAGATCCGGAACTACAACCTACAAATCGCCAATACAAAAAACCTCCCGCTGATCCAATTACAACACCCAAGATTGTAATCCAATTCTTTTTTAAATAACTTGCTACCATATTCTTTATATCTGATTTGTTTATTAATTCGATGCAAAGATACAACCAATTTTCCATTAAAACAAATTTCCTATGGAAAATAAACCCTTCTAATAGTTATCATCTATAACTGGATAGATAATAACTACCATATCACTCAATAAAAACCGAACTGATCAAAATACAAATTTCACACCGGCATAAATGCTGCGAGGCATCATCGGTCCATATATGTAATTGGAGTCTCTTTCCTTCCCTTTATCAAAATCATTCTGATAAGAATTGAAGATATTGAGAGCACCAAGACTGACTTGCATCAAGGTTGCATTGTCGAACAATGAAATATCATATGTCAGCTTAAGGTTTGCTTCAAAGAACTGTTTTGTATTGACTGCAATATCAATATCCGTTCCAGATCCTACTTTGTGTTGAACCAACATACTCCCTGTATAATTACCGGTTATCGAAGCTGAAAATCTTTTAACTGGCATAATCTCCATACGAACATATCCATATGCATCAGGGGTTCGGAACAATCGTTTTTCAAATGGAACATTATCATCATCGCTCCATTGCAACTTCTCTTTATAATTGCTCTTCTGTAATGTAAATCCTGTTTGAAATTCCAAAAATGAAGAATATGCCGCCTGTAGTTCACAGTTTACGCCATACACTTGTGCACCAATAGAATTATATCTTTCTGTAATCTCATCACCATCAGTCGTCTTCTCTTTTAATGAACGAAAAGCAAACGGATTATGTAAGTTCGTATAGAAAGCTTCAAGAATGAAGTCGGTTACTAGCCTTCCAAACTTATGATGATAATTAGCAGAACCACTCCAACTTATAGAACGTTCTTCTTTTAGATTGTCAGCCAGGCGAATAACTCTTCTGTTGCCATTCACCAAATCGACATGCAAATCCTCGTCATAAGCTTGTGGGGCACGAAAACCCGTACTCACACTCGCCCTAAAATTCCATGCGTCACTTGGTGTATATCTGAAATTGATCCGAGGACTAAATATTATATGATCAATCAGATTATGCTTGTCCATTCTGAATCCTGCCAATATACTCCAACGATTATCTTTCCATTCATTTTGAGCGAAAAAACTTTTAATGCGAGTATGCTGATTCGTAAATATCTTGTAGCCTACTGATTCGTCATTAATCTTATCAGACTGATATTCAGACCCAAAAGTAGCACTTGCCGGCATAAACAATAAAGTGTTGAAATTATGCACATACTGTGCTCCAAACACATAAGTCAGATTATGCGTCAACCCATAATTTAATAGGCTCTTATCGGCTCCGTAATAGCTGTCGCGATCTGTATTTTGAAAAGAAAAATAGGTCTTCACCTTATCACTATACTGATGCGACATCCAATCTATGTCTATTCCACCTCCGTTAGTTTCATGTCGAGTAGTTTCCGCTAAATCAGCATCATGAGGAGGCAAATCTATTTTATTTCCTCCTCGACGAAAATCATTTATATTGTGATAATCAATAGATATCTTTGTATATTCACTCGGTTTGAAAATAGCATGCGCGCCTATTGATTTTGTTATAATTTTATTCAGCTCTGTAAATCCGTCATTATCCGCATCATAAGGCTGTCTATTCCGACTGGCCCCATATATGTATAACCCAGCATTATGATTGTTGGACACAACTGACGCATTGAGGGTGGTATTATTCTCAAACGTGTTTCCACTTCCTATTTTAGTAATAGTATGCTGCAACTCAGCTCCATTATCCTGAGGTTCTTTAGTAATGATATTGATTGTTCCTCCAATCGCTGACGAACCAAATAACGCAGAACCTCCCCCTCTCATTATCTCTACATGATCAATCATATTGGCCGGTAATTGTTCCAGTCCATATATACTTGTAAGAGCCGAAAACAGAGGCCGACTGTCAACCAATATTTGTGAATAATGACCATCAAGCCCGTTAATGCGAGCTTGCGTCCAACCACAATTTTGACAGTTGTTTTCAACTCTGACACCAGGTACAAAACTCAATCCTTGAATCAAACAACTTGCTCCCACATCGTTGAACACTTCGTGAGGAAGCACATTTATTAATGATGGCGCCAGACGTTTTATTGTCGGATTGCGCGTAGCTGTTACAACAATTTCGTTTAACGTGACTGTATCAACCGGTGTAATGTTTATATTATCGGCATACACGACCGAGATAGCTGAACTACAAAAGAGTACAGCTACTATTATATAAATTATTTTTTTCATCTATAAATAGAATATTTTTTCGCTGCTAATATCTTTGATATAAACAGGAATGTTATAAATAATAATTAATTTACCTTATACAGAAAATATACTGACAAGGCGTAGAAAGCAGATTATAGGATTTGAAATGGCGGACTCCTAAGCCGGAAAATGGAATATCTTTTATGTCGATATTCACAGATGAATAAACAAGATTGAACACCCAAAAAGATTACTGCAAAAACGAGATGATAAACAGCAGCCTCTTCTGTAGGAGAGAATACAAACTGACAAATCGGGCAATCATCACTCTGAGTAATAACACATTCTCCACTATTTGTTGCTAAAGGCAGCACGACTTCACTTTCGCCGTGATGATGAACAATTTTGATCATCAATACCGAAAGGATAATAAGCAACAGACTCCATGCTATTGCCGCATTTTTCTTACTTCTTGCCTTCAACTTACAATTTGACTAATAACAGACAAATGTAGCTAAATTCAATCTAATAATGTAACAGCATCTAATTTATTGTTAGTTAATTCTTCTAATTTCTCTTTCTTTGCTCTATAAATCAATCCCTTTGTTTGCAAAAAAATTAAAATAGTCAGAACATACATTATTAGCTCTAATTTAGCAATAATATTTGTAGAAATCTTTTTTAATGCTATTTTTGTGAAAATATAATTCAGTGAGAAATAAACGATTTGTATGTTTCATGTAGCACAATATCCTACAGAGAAAACTCAAAATTGGCTCGTTCGTCAATTCGAATTTTTTCAGTTCGACGGTTCTTCATTAGTTGAAATGTATGTACCTCGACCTGATATTTCCTTAATTTTTCATTTTGATAATACGCCTCTTGTATTAAATGATTCAAAGATCTTCCTCAATCACTTTTTTGGAACTCCTATTATCACTCAATCGTTAGTTCTGAAATTATTCGGCAAGATGAATACTTTCGTTGTCATTTGTAAACCAACTGTCCTTTCTCGAATTTTGGATCTCAATTTATCATCCATACCAAAACAAAGTATCGATTTGCCTTATGATCTTTTCAATCCATTATGGAATAACCTATCAAAAATAGAATCTATCTCTGAACGAATTAATTTTTTCACTGTTTTTATCAATTCGTTTCAACAAACAGTTTATTGCCCCGATATAATTGATTTGTTATATGACAGAATCATTGAAAAAAGCATAACAACTCCGCTTTGTAACATCATCAAAGAATGTCCTGCCAGTGGACGGACTTTACAACGTAGTTTTAAAAAACGTACAGGAGTAAGTCCTAAGACGTTGGCACGAATTGTTCGAATTGATTATTTATGGGCAAAAATAAAAGAGGAAAATGCCATCGACTATCAAAACTTAGTATTTGATGGTCACTATTTTGACCAAGCTCATTTTATCAATGACTTTAAATCTATTATAGGAGAGCCTCCTAGTTTCTTTTTTAACCGAAATCAAAATATTCTAAAACTGATTTCGGGGAGAAAATCAGGACAATATTAAATTGTCGTTTTTTTCCAATCATATCAATACTACTTTCCCCATCTTTGTTATTCAATATAAAAAATAAATGTTCAAATCAACGTTCTAAAAATAATAATTATGAATAAATACAAGGTTATTATTCCATCGATCATGCTATTACTAATTACAGTTTCGGCCGTAGCACAAACAGTAGATGTAAAGGAAAAAGTAAAAGATGAAATGGAAAACAGAAAAGAATCAAAGGTAGATGAAGGAATCGATAAAGGGTTTGATAAAATAGAAAATGGAATTGGTAGCCTTTTGAAAAAGAAAAAGAAGGTGGTTAAAAGTGAATCTACAGAAAATAATAGTAAAAATATGGACAAAGAAGATTCTACGCAACCCCTCTCGTTAAAAAGCTATACAAAATATGATTTTATACCGGGAGACAAAATTCTTTATTTCGAAGATTTTGCTCAAGATGCCATCGGTGATTTTCCGGCATTATGGACAACTAATGGGGGTGGCGAAGTAAAAACAGTGAATCTTGCCCCTGGACACTGGTTCCACATGAATAAGCAAGATGCAGTATATTGCTACACAAAGCAAATAGCTTTCCCTCAGAACTTCATCATGGAATTTGATATTATCCCCGATGGGGACTTTGCCAATGGCTATGCACTGACTTTTTATGAAGAAAAAGAGAGCAAAGAAATGAATGATGATCTGTATCCAGGAATCAGGGGACTGCATATTTCGTTCGACAATGAGCATTGGTGGACCAAAGGTTACAATAACGAAATTAGTGGATCCGAGGGGTGGATTGAAGGCGAATCAAGAACGAATCCGGTAGTTGAGGGACAAGTTAACCACGTGATTATTTGGGCGCAAAACCGCAGGTTGCGTATCTATCATCAGGGAGCTAAAGTGTTAGACATGCCGACAAATATTTTCGTGGGGTCAAAATTTAACCGGTTACGTTATAGCGGATGTAACACTAGCAGCACTCCCACCCCTTTTGTTACGAACCTAAAAGTTACCACCGCAGCGCCCGACACCCGAAGCAAACTCATTACTGAAGGGAAACTGGTAAGCTATGGCATTTACTTTGATGTAAACAAAGATGTTGTTAAACCTGAATCTTATGGCACTATAAGTGATATTGCGAAAGTACTGAAAGAAAATCCAACAGTGAATATTAGAATTGTGGGACATACTGACAACGACGGCAACGATAACGCGAACCTTGATTTATCAAAGCGCCGTGCCGCATCGGTAAAAAATTCACTCGTTTCTCAATTTGGCATTGATGGTAGCCGTATCCAGACCGATGGCAAAGGCGAAAACGAGCCAATTGCTTCGAACACTACAAGCGAAAATAAAGCCAAAAATCGTCGGGTTGAATTCATTAAGCTTTAAAAGTACAAAAATGAATATAGTAAATACTTGTGCTGTTTGGGTCTCTGTTTTTTTGCTAGAAGGAACTGTGACTGCACAGACCTTAGCAGAATCTTTTCTGTCGCAACTTCCATCAATACCAAAAAATGTTTGCAATGCCGATACATCAATAATTAATTGTTTCATGGCACAAATTGATAAGGTTAAGAACGGCATAAATGATGAAGAAGATAAGTTGGGTATTCAGGCGACTGTCAATTGGAAGAAAAATAAAGATAAGATGTTATCAAATAATGCTGCCAATTTGGGTTTGAACACATCCGATATACAAAAACTTATGAATGAAAATATATCAGAGAAAGAAGGTTTGGCTGTAGTAAATAAATCGGTGGAAAATTGCTATGGCACATCAATAAAGGAGTTTCAAAAAGTAGCCAATATGAGCGAAGCTGAACAGGAACAATGGGCTAAAGATTTCGCTCACAAACAAATGCAAAAAGCACAACAAAATCCAGAAGCAACTGCAAAAAAAGCGGAGAAAAACAAACATTTATATGACTTGGAGGTGGAACAAAAAGCTATTATCAAACGACTTTCTGTAATATGGGAAAAAACGGTAGAAGCAGGGAATAATTACTTATATCAGGATTCTGTACAAAGCAAATCATTACAACAGAAACTTGAACCGCTTGAGAAAGACCCTGTACTTCTCGGCGGATGTGCCACCAATGCGGAATTGCAGCGTGCACGCGCTCTTGAAAAACAAATTTACTGTCTTAAATCACAACATTGTGAAAAAATGACACCTGTTCTTTTTGATTATATTCTGCAATACCAAACAGCATTAAAAATGGC
>JAQWBH010000205.1 GCA_028707405.1 Parabacteroides sp. | reverse complement strand
AAATTTACTTTTTCAGATGTTTCAACCGCATCAGGGCCTCCACATAATAATAGTCGGCATAACTCAACGGCACATCTACTTCGCTATTGTGAGGTAAACTGCCGACTGAATGCATCAAAACAAAATTGCAATTCTCTCCCGCTTTGGCCATATACGCTGGTGATGATAGCGAACGCACCTGTTTCTCAGCAAAATTCAAGTATTTTTTAGCCTCTGCTCCCTTATCAAGCTGGCTCAATTCTATCAATGCCGAAGCCATAATAGCCCCAGCCGAAGCATCACGCTTGGCCTTTGGTATATCCGGTGCATTAAAGTCCCAATATGGAATTTTATCGGCAGGCATATTTGGATGATTCATCAAAAAGTTCGCGATATGCTTTGCCTGATTCAAATAAACAACATTACCCGTTTCACGTGCCATCATCGTATAACCATAAAGTGCCCACGCTTGCCCGCGTGACCAAGAAGACTCGTCAGAATAGCCCTGATGCGTCATCTTCACATGCGGTTGTCCTGTAATCGTATCATAAGAAACAACATGATAACAACTATAGTCTTTCCGGAAATGATTCTTCAATGTAGTGTTTGCATGATTCTCAGCAATCTTCCTAAAGCGATCATCACCCGATGCCTTTGAAGCCCACTCCAGTAATTCCAGATTCATCATATTATCAATAATGACCGGATACTGCCATTTTCCACTATCAGTACTATCCCACGAACGGATCGCTCTAATCATTGGATTATAACGAGTTGAAAGGGAGTTGGCTCCATTCAGTAAAACATTCTTATAAGCCTGATCTTTTGTAATACGATAGCCATTACCATAACTGCAATAAAGCATAAAACCAACATCATGGCTGGTAGTCATATACTGCACTTTATCCACCCTTTGAGTGTATATTTCTGCATACTTTTTCAACTCCGGAGAATGACTATTTTCATACAGATACCACAGTTCACCGGGAAAAAATCCACAACACCACCATGTCCAGATACCCGTTTCCAGTTTTCCATCTTTGATACTTTTAGGCAATTTACCTTCCTGGTTTTCTAATACTTTGGCCATTTGTATAGCCTGTTCGGTCGAAACTCTCAATCCACGGTCAATCACCTTCGAAATAGGCTCTTCCTTAACCGAAGCGAACAACATCAACGGTATTGTCGCCGCTAACACAAAAAAACTCATGCATCTATTCATGACTATCAATATTTAGAAATTATGCATTCTTGAATGCCCCAATCACTGATAAGTATATATTATAAGTTTAAACGAATAAAGACAAACGAATTATTTCCAGTTAAGATCACATTGGTTTTACTTTTGATATAAAAGTATATACTTTCGCATACCAAAAGTATATACCTTATTAGAACGTCACAAAAAGCTTCCTATTCCTTCCCGAAGAAAGCATCAAAGGCTTGCTCTGACGATTTAAAATCAATCTGCTTTACAAACGCACAAGCCTCACAGGCTCCGTGTTCGCGGTCCATGGCACTATCTTCCCATTCAACAGACAAAGGTCCATGATAATGAATATCATTCAACGCGCGAATGATTTCTTCAAACTGAATTTTTCCACGCCCCAGACTACGGAAGTTCCAGAAACGGCGCGAATCGCCAAAAGGCATATGACCGCCATAAACACCAACTAACTTAGGCGTATCACTCCAATACACATCCTTCATGTGAACATGAAATATGCGATCTGAAAATTCGTAAATAAAACGGACGTAATCAACACCTTGATAACCAAAATGGCTCGGATCATAATTAAAACCAAAAGCAGGATGATTATGTACTGCTTCTAAAGCATGCTTAGCCGAATAAATATCAAATGCTATCTCCGACGGATGAGCTTCAAGTGCAAAACGAACACCCAACTTCTGATATTCATCAAGAATAGGTATAAACCGGCGGGCAAAATCCGCATAACCTTCTTCAATCATATCATTGGTGACAGGAGGAAACGAATAGAGCCATTGCCAAATAGAACTACCCGTAAACCCAACAACCGTATCAATACCTAACATTTTCGCCGCATATGCTGCACTGATAAGATGTTGCGATGCGCGTTCGTGAATACCTTCCGGATTTCCATCGCCCCAAATATAATCAGGGACAAGACCCTTATGGCGACAATCAATATTGTCACAAATAGCCTGACTTATCAAATGATTGGAAATACAAAAAAGCTTTAATTGATACTTTGCCAATAAAGCCTTTATGCTATCATAATATTCGGGATCTGTATGCCGAACATCCAAATGCCCTGGAAGGCCAAGCTCTAAACCATCGTAACCAAAAGCTTTCGCTTTCTGACAAACAACTTCTAATGGAAGATCACTCCATTGAAGAGTACATAATGTAACCGGACGTGCCATAATTTTCCTTTTCTTTCTAAGGTTGTACAATAAAGATTTGTTTTCCACAAATGTAAGAATTGTTTTTAAATTTACGCATAAAAATTTGCAGATATAAAGAATAACCCTTTTCTTTGCCAAAGAATCAGAAAAATAATTAAACCTCTCATCTATGAAAAAAATTTTATTGTTAACGCTAATTTGCGTTTTTCATCTTTCAAGTTGTAGCCTTTCTTCAGAAGAAGAAATTGTCCGTCAGCAGAAAAACTATCACATCCAATTTAATGTTGCATTAGAAAAAGAAGTATTTTCTTTCCCCGCTACACGTAGCATTCCTGAGTTAAATATTCCAGAGCCCACCCTTTCCAAATCCGGCGATGATATCAAAGAGCTAAAAGACTTGTGTACAACCATTGAATATTTAGTATATACGCAAGAAGAAAGTCCAACGCTAGTAAAACATAAGCAATTTGTTTTTGACCAAACGAATCTTGATACTGATTTCGGCATTGTATATGATAGTCTGCCTAAAGGTAATTATCAATTTTGTTTTTTAGCTCATAGTTCGCATGCGGTGGCATTATCCGGTTCAACTTTTTCCTTTGATGACGTATCAGATTCATTCTATAACCTCACCCCTCTAAATATTGAAGTAGCAGAGACTGTCAATAATGACATCACACTCGAACGTATAGTCAACCGCATTGAATTCATGGCTACCGATACTGTTCCAAAAGAACTTAAACAATTTGATATTGTAGCAGACGGCGTGTCAAAACAACTAAATATACTCAATGGAAACGGTCTTGCCTCCACCGAGAATCATAGCATTTCTCACCAGTTCGCAACGGAAGAAATAGGAAAAAGTAATACAATACATTCTTTTTATACCTTCCTTACTGCCGATAACAATAAGCTGAATGTAAAATTATCCGCAATTGATAAAAACGATGAACTAATCAGGGAAAGGAATATTTCAAATATTATGCCGGAAAAGAATAAAATAATCAGATACAAAGGAAGGCTCTACAGCCGATCCGAATCCGATAATACATTCAAGATAAGCATCTTCAACGATGGAAAATGGGACCATGAGATTGAAGAAGCACTTCCTGACTATGAATAATTCTAATGCATTTATCATCTATTTGGAGCCTGCACTTGTGAAAGTCCAGGCTTCATGACTATTTATTGCAATCTTACAACAAAGAGTAGAAAAATAACGTATGAAGCATACGGATATAATTATATCATTTGCTCTCAAATAACATTCAGTACAACTGATTATTATTAACTGCAATAAATACTCACATCAGATTTTTTGAGTAAGTTTGCTTCCTAAAAATTGATTTCAATCAGCCATATGCAAGAAGCTTTATTGGTTCGTCAGTTAAAAAATGGTTCACGGACAGCATTTAATACCATATATGATATGTATGCGGCTCGCGTATATGCTTTTTGCTTTCAATACATCAAATCCCGCCAAGATGTAGAAGAGATAGTCGAAGATGTTTTTATAAAATTGTGGCAAAATAAAAATACCATTCGCAACGAAAATTCTCTTCAGGCTCTTTTATTCATTATGGCTAAAGGATTATTGATTGATACCTATCGTGCACGATTGAACGAACCCGAATACGAAGAATATGTCGGCTATTTTAATGAATCCAGCTTTTCAGTACAAGATACATCTAAAAAGATAGAATACGATGATTTTTGTCGAGAACTTCAAAGGGCGATGAAAAAATTGTCAGATACGCAACGTCATATTTTTAGTGCATGCAAATTGCAGCAGCTAAGTAATAAAGAAGTAGCTGATAAATACGCGTTAAACGAGCAAACTGTTAAGAATCAACTTTCATTAAGCTTAAAAATCATACGTGAAGAGTTGAAAAAGAGTTGGATATGGATTGTTATATTATTGAATTGTTAAACTTTGTATGAAACAAAGTACAAAAACTGATTTTTTACGTCTTACATAATATACGATGATTATGTTGAATATATTAGAAGAAAAATATATACAGAATAAACTTACAGCGGAAGAGTTAAAGCAACTTCGCCATGAAGTTCAGCAGCTTTCAGATGAATCTATTTCAACTAGAATGCAAGCCCGCTGGATGGCAGACGATATTGATACGTCGGATGTTCCTGTATCGCGACTGGATCAGATAAAAAAACGAATTGATGCTTCCTCATTCTCTTCCAATTCTTATTCATGGCTTCGTCGTACCGCACAAATCGCTGCGGCCATAATAATCCCAGTACTAATTATCACCTCATTTTACTTATACAGAGAGAACAAAAATTTGGGTACAAACGAAATGATTGTATCTACAAACATAGGCGAAAGGGCAAATATAACATTGCCTGACGGAACACACGTAACGCTAAATGCCGAATCAAAATTGAAATATGCTCCACAAACATTTAACAAAAGCGAGCGGCTTATCCACTTCGAGGGTGAAGCCTATTTCGACGTAAAAAAGAACCATGATATTCCTTTCCTTATTCGTACAACTGATGTACAAATCAAAGTAGTAGGGACAAAATTTAATCTATCTGCGCGTGATAAAAACCCTGTAGCAGAACTTGTTTTGGAAGAAGGAAAAGTTTTGTTCACGTCCTTATCTTCAAAAGAATGTCGAGCAATTTCTCCTAATCAGAAAGTAATTTTTGATAAAAAAACAGGTACTATCACCATTACTACTATTAATGCACAGTCCATATCTTCCTGGCGTAAAGGAGACCTTGTCTTTCATAATGCACAATTTGCTGATATCATTCACACCATCGAAAGTAATTACGGCGTTTCGATAGACATCGCATCTCATTCTGATATACAAAAAGACTTATTTTCAGGAACGGTGCCAAGCAATAACATTTCTGAAGCCATGGAAATTATAAGTAAAGCCTATCACTTAACCCCAACCATTGTAGACAAAAAAGTAACATTGTCAGAATGCAATTGATATAACTATTGTTTTCCTTTTTAATGAAACATGTTTTAAAACATGTATATTTTACAGTACGTTTTTTGTTAACCCTCGTCTTCCCTTGCATATTTATGTTTAACTTCAAACAAATTTGTATAATATGAGGAAAAGAAAACATTTGAGGCAATCGTTCATGTGGATCGTATTGTTCTCATTCTTATGTTGTGTAAACATGGCTGCTCAGGAGCAACGAGCCAGCATCAATCTTAAGAATGCCACATTGAAAGACATTATCAGTACGATAGAAAAACAAACTACATATCGTTTTTCTTACCGTAATGTTGTATTGGATGAACATAGAAACATTACGGTTTCACTTAACAAAGCAAAAGTATCAACCATTCTCGACGTAGCCCTTAAGGGACGTAATTTGGAATACAGTATCGTTTCCGAAAAGTCTATTGTAATTTCAGACAAACAAAAAACAAACCCAAATCAAGGGACCAGCAAAAAAAGAATCACCGGAATCATTCATGATGAAAAAGGAGAGCCGATTATCGGGGCGAATGTGGTTGAAAAAGGAACAACCAACGGCATCATAACAGACATTGATGGTAAATTCAGTTTAGAAATTCCTTCAAACGCCGTTTTAGACATATCATATATAGGATATAAAACACAGGAAATAAGTACATCCGGTAGATCTTCCATAGATGTAAAGTTACTTGAAAACACACAAAATATTGAAGAAGTAGTTGTTATCGGATACGGTACTGCCCGCAAAGTGGATCTTACAGGTTCTACTTCGTCGCTTAACGGCGATCGCATCAAACAAACTTCAACGCCGCAACTATCCAGGCAATTGCAAGGGCAAATGGCAGGAGTACAAGTGTCGCGTTCTACCGGAGATCCCAGTTCGAGTGCTTCTATCAGAGTTCGTGGAATCACGACCATGTCAACCAACGACCCGCTGGTAATTGTTGATGGTGTGCCCGGCAGTATCGATGATGTATCTTCTGATGATGTAAAAGACATTCAAATTTTGAAAGACGCAGCATCTGCGGCAATCTATGGATCACGCGCTGCTGCCGGTGTTATCTTGATCACAACCAAACGCGCCAATAGCAAGGATTTCTCTATGACGTACAATCTTGAATATGGCAGTGATGTTGCTACAACTAAACCTAAATCCGCCAATGCTGTTGAATGGATGACTGGATTCAACGAAATGCGCTACAATGACGGCGCAACTTCAATGTTCTCCGGCTATTCGGAAGAATTTCTTAATAATTATAACACCAACCATCTCACGGATCCTGACAGCTACCCTGATGTAGATTGGATGAGTTACCTGAAAAAAACAGCCCATCATCAACGTCATACATTTTCGCTGAGTGGAGGAACCGACAAACTCCGGACTAACTTTAGCATGAATTATTACAAGTCGGATGCACTTGTAGAAGTAAAAGACTATGAGAAGTATAATATCCGTTCGAGTAACGATTATAACATTAACAATTGGATTCATGCTTCTGCAGACATTAATCTAATTTACTCAAAATCAATCACACCGCATAATAGTATATGGTCTTACATGTATGAAAATAGTCTGATGCCTGCTATTTGGTCAGATGGCGAATATGCGGAGGGGAAAGATGGAGATAACCCGTACGCCTGTACAAAATTAAGTGGGCAAACAGATGGTCGTGGTTACACCGTACACGGGAAACTTCAACTAGATTTGACTCCCATCAAAAACCTTACGCTGACTGCTGTAGCAGCACCTAACTACTACTTTTATAAAGGCAAAGACCATGCAAAGAAATATAAAGTACGTCGTATTAATGGTGACTACATTTATAGTCAGGGATACGCATCGACTTCTGTAACAGAGGCCAGAAATGACAATCACAGCCTTACCATGCAATTTTACGGCAATTACAAGCTGCAGTTCAACAAACACTCAATCAGCGCTATGGCCGGTTACGAGGATTACTCATACGAATGGGAGAACGAAAGCGCATGGCGCTCAAATTATACACTGGATAATTATCCATATCTTAATTTGGGACCTGCAGACAATCAATATAATAGCGGAAATGCCGGACATAATGCATACCGTTCGGTATTTGGTCGTTTAATGTATTCATGGGCAGATCGCTATATGCTCCAAGCAAATATACGTTCAGATGGCTCCTCTCGTTTTGCGAAAGGCAATCGTTGGGCAACATTTCCATCTTTCAGTGCCGGCTGGGTAATCTCAGAAGAACCTTGGTTCAAAAAGAACAGCACAGTTAACTATCTTAAAATGCGGGCATCATATGGCCAGTTAGGCAACGAACGCATAGGCTCTGAATTTCCATACCAAGCTCTATTAAACTTCGGTACAGGTTATATGCCAAATGCTTCCAGTGGAGTAGCAGACATTGTTCAAACCGCCTATCAATCAGATTATGCTTTCAATAATATCACATGGGAAACGACCACTACATACGGTGTCGGTCTTGATGCAAAATTCTTGAGAAATCGCCTTCGTTTTACAGGTGACTTGTATTATAAAAAGACCGAAAACATGTTACTAACGGTTGGTTTCCCGTCATACTTCGGTTATAATGCTCCGCAAAATAATGCCGCTGATATGAATACCAAAGGATGGGATATAGAAATTGCTTGGAATGATCAGATCAATGATTTCAGATATGGAGCGAGCTTCAATCTCTCTGATTACCGCTCAAGAATGGGATATATGGCTGACAAGCAAAGCATCGATTCGAATAAAATTACAGAAGAAGGCTCGTACTATCAGGAATGGTATATGTATAAGAGCAAAGGCATCATTCTGAATGATGCAGCTATGTATGAC
>JAQWBH010000204.1 GCA_028707405.1 Parabacteroides sp. | reverse complement strand
GGTCTAACATCTGCGGAGTGCCGCATAGCACATCTTAGGCACCACGATTTAATATAATCCATTACCGTCTCAGCATGTCCATCGTTTTCAGAATCATCTATCATTAACTTTGGAAGTTTCATAACTTACATTTCTCGATTGTATTATTGCATTAAATGTTTACAATTATGCTGCTTGGTTCAACCCCTCAAGTAATTTTTCCATGATAGTTAAAGTTTCCTTTAAATTTTTAATTTCCTGGGCGTTGTTGGCGTTCTGCTTCTTGAGTTCTCCGATAATAGCCTGTTGCTTTCGAATTATCTCATTTTTCATTCGTTCTTTTTCTTCTCTTGCCTTTCTGGCAGCTTTAACCTTTGTGAAAATTGCAGTACTACTAGCCACTAACACAGCCCCTCCAACTGCCCATCCGATTGGTCCAGATGCAGCATATATGGCACCAAATGCACCTAATCCTGCCAGTAAACTAGTAATGCCACTTGATAAGGAACTGGCTCCTGTTTCTTCTACGTACAAAGCGGCACCTTGGGTAAGAAAGATATTAGCTAGTCTCTTTCCGTCTGAGCCCTGTTTGGATAACTCCGTCCCAAAATCTGACATAGGATTGCGGATTACTCCATCTGCAGCTTTTAGAGCTGCTTGAATATTATTTAGCGATTTGTTTATTTCTTCAATATTCATATATAAATTATTTAAATTCTGAATCTATTGCTGCAATTTCTCTAGCAATCACTTTGTCAAGCTCTTTCTGAATGAATTCTTCTTTAACTTTCGTCATAAAACGTACGTCGGAGAATAATCTGTACAATGAAACTAATATTCCACCAGCATCCAGTTTCTTCCAATCTTCAGAGATAGCACAATATAAAATATTACCACTAGAAGCAAGTGTGTTAGATATCAATAGTATTTTGCGAGTCCGAACCTCATAGATATCTTTATCTGGTCCATCTTTAGATTCGTTATAAAATAATCCATGTATCAAGCTTATTACCATATTGATAAGTATACTCCATGCTGCTTGATTACCGACGATGGCGATATCTTTTAGCATACACAGTGAATCATATTGATTTCTATAAAGATTCCCTGCTAATTGTTCAGAGAATACCTCAATCAATGGAACTGGCAATCCTAATTTTGTAAAAACATCTGATTTTAGATGAACGTATTGAGCAAAAATTCCTGCAGGCAATCTAAGCCAATCTTCTTTTATACTATCAAACGTTTCGTAAAAAATTACTCCAAGATTAGTCTGTTCAGAGAAATGTGGAGTACCACATCTGTCTATTCTATAAGAATTAAAGTTTGACAAGGTACAAGTGTCCGTAATAAAATTTGCAGTTCCAAACAACCAACCTAATATTGGATCATGCCCCAGCGTTTTATATCTATGATAACGACCTTCTAAGTTTTCACTAAAATCACGTGAGCCTACTGATGTATCATAAGGAGCACTACTAAAGATTATCTGTTCCCAAGATTTATATGATTTATTACTCTCACGGTGTCCATGAGTGTTAAAGGTGTTCTGAAAAGATTTATTGGACTTGTTAACAGAATCTTTAATTTTTTTATCATTATGATTAAGTCTTGTTTCACTATCTATTGTTTGCCCTAAATCTCCGCAAAGTTTTTGGATTATCAACCATCTTGCAGTTTGAAGTGCTGTTGCGATCGCCAAAAATGACAAATCAGTCTTATTCCAAATAGAAGTTTTTGTCGAGAATTCCTGATTGATGCGCTGAACATCTTCTATGCAGTAATTAAACTCTTCTTTTGAAAGTAAATCTTCGAGAATAACATCTTCGGATATTTCAGAATTCGCTCTTTCAACTAAACTTTCCCATGATGGTATTTCGTCTTTGGAAATTTGAAGGGATTTTGAAGGAACATTTTTTTGCGGGGTTTTGGGAATAGGTGTAACTCCAATTTTACCCGCTAATGCTTCTGCTCTCTTTCGCAACAATTCTAGTTCTTGGGTTTGATTTGTTGTTTCTTTTGCAAGAGAATCAATATCATTTTCTTGCATTTTAAGTACTTTTAAAGTCTCTTTTTCCTTCTGAGAATATTTGTATCTACTTTGTTTATTTTCTTCTCTCATGCAGCTTCAAGTTTAGAAAGAACATCTTCCAACATAGAAAGAGTGTCCTTTAGATTTTTAATTTCCTGCTTATTGAGTTCGTTTTCTCTCTTTAATTTATTGATGATTGCTTGTTGTTTGCGAATTATCTCATTTTTCATTCGTTCTTTCTCTTGTGATTCTCTACGATTCTTTGCTATTTTACCAGCAACCCACATACCTAAAAATAGAATAGGAGAAGGAGCAATAATAGCACCAACTAGTATACTAGTACCGGGCAATAGATTTATACCAAATTCAGAGCAAGCACTCTGAAGAGTAATTGACGGGGTTTTGATAACCTTGTCTGCAACTTTGAGGATATTATTTAAAGTGTTAGCCATATAATTAATTTAGTTCACAAAAATACTAAATATCAGCGAACTACCCATGTTTTCGCTTAAAAACCTATATTTTATCTATTTCTTCGCTTTAATCTCCTCATACATCTGATACCAAAACCTTGCGTTCTCTTTCCATTCCTTATATTCATGAATGAAATATCCGGCAAGGAATGCGGACGTCAGTGTTATTATCCACATAGCTATATACCACTTTAACCCCTTAGATGGCTGCTTGACCTTTCGGAGCTTACTTTCCATCTCATAGATAAAACTCCGATTCAATTGCTCGAACTTAGTTGTGTCAATCGTAATTCGTTTTTCATAAAGAGTATCCATACTCTTTTGAATTTTGCTTGCTGTTTCCTCGTTTGCACGGGATATTTCCCGAAGCTGGTCGATTTGCCCTGATAGAATATTATCTGCTGTCTCACGGGAAATATCTTCTTTCCCTGCGAACTTGTTTCTTCGCTTAGTTGATTTGTTAGTATTGTCGTCCATAATATCGTTTTTTCTTTTTACGTTTCAATGTATTGTCCACTTCTCCGGAGGGATTATGTCCGCCATTTGGAGTAAGCAAATCAGCTATTAGCGAACCGATACCGAAACTCACACCTGAATAAACTTGCTTATTATTTGAATCTACGGTATAGTTTCGTTGAAACCGTTGAGATTCCGTTTCTTCCAATGAAGAAGAAAAATTCTTGGCAAGCGACCGGAATCCAAACTCTCGTCCAATCTCTGAAGCTTTGAACGTTTGCCCCTCATAGGCAAATCGGAGACCGTAGGTTTTACCTTGTTTATTCTTTGCAGGCTCTATGTTTATACCTTTTCGTTCAAGTCCATATAGGAAACCTTCTAATGTCGTATTATTCCGCAGCTCCGAATAGGCTATTTGTTGGAGTTTGTCTTTTATTTCTTGTCGTGCCGGGTCTGTATAGGCTTCCTGATGCTCTTTTTGCTTCTGGATATCTTTCGCTATTGTCAATCCCATCTCTCTACTGATATCCTCTGTGATCCGTGCAGAACGGTTGCTCATAAAGGTTGTGTCAAACACTTTTCCATCAATACCGATACGGTTTGCAATCAGATGGATATGTGGCTTTCCTGTATCTTTATGTGTACAGGCTATCCATTGATGATTCTGTAATCCCATTCTGTGAGCAAACATGTGGGTAATCCTACTCATATCTTCCGGTTTTAATTTGTCTATATCTTGAGGAGATATGCCTATCTCATAACGCATATACTTGTTTTTGCATCGGTAGTTATGCTGATTAACCATTTCAAACTCACGGAGGATGTCGGCAGGAAAATTACTTTCGATCATATTCCTGCCGACTATTTTGTCCTGTTTGCCCTCACGTAAGGCATATTCAATCGCATTGCCTCCGTGTGCTATTGCTTTTCCTTTTCCAATCATACACTTAGAAGAATCGGTTATATAATTGGCGGGATTGCTCCAGATATTCTGCAATGGCAACCAACAACTGCGGGTCTTTATTTCGTATAAGATTAGCCAGTCGGGCAAGTGCATTGTTATGTTCTTTCAGTTCTCGAAAGTATGAAACCTCTGCCGGGCTTAGTTTCGGGCTGGCAAGTATTCGACCGGTTAGGCATTGTTGCCGGCAATACTCGGAAAGGGTTACTCCCGACCTTTCAGCCATACCTTTTATTCTTTCTTTTTCTGATCCTGTACAACGGAATTTTATATGCTTAGTCTTCATTATTTCTATGGATTTATTCTATTAAAAACTGTCGAGAGCGGAGCGATTGCAGTTTCCCCGCCAGCGAAAGCGGTTCAGGCGGCAAGCGCAGTTTGTGTCAACAAACTGACGTCTTGTAATGCACTTCGCGCATTAGGTTAGCACTATAGCCTGCGCCCTTTCTTTCTTATTGGAATTTGCTGCTTAAATGTGGAGGCGGCATTATTCGCTTTGACCTCTTTTCTCTGCTTGGATTTATCCTTCCAGTAATCGTTCAGGTCTTTATGATTTCGATAGAAAACAGACTGATCGATTACCTCTTTACATACCGGGCTTAAACATTGAACTGCCCGCTTTCCGGCTTCATCGTTATCGAAAAAGACGTGTATAGTTTGGTGAGTTTGAAGAAATGGTATTGCTTTCGGCAGATTGGCTATTGAGTTCAATACTGCCGAATCGATTGCTGGCGAAGCATTCTGCTTTAATGAGAGATAAGAGAGGAAGTCTATAAACCCCTCAAATAGCATTGCCACATCATTGCCGTTGTTTATGGTTGTTATATTCTTTGGGGTGGTACTTCCTTTGAAATACCTGTTCCGAAGTTCCCACCCTCCGGCATCGTTCCGAAAGCCAACAGCGAAATAAGATTTATCCGCAATGGAATAATGGACTTCCGAACAATGCTGCTTTGCTATGTCGGTATTTATGCTCCGCTCTTTCAGGTAATCCAGTAAAGCGGGATGAGTGAGCGATTTTATATCCATGATGGTTAGTGTCGATTCTGGATTTGCCTGTTTAGGAAAAACAACCTGAGTACTATTCCGATGAAAGAAAAAGGAGTCTTCCAACTTTCGGAATGCTTCCGATAATGGACAGTTTTCTAATTTCATCACAAGGTCAACGATCGAACCTCCCTCATTGGTACCGAAGTCGAACCATAAATCTTTGTCGTAATCGACTTTGAAACTGGGGTCGCTATCACTCCGCAGAGGAGAGAGGTACATTCCGTAATACCCCCGGTCTTTTATCGGATGGATTCCTTTATTATCAAGGTATTGCTTTATACTTATATAATTTGATTTTTTCATTTTCTTACTTTTTAGCTATTTTACTTACTACACAAACATTCATCTATATCACACTGATTATCAATCATATTTATGTAGTATGATTCTTTTTTGTAGTAACTACTACTTTGTAGTAAGGTAGTAGGATGAGAGTAAGATGCGGATTTTGCTCCTTACTACGTCTTAATCCTTTTTCTTTCATTGGATTACCTATAATTGTAGCAAGGTAGTAAGAAGAATAATCCATATCTATATTTCTATATATCTGGGTCGAAAAACGGATTCGGTTTAATTTTCTTTATCCGATAACATTGTACCGGATTAGCTCCTTTCGTTAACCGCTTGGAAAGCCGTTTAAATTCAGCTTTACGCAAAGCTTCACCCATTCGCTTTTCTGACAGTTTTATCAAAGTATATGCTTGCAGATAGCTTAACACCTCCGAAGTAGTCATATAGCATTCTTCATCGGCTTCCGGCTGTTCAAATCCTTTTAGTAGCATTTCATATTCGGTGGTTTGCACGTGGAATTGTTGACTGAGTCTATGCAGCTCCGTAATTTCCTCCTCGACAAACCAATAACGATAGCCATTGTCTAAAAGCCACATCACTTCGGAGAATACATTATCCATATTGATTTGCTCCGCTGTTTTAATGTCGATACTAATAACCTCGAACGGCAAGAACCTACGACTTCCGGTTGGGTCGGTCAGAAAGTCGTTACCGTTGACCGATGCCATAAAGCTGGCTAAATGTGGATATTCCTCAATATAGACATCATAAGGACGACGGTATTTTACTGCCGGAGTGGTTATCAAGTTCTTTAGCTCGTTTTCATCCCTTTTGTTTAGGGATTTTAGTTGGTCATCAATATTGATAAATAGATATTCGGCAATCATTGTTAGCACATCTTTGTTCTGCGGGTCTATCTTTCCGGTAAATAGATAGCTTTTCAGCGACTGCGGGCAAAGATGGTCTAACCAAGTTGTTTTGAATCGCCCCTGTTCTCCGGTCAAGACCAAACAGGTATGATTCTGACAACCTATATCTTCTAGCGCATTGGCACCAACGCCCATTAACCATTTCGTAAGGTATTCGTTCCATTTTTCAGGATTAGCGGTGGTTACGGTCTGTGCTAATTGAAGAATGTATTGGTTTATCTCAGGTTCAATACGAGGTAATTGTCGAAAATAATCTTTTACCGGATGTACCTTTGGCGAAAAGTCGCTTTCGAGAATGGCTCGGATATTCTCAGCCGACGTAGAAATGCCCAGTTCTGTATCAATCCGTCGTTTGAAGGAATTGAGAGCAAACTTAGTAACAGGCTGAAATGCATAATTACCGTTCTTTATGTGATACTCCGGTTTGGATTTAATCACATTGAAACGGAAATTGTATTTTTCCTGCAAGTATGCCTCGATCCGTTCATTTTTAGATTGGCGGACGGAAGAATCTGTTTTCTTTTTCATCGGAATTAAGATTCTTCTGTCGTTCTACATCGGTTTAGGATAAAGTTTAGAATCTCCTCCTTATCGTAGAATACCAGCTTCTCACCGAAACGGTATTCTTTATAATAACCGAGCCGGGCGTATTTTCGGACTGTGGGGGCAGAGGCTTTCAGAAGTTTGGTAGCCTCTTTCATCTTGATTAAATTACTTATCGCCTTATCAACTGGCGACACTTGTTCTTCGGGAATGCTGTTCTCAACAGCTTCCTCATTTTCTGATTTTAACCAGAATTTCTTGAATGTCTTTCGCATTTTACTAATAATTTTAGAAATTTCGAAAGACAAATATATATAAGAATTTCCCTGATAATAAGCAAGTTATTTCAGAAATACAAACAAATACAAACTACAACAAACGAGTACTACTTATCTTGTGTGAAAGCTTTCCTTTTTGAAGATAAAAGAATGGCTTCATCTAAGTCTGACTGAATAATTTTTGTTATTTCATCAAATTGTAATTCACGGCAAAAGGAGAGGATCTCACTCAAATTCTTAATTAAAGTATCGAAGTTTTTCCCCGTTTCATTTCTGTTTCTATCTGGAGTACTAAGTAGGTTTTTATTGGTTGGCTTTATATCCTTTCCTACATATTTATCCCAAGCATCCATCCGTTCGCTTGGAGCGTATACACCAATGACTTTGCTTTTAAGCAGATAACCAAACATCCTATCGCCTAATTGCTTCATTTTAGGTTTGGAATTATGTATTCTGATATAATTGATTATCTCACTTATTTTTTCTTCTTTGCTTAATATTTTCGGAGATGTTATTTTATTAGCATTTTTTCCAATACAAAAATTCTCAAAGTCTTCATCTTTAAGATCTTCCTTCAAAAATAAGACTTCAACTTCATCTTGACGTATAGTCATTATGTTAGCTATGCGTTTAAGTTCTGTGGCATATCCTGAAGGAACAAGGGGGAGCAACTCAAGTATCTTTGCCATTTTACTTGTACTTGTGGCTGAGTTGGCGCATGTTTCTATAAATTCTTTAACACTAGAAATATTCCCATTATTATAATGGATCTTAAAACTGGCATAATAGAACTTTAGTATGGAAACATCTGATGTCCCAAACACATTCTTATTATACATTTTACGATACTTGTCCTGCATACGATGAAAATTAAATCAGGAGCAAATTTAGTGAATTTTATCCAGTTTGCCGATATTTTTCTTTATTACGCCATGACTGGGAGGGGGTGAGAAAGAGGGCGGTTCGCAACACAAATGCAACACAATAGTATTTAAAACAAAAATAACTCATTGGAAATCAATGAGTTATTTTTAATCTTGGCGGTATGTACGGTACTAGGTTGACTGACCCTGAACCTATTATTACTTTCCGTGCTTGATAGGTATTATTATTAGCTAAAATTTGTATTAGTCCTTCAGAACTTTCCCCATTTAACTGGGCCTCAGCCTGTACAAAA
>JAQWBH010000203.1 GCA_028707405.1 Parabacteroides sp. | reverse complement strand
AATTTACAATAATGATTTAATTGATACATAATAGGTATATTTTTTACTTATTGTTGTAGATAATCTAAGAAATACAATTGATTAGCAGAAAGCAAATAATTTGAAAATTTGAATAAATTTCAAAAAAATGGGGGGGGGAAAAAATATCTTTTCTTTCGGTATGCTCACAAACTTTTCCAAAAATATTTTGTATATAAAAGATTCATTATCAATAGTATGTCAAGGGAAATCTCCGTTTTCCTCTTGACTTTTCTTATCATGGATGTCCCCAGAATTCGTCCATCTGGTATGTCCACTGCCCCTGAATTTCTTATTTGTTGACGAGTTTCCAGCTGAATAATAAATCGTAATCTTTAACAATCTAATAAACGCGGAAGATGGATTTTCCAGGTAAATTTGTTTAGCCGCAGAAGGGGAGTAAGTCAAATATTGTGAACACATTGCACTTTGCCCGGTACCGACCACTACCCTGGTATAAGGTTTAAGTATAATTTTATGGACATCCCTTTCTACTTTCTAAATTATTTCTTTTATATGATTACTTGCCTTTTCAATGCATTTAAGGCCAAGCGAGGGGTCGTAATGGCCAACATAATTTGGTATTTTTTTACTTTCCATTTTTGCTTGCACTTCAGCTTCCTGCTTCAAAGTGCCTATGTTTTAAATTTAATTTTTTTGCCTTTTCTATAATATCGACTTGATGTTGTTTTATTTCTCTGTTCAAAGATGTTTCTATACTAGGTGGCTGTCCGACAATAGTAAACGATGTTCAGACGAACTATCAAAAGGAAGGCCAAAGGATGCGCGAATATCATGGCGACTTTTTCAAATACGTTGACAAATGCATGATATAATAATAAAAACTTCCCCTAAGATTTTTATAAGGGGTTATATGAATGCCAATTCCTTTCAAAAAAGATCTGGTAGAATTCGATCAGAGTATATTATTTCCAGCGAACATATTTGAACTTCTTAAGAAACAGATAAGTTTTGCCGACAAAGAAGCTCGGATCATGGGGAAAAAAGGAGATTTCGACTATGCCTATAATGGTCAAATAGCCGTTGACAAGGATAATCAGATCATCGTAGGGCAATATATAACCCAGAATGCGAATGACAAACAGGAAGTAAAACATTCATTACAAGAAATCGAAGATACTACCGGCAAGCTTCCCGTAATTATGAGTATGGATAATGGTTACATGTCCGGTGTTAACCTTGAAGACAAAACGAACATTGACGTCTATATTGCAACAGGCAAAGGTGAAAACAACGAAGGCAATTTTCCGGGGGATAACGAACAAGGGATAAAGGAATCACAATTTACCTATGATACGGAAAAGGACTGTTTTGTTTGTCCTGGCGGTCATACTCTGGAATTGAAAAGCAACAGCAGTGACGGCAAGAAAATATATCAGGCGCAAAGCGATGATTGCGATTGCTGTCCTTGCCGGAGCAAGTGCTGTACGTCAAAAAGGGGTGAACCTCGCACTACGTCTGATGATAAAGAGCCGCTACGCAAAGCGATGGCTGAGAAAATGAAGCAAGAAGAATCACGAAGTATATACAAGAAACGAAAGACCATTGTTGAACCGGTCTTTGGTCAGATAAAGGCAATTTTGGGATTTCGAGGGTTTAGTGTACGGGGATTGATACGAGCAGGAGGAGAGTTTTCCCTGATTTGTTCGGTGCATAACATCAAAAAGATTGTTAATGCAATAAAGAGTGCGGCTGTTTCCTGTGAAGATGGCATACCCCCTTCAATATCTGTGATCATAGATCCATCACGCGCTGTTTTGCACTTATTGAACCATGTCGTGTTGCTCCTGGTAAATTTTACGTCGATTGAGCAAAAGAATTCTCCTTATTTACATACTTTCTCAAAGCGCCTCTCAAAAGGCAATTTTTTTAGCATTACATAATTATTATTTTGCCAACAATATATCTCTGACTCATTCAACTTGTTCCCATTGCTCCCTGTTATAATAAAAGCGTCGGCACCTGAACTTAGGTGAATTAATTCTGGAAACATCCTTGACCCTGTTTCCAACACACGAATTACATTATTCGAATTAAAATAATAAACAGAAATATGGTAAGCAGAGCCACCAATCCAAATAGTCAAAAGCTTCCCACCAGAATCTTGTGTTTGACTAATGCTTACCGGATGATCTGGCGTTTCAAAACTGTATATTTTTTTCAAATGGTTATTTACATGACGATAAATCGCAAATTCACGGATATGAATCTTTTCTTTTTTATCAAAGCTTTCGTTTACAACTACCTTTAATGGCTCATTCAAGCCAACATCCCACGGTACACTAATAATCTTTTGATGATCCAGTTTGCGAAGTATTTCACACTCGCCATCAGCAAGAACAAAAATGGGTAATGATGTAAGATATAAGAAACAGAAAATGAAAATGAAAATTAATTTATTTGTTTTCATAGTTTGTTACCTCTTGACCTTTTCAAGGCAATCATCTGCTTTGCAAGGATTTTCTTTTAAGCATTTCTCGCAATCAAGAATATCATTTGCATAACCGGTTCCAGTGCCATAACCATTAAGACCACTCTTGACATTACCATGAGCCCATTTGACTCTTAGCTTAAGATATGTAGAACCTGCTTGAACATTTGTAATTGGATCATACATATTTTTACCTTTATACCCTGCATCCGAAGCTGCACCTGTTGTCACTTGCATAAGACCTGTAGCTGAACTTTTTTTATTCTTTTCATTTGGATCAAAGGTTGATTCTTTGTAAATCAGACAAATAATCAATTCGTTGCTCAGTCCAGAATAATTATTGTTGTTTACGAGTTCTTTAATTTTATTGTAGGATAATGCTTCTAACCCATAAGGATCAAAGTAGTTCACCGGATTATTTGAGACATACCCAAACAGATTCACATCCCCACCGGCAAATGATATCGGATCTTTAGATACAAACCGCCCTATTGCCGGATCATAATATCTTGCCCTGTAGAATTAAAAAACGAAGGCTACGATACTTTACTAAATTATTTCTTTTATACAATTACTTTGCCTTTTCAATGCATTTAAGGCCAAGCGAGGGGTCGTAATGGCCAACATACTTAGGTATTCTTTTATTTTCAATTTTAGCTTGCTCTTCAGCTTCCTGCTTCAAAGTAATTATATTTAGATTTGCTTTTTTTGCTTTTTCTACGATGTCGACTTGATGTTGCTTTATTTCTCTGTTCAAGGATGTGCCCGTGCCGGCTCGTAACAAAGCGATTGCTGCCCATTTATATGCCTCCTTTAGACTTACTCTATCTTCACGATTAGCAGTCAATATGTCTGATAATTTAACCATGGCAGTTAGTGAACCTTGATTCGCTGATTTGCGATACCAATATTCACTTTTTTTCAAGTTAGCCGATATGTATTTACCGTCTTTATAATACTCGCCTAATCTTTCCTGTGCTGTATCGTCACCTTGTTCTGCCGCCTTTTTTAATAATTCCAATCCTTCAATAATTTCTTTTTCAGATTGCTCTTGCAGCAAAAGAGAACCTAATAGATATTGCGATCTTCGTTCTCCATATTTTGCACCTTTACGTAACCAATATATTGATTTTTCTTTATCTTCTTCATAGTAGATATATAAACACCAGCAAGCCTCTGCATCACCATGTTCAGCTTTACTTTCCAGTTTCTGAAGTTCATCTTTTGTTAGTTGATACCCGCTATGATCAACAGAGCAAGAAATGGATAAAAACAAGACTATGATTATAGAAATAATGTAAATTTTATATTTCAAATAGTTTGCTTTCATCTTTTCAATCCTTGAATTAAATGTATAATAAACAACCCTTATTATTTTTTAAATCTTTTATAAATATCAGGCCAGTATGGTATCCCTCTGCCCTTTCCAAGGTCAATATTTAAAAATGGAATCCAAAATGTATTTCCAAAAATATTTACGTTGAAAACTCCGGTACCGGCAGCATAGACATCTCTCCCAGGATTAAATCGAGCCATTTGTTCTGCGATTGAATTATTTCCTTCACCAGCTTTACATGAATTAAAGAAAATAGACATGCCGTCTTTTAAAATATTTAAGCTTTGAATATACTTATTGAGTTTCCAAGCATCCATACCTACAAAGGTTTGGTTAGTGCCATGCCCATACAAATCGAGGTAGCCATCACCTCTATCAGGTGTATTTTCGGCAGCTGCCCATCTTCCATAATCCGTGACTTTATTAAATAAATTTAGTTTTGCAAGTCCCCATGGATCAGCATAGTTTACTGGATTATTTTCCACATACCCATACAGATTAACTTCCCCGCCGGCGAAGGATATCGGATCTTTAGTAACAAATCTCCCAACTTTTGAATCATAATATCTTGCTCTATAAAAGTAAAGGCTTGTTTCAACATCATATTCTCTTGCTGTATAAGTGAATGATTGGGTAATGTTTCCATTTATTGTAACGGTCTGATTGCCGAAGGAATCGTATTCATATCTCTGTGTAACATTGCCGCTTGCATCCGTCAATGCCGTGATGCTTCCCAGGCCATCGGCATGGTAGTAGTATGATGTAAATGTTATTGTACCTTTTATCTCGATACTTAGCGGTTCATCAATGTTCGGTCCATGTGTGTATATGGTTTTGATATTGCTGCTATTGTCATATTCCAATATGATGTTCTGGTTGTCATATACGTAGGTTGTTGTTCTCGGACATGTATTGTTTGTGCAAAGATTGCCGATTTCATCTTGTGTTATGGTCTTGGATATTCTCCTGCCAAATGGATCATAGGCAAAGGTAAGTTCTCTGGTTTTTTTGTTTTGGGTTATCTGTACTCTTATCAGTCTGTTTTCATCATCGTAACTGTAAGTGTTTGTCTCGTTGTCAGTTGGTGCTTGTTCATTGATGGTTGTCAGGCGGTTCCCTACCTGGTCATAGGTATAAGCTTCAGATAAATAACTACCGCCTGATGGCGTGGCCTGGGTTAACCGGTAGATATTGTCATAGGTATAGGCGGTGCTGATGTTTTGCTGCGGCTGTTCTTTGGTCAGACGGTTGCCGGCTCCGTCATGTGTGTAGGTTACTGTGTCTATGCTGCTGGTTGTGTTTTTTGTCGTAGTTATACCGGTGAGCCTGCCATTGTCCTCATAGGTGTAGTTTGTTGTTATTCCATTGGGCAATGTTCTGGTTATTCTTCTGTTATTTATATCATAGGCAAAGGTAAAGTTGCCTAAGTTAGTGGTGATCTGATTGGGCAGATTGTTGTTGTCGTAGCTGTAGGTGACGGTTCTGTTGTCGGGTGTTATCATGGTTGCCCGGTTTCCGGCTGCGTCGTAGGTGTATTGGATGGTTTTTCCGGTATTGTCGGTAATTTGGGTTATCCGGTTGTTCGCATCATAGGCGTAGCTGTAGGCGATGTTCTGGTTCCCGGCGTAAATCATGTTCCCGGCATCGTCATATTGGAACTGGGTTACTGTGTTGTCGGTGTATTGTTTCTGGATCAGTCTGTTGTTGAAGTCGTAGCTGTAGATGATGGTTTTGTTGTCTGGTGTGGTTATGCTTGTTCTGTTTCCTTTGTTGTCATAGGTATAGGTGGTTATTTTGCCTAATGGATCAGTTTCTTTGATTAGTTTGCCTCGAAGGTCGTATTCATAGGTGGTGGTCTGGTTTTTGGCGTCGGTGATCGAGGTGAGTTTATCTACTCCGCTACAGGAGGAGCAGCCGGTTGTTCCGTAGGCCATGTCGGTTTTGTTGTTTAAGGCATCCGTAATCCGGGTAAGTTGTCCTTTGTAGTCGTAGGTGTACCAGGTGGCGTTGTTGTTGGCGTCGGCTGTCGATAGTCTGTTGCCTTTGTAGTCGTAGGTGTATTGGGTAATATATCCTTTTGGATCGGTAACTTGGGTAAGTTGGTTGAGGTTGTTGTATATGAATGTGGTTACTTTGCCTGATGTATCGGTTTGGGTGAGCATATTGCCTACGCTGTCATAGGTCATGTTCACTACTCCTCCTTTGGGATCGGTTACTGTGCGGAGGTTGTTATATTGATCGTAGGTCATGGTTGTGGTTTTGCCCAGGAGATTGGTAATCGAGGTTATGTTTCCCCTGCTGTCGTATTGATAGGTGGTTGTTTTGTTTAAGGCGTCGGTAACTGAGGTCAGGTTGCCTGATGTATCATAGCCGTATTGGGTGATGTTTCCTTTGGGATCTGTAACGGAAGTTACCAGGTTGAGGCTGTTGTAGGTGTAGATTGTGGTTTTTCCCAATGGATCGGTCTCGGATGTCATGTTGTTCATGGCATCGTAGGTGTAGGTGGTGGTGGTATTGTCCGGATATGTAATTCTGGTCAGGTTACGTTTCAGGTCGTAGGCATATCTGGTGATGTTTCCCAAGGGATCTGTTTGCGATGTTTTGACGGTAAATGTCGGGTCGTAGGTGTATGTCCAGACGCCGCCGTCTTTTTCGGTAAAGGTGGTTGTGCCGGTCTGGTTGTAGTTCATTGTTCTGGTTTTGCCTAGTGGATCGGTGGAGGTCAGTAGTTTGCCATTTGTATCGTAGGTATAGGTGATTGTGTTGTTTAACGGATCTACTTTGGTAAGCATTCTGCCTTCTGTAGCGTAGGTGTAATGCCAGGCATTGCCCAATGGATCGGTTGCTGTGTCGATGAGTCCGTTTGTGTAGGCCAAGCTGTATGCTCTGCCTAATGGATCGGTTATGGCGGTGATTTTGCCGTTTGTTGTGGTTATGGTTGTTGTTCTGTTGTTTTTGTCAACAATGCTTACCAGATTGCTGCCGCTATAGGTCAGAGTGGTTGCGTTACAGTTTCTGTCGGTTATAGAGGTAAGCAGTCCTGTTGTGCTGTATTGTTGGATTTCTCCGTTTTTCAGGGTACGGGTGTAGGTATTGTTGGCATTTTTGACGATTCTGGAGGTATCACCGCTGATGGCTTCCGGATAATAGATTGTGCCGGAGAGATGGAAGTAGATGACGTTGCCGTCTTCAGTTTTAAGTATTAAGGTTGTATTGCCGGTTAAAATTGTCAATTTCAGATCATAGTTATGTGTCCATTTTTTCCCTACGGGGCCATCATATGTGTCAATGCTGTTATAGGAAAGAGAAAGGATACCCAGTTGCTGGTCATGGTACAGGTTACCGGTCTTTAAATTGGCGTTGGAACCGGCCGGGACAGTAGGGGCTTGTCTGTTACATGGGTCATTTGAATCTTTTGGATTGCCTTTATCATTTGTTCCGTTACCGCTTCCTGATCCACTACTGCCAACCAATTGGGAAGGGCAACAGCCAGCAGCTTTTTGATATGGTTGCCGATAATCAGCTGTTGATGGAGAACATGGAGCACCACAAAAAGAAAGAATACGATCGAGAACAGGATCTCCACAAGTATACTCTCCATAACTTCCACCAAAGCATTGGGCCTGAATTGGTCCCTCATTCCCGGAGCAATCAAATCTTCTCATCATAATACCTGCGGCACATTTCCCCGGCTGACCAACGTCATATTCTTTACCGTAGTCAATACAAAGAAGAGCGCCTCCTTGATTGGTCCCATAGGCATTCACCGCAACCTGCATACATTCTTGCTGGCCGGTAGAATCTTGGACACAGATTTTTGGGTTTAGTTCACAATTTGGATTAGAGGAAGGTGAAGTGTATGCCCCATCTGGTGTAATAATGCCTCCGCCGGCAGCTATCGACCAGGCATATTCCCCGGTACCTCCAGAGGCCGTAAAAGTTTGAATCTCGCCTGTGGACATCTGAGTGGAACCACCGATAGTCAGAGAATCTGCTTCACCGGCATAAATTAAAAATAAATCAATGATAATGCAAAGGATCATTAAAATTAAATAAGGATTTTGTCTTCTTTTCGTAAACATGAGAATTCTCCGCTATAACCCTAAGTATATTTGATTCGCATTTAAATCTTTTTCTCCAGCCTGCAAATCAGGAGTTATTTAAAGACGCTGCTAATTCCAGACAACTTTAACCGGGTTTAACTGTCCCGCTGTGATGGTCGTAACTGAACTCCAGTATTTATTACCGCCTTCATCTATTCTGAATTTATAGGCTTTGTCCGGCAGCAGAAACTCCACTTTTCCTTCGCTGTTTGTCGTAGCATTTAAACCGAGGTATGAGCCTGTATCGGAGAAGAGATATACTTTGAGGCCGTTT
>JAQWBH010000202.1 GCA_028707405.1 Parabacteroides sp. | reverse complement strand
ATTAACAGCTTTAAAAACAAATGACAATAAGAATCCGGCGCATTTAAACGATATTCGTAAAATAATGGAGGATATATTTGATGAGTGTAAAAACAAGTCTCTTATTCCATTGCATATAACAAAAATGAATGATAGATCCCGTCATTTATCTAATCAACCTTATGTTCCAAAATATATTGGAAAAAATATAGATTCTGTTGTATCAATAACTCAAGCTGGTTCACATCGAACACAAACAGACCAAGATATACGTTCCGGTGACGCACCTTATTTGGTGTGCAGCACAATTTATGAATTATTAAATATCATCCTTTGGTGGGATGGTTATAAAAAAGCAAACCCATAAAATAATATATGATCGTAGGAGAAATGAAAAGCAGTATCGACAATCTTTGGCTTAGGTTTCATACTGGTGGTGTAACAAACCCGATGGATGTGATTAAACAGATAACTTATCTGTTTTTTATCAAACGTCTTGACGATTTGGAAATAGCAAAAGAAAAAAAAGCCAACACATTAAAGAAACCTATCGAAAATCCAATTTTCAGAAGAGAAGAACAGGAGTTACGTTGGAGCCATTTTAAAAACTTAGAAGCACAAGTAATGTTTGATTTGGTGCGTACCAAAGTGTTCGACTTTATCAAAACATTGGGAGGAGAAAACTCAGCTTTTGCTAAATATATGAGGAACGCTTATTTGGCAGTTCCTTCGCCGGTGGTGTTAGAGCAAGTTGTTTCTATGATTTCAGCCATTCCAATGGAAGACATGGACACTAAAGGAGATGTGTATGAATACATGTTGTCTAAGTTATCTACGTCTGGAGATAACGGGCAATTCCGCACTCCACGGCATATTACCAAACTAATGGCACAATTAATGAAACCAACCCCCGAAGATACAGTTTGTGACCCGGCTTGTGGTTCAGCCGGATTTCTTGTAGCTGTTAGCGAGTATATCCGAGAACATTACGAACAGGCGTTCTATAATAAAAAATTTGTAGAGTATTATAAGAACGAGATGTTTCATGGATGTGAATTCGATGAAACCATGATTGCTATATCAGCCATGAATCTGATGTTGCACGGAGTCGAAAATCCTGACTTGTATGATAAAAGCGCATTGGAAGAGGATTATGATAAAGCCGACAAATATTCGCTTGTATTAGCCAATCCGCCATTCAAGGGTTCTATAGAACAATCATCCGTAGCAAAGAGTTTGACAGGCATTATTAAAACGAAGAAAACAGAATTACTATTTTTAGCTTTAATATTGCGGATTCTTAAAACAGGTGGTCGCTGTGCCGTAATTGTACCCGATGGAGTTCTGTTCGGTTCAGATAAAGCAGCTGTAAGTATTCGGCAAACGATTATTGACAAACAGAAACTGGAAGCAGTAATATCCATGCCAAGTGGAGTGTTTAAGCCTTACGCAGGAGTAAGCACCGCGATTTTGATATTTACCAAAACTGAAAGCGGAGGCACTGATAACGTTTGGTTTTACGATATGCATGCCGATGGTTTTAGCCTGAATGACAAGCGCACACCCACTCCGGATGAGGACGACACGGAAGATATCTTAAATCGTTGGAACAATCTTGATGCGGAAAAATCCCGTACAAAGCTTGAGCAGTCTTTTTTTGTTTCTGTACAGGAAATAAAAGAGAATAATTACGATCTCAGTATCAACAAATACAAGGAAGTGATATACGAGCAAAAAACGTATGACGCACCGGAAGTTATATTAAACCGATTGGAAAATATTGATGTGGAGATTGCCATGGTTCGAAAAGAACTGCAAACAATGTTGAAAGGAGGAATTTCGGATGAATGATCAACAGGGAAATATTGTTATTTACCAAACTGAAGATGGACGGACACATCTTGATGTAAAGATGGAGGACGAAACTCTATGGCTTACACAGGCTCAATTAGTAGAACTTTATCAAACAAGTAAGTCGAATGTGAGTGAGCATATTAAGCACATCTTCGAAGAAGGTGAGCTTAATGCAAATTCAGTTGTTCGGAAATTCCGAACAACTGCCGGAGATGGCAAAAATTACGAAGTAGCTTACTATAATCTGGACATGATTATATCATTAGGTTATCGTATCAAGTCCATTGTGGCTACACATTTTCGTCGTTGGGCGACAGAGCGATTAAAAGAATATATTGTAAAAGGGTTTACAATGGACGATGAACGCCTGAAACAATTGGGTGGTGGAATGTATTGGAAAGAATTACTCGATCGTATTCGCGATATCCGTTCGTCCGAAAAGGTAATGTATCGCCAGGTACTTGATCTTTATGCCACAAGTGTAGATTACGACCCGAAATCTGATATATCTATCCAATTTTTTAAGATTGTACAAAACAAACTGCATTTTGCAGCACACGGACATACCGCTGCCGAAGTGATATATGAACGGGCAGATGCCGATAAACCCTTTATGGGTTTAACCACATTTCCCGGAGATTTACCTACAGGTAAAGACATTACGATTGCAAAAAACTATCTTACAGCCAACGAACTTAAAATACTCAATAATTTGGTTTCCGGATATTTTGATTTTGCCGAGATTCAGGCTATGCGTCGTAATCCGATGTATATGTCGGACTACGTAACTCAATTGGATAATATTCTTTCTTCAACAGGTGAAAAACTATTAACGGATGCCGGACGTATCAGTCACCAACAGGCAATGGAAAAAGCTAAAGACGAATACAGAAAGTATCAAGTAAAAACAATTTCCCCTGTTGAGCAAGCTTATTTGGAGACAATTAAGGTATTACAAAAAAAAACTAAAAAGGAAAGAAGGGAAGATGAGTAATTTAGGTAAATATGTAAATATTAAAACCGGCAAACTTGATGCTAATGCAAGTTCACCAAATGGGAAGTATCCTTTTTTTACATGTTCAAAAGAGCCTTTGCAAATATCCTCATATAGTTACGATTGTGAATGCGTTCTTGTAGCAGGTAATGGAGATTTAAATGTAAAATACTATAATGGCAAATTTGATGCTTACCAAAGAACATATATAATCGAAAGTAAAGATAAAGAAATATTAGACTTAAGATATCTTTATTTTTTTATTGATTCAAAAATGAATTTTATTCGTAATCAGTCCATTGGCGGAGTCATAAAATATATCAAATTAGGCGACCTGACATCATTGAAGATTCCTATGTTTGATATTCACAAACAGCTCAACATCGCTGCCACCTTAGACAAAGCCAATGAACTTATTGCTTTACGCAAAAAGCAATTGGAAGAATTGGATGCGCTTGCTGAATCGGTGTTTTATGAACTATTTGGTGACCCGGTGAAGAATGAGAAAGGGTGGAAAAAAGGGAAAATTAGAGATACAATCTATTCTATAAATTATGGGACGAGTAGTCCAGCTGTTTTAGGAGGCAAGTACAAATATCTTCGAATGAATAATATCACATATTCCGGATATTTAGATTTGACCGATTTAAAATATATTGATATTCGTGATAAGGATAAAGAGAAATATTTGGTTAAGAAAAATGATTTGCTTTTTAATCGGACAAATTCTAAAGAGCTTGTAGGAAAATCGGCAATATATACCAAAGACGAAGAAATGATAATAGCTGGTTATATTATTCGAGTAAGATGTAATGATTCTTTTAATCCTCGTTATGTTTGGGGATATCTTAACTGTAATCATGGTAAAGCATATCTTAAAAAGATATGTAAAAACATTGTTGGAATGGCAAATATTAATGCAAAAGAACTACAGAGTATACCTTTATTGCTTCCCCCTCTCGAATTACAAAATCGTTTCGCCACCATCATCGAAAAAATCGAAGAACAAAAAGCGCAAGTGCGCAAAGCCCTAAAAGAGAGTGAAGACTTATTTCAGCGATTGATGCAGGATTTGTTTCATCCCAGTTAAAAGCAAATGCCATGGAAAAAAGCAATTTCAGTTTTTTGAAAGAACGTTTCCCTGAACATTATAAGTTAGCGGTTGAGGCTGAACAAAATATGTTTGCCAAACCGCGCACTTCAGTTATCTATGCACGTCTTACGCTTGAAGAGCTGATCAAATGGATGTACACTTATGATAGAACTTTATCTGAGAATGTACCCGAGAAACAAACGCTTGAAGGTTTGATGTATCATACACCTTTCAAACAACTGATTGCATCTATCCCAAATATGATCGATGGGTTAACCGCGATTCGCAAAAGTGGGAATCAAGCGCTACACAACAAAAATGAAGTGTTACTTCGGTATGCCCATGTGTCTGTAAATAACCTGTATGATTTTACCAAATGGATATATTACACTTACGTTGATAGTTCCATAAAACTACCCTTTTCGCTGGATAGCAATTTGATTCCGCATGGTGATGGTTCTACAGAGAATATAGCAGCAGTTAAGTTATTACACACCCAATTAGAACAAATCAAACAGGAAGCTGAGCAAACACTTCAACAAAAAGAAACTGAATTGGAGCGTTTACGCACAGAAATATCTCGCATTAAGGCAGAAAACCAAGCTAAACCTGTTGAAGTTTTTGCCTTAAACCCAGCAACGGAAGCAGAAACACGTCGGGCACTTATTGATGTGATGTTGAGAGAAGCTGGCTGGCAACTTAATAATCTGGAAGATACAGAATTTGAAGTTTCCGGCATGCCAAGTAAAACAAGTGTCGGGTACGTGGATTATGTACTTTGGGGTGATGATGGTTTGCCATTAGCCGTGGTGGAAGCAAAAAACACACTACATGATTCTCGTCAAGGACAACATCAGGCAAAACTGTATGCCGATTGTTTACAAAATCGCTTTGGTCGTCGTCCAATTATTTTTTATTCGAATGGATACGATACATGGATTTGGGATGACTCCCTTTATCCACCCCGTAAAGTTTCAGGATTTTATACTAAAGATGAGTTAGAGTGGGCAATTTCAAAACGTCAGAGTAAATCTTTGTCTGATGTTCAAATTAATAAAGATATTGCTGGCAGATATTATCAGGAAGAAGCGCTGAAACGTGTAGCAGAAATGTTCGATGCCAGATACAGGAAAGCATTATTAGTAATGGCTACAGGAACAGGTAAAACCCGCACGGCTATTGCTTTTACAGAAATGATGATGAAACAAGGATGGGCACGTAGGATACTCTTTTTGGCCGATCGCAATGCTTTAGTCATACAGGCAAAAAGAAACTTTGTCAAGCTATTGCCAAATTTGTCTAGTGCAGACATTACAAAAGAAAGGGAAAACATAAATATACATCGGATGATTTTCTCTACCTATCCTACTATTGTTAATAAAATAGATAGTGAGAAAATCAATGATTTATTAATATATTCACCCGGACATTTCGATTTAATAATAATAGATGAAGCTCATCGCTCTATTTACCAGAAATATCAAGCTATTTTCCAGTACTTCGATGCTTTATTATTGGGGCTAACAGCTACACCCAAATCAGATGTGGATAAAAATACATACGAATTTTTCGATTTGGAAAACCATAATCCTACATACGCTTACGAGCTGGACAAAGCAGTTGCAGATAGATTTCTTGTTCCTCCTAAAAAAGTGGTTGTAACGACAAAATTTCTACGTGACGGCATCAAATATAGTGAACTTTCCGATGAAGAAAAAGCGGAGTACGAAGAAAAGTTCTACGATGAAATAACTGACACAATGCCGGAAGAAATAGACTCTTCAGATTTGAACCAGTTTGTATTTAATGAAGATACCGTCGATAAAATATTAAATCAGCTGATGACTGACGGACTAAAGATAGAGGGTGGCGATAAAATTGGAAAAACTATAATTTTTGCTAAGAATCACGACCATGCAACTTTTATTCAAGAGCGTTTTTATAAACTGTATCCTCATTTGGGTGGTGATTTTATTCAAGTTATTGACAATTATCAAGCATATGCACAAAGCTTGATTGACGATTTCAGCCATGCGAAAAAACATCCTCAAATAGCTGTTTCAGTAGATATGTTGGATACAGGTATTGACATTCCGGAGATTCTGAATTTAGTGTTTTTCAAAGTCATTCGTTCGGCTGTCAAGTTTTGGCAGATGATTGGACGAGGTACTCGTTTGTGCCCAGGAATCTTTGGTATTCCAGAAAACGAAGAAGATAAGTCGAAAGACAAACAATATTTCTTAGTTTTCGATTACTGTGGAAATTTTGATTTTTTTGGAGTTAATCCTGATGGGCTTGAAACTAAACAACCGAAACCGATTTCTCAACGTATCATGGAAACTCGTATTCGGATTGCGTATGCTTTAAGTTGTGATGAGTTTAAGGACGAAGCACATCAATCTTTACAAAAAGAAATACTAGATGCTGCTCATCAAACAGTTTTACGCTTGAACAGAAACAGTTTTATCGTTAAAACTGTATTACGCGAAGTAAATACATTTAGCAATAGAGAAAAATGGGACACACTTTCTCCGAATGATGTAGCAATTGTTTTTGACAAGTTGACACCTTTGGCTCAGCCTGACGATTCGGATGAAGATGCCCGGCGATTTGATTTACTTATGTTGAATTTTATGCTTTCATTTATCGAAGGAAATATTGATGTCTATAAATACATATCAAATATAAAGTCAATATCCAAAGCTCTGTTAAAGAAAACAAACCTTCCTCTTGTCAAACAGAAAGAGAGTTTATTGAAAACTATATTAACAGAAGATTTCTGGAAAAAATCAATATCAGTTGTAGCATTGGAAAATATTAGGGTTGAAATTCGCAACCTTATTCGCTTTTTAGAGAAAGAAAAAAGGCGTATCGTATATTCCAATTTTGAAGATAAACTGACGCCCCCTATAATTGCTGATGCTTTAGCTGTTTATACTATTTCAGACAATTACAAACAACGTGTGGAGGGATATGTCAGAGAAAATGAAAAAAGTCCTGTTATCCAAAAACTAAAACAAAATATTCCTATTACTTCTTTAGAACTAAAGGATTTAGAAAATATGCTATTTGATGGCAAAGAAAGAGGGACAAAAGAAGATTTTATCAAAGTTCATGGACAACAGCCATTAGGCAAATTTATTCGCAGTATAATAGGTTTGGATGTAAATGCCGCAAAAGCTGCATTTAGTGATTTTTTAAATGCTGGGAATCTCTCCGCCGACCAGATTCGGTTCATAAATATGATAATTGATTACCTATCGAAAAATGGAATTATTGAAGCTGAAATGCTTTTTGAAGAGCCCTTTACTATGTTCCACACCCAAGGAATCGCCGGACTGTTCGATGATGATAGCACTACGAAGATTATTGAGATTTTGAACCATATTAACTCTAATGCGGCAGCTTGACATTAGCTAAAAACTATGTTAAGAACTCGTCAATATAAATAATTGACGAGTTTTTTTATCTGTGCAGGTCGGTTGCATAGTTGCATCTCATCTTTGTAGTATAACTTTAAAAGTAAACAATATGGATTATTATTACGTAAACAAGAATGCTCAACCAACGGGTGAGCATGAGGTACACAAAAGTACTTGCATTTATCTTCCTCATTCAAGTAATTTGATAGGATTGGGGTATTTCTTTAATTGTGCAGATGCTATAAAAAAAGCGAGAGAGTATTACACAAACGTCGATGGATGTTATTATTGCTGCCCAACTTGTCACAAGAGATAAGATAATGCAAAACGAGAATTATAGGTTTCTATTACACCTGCAAGTAATAGACAGGGTAATCTTTCCTGGATAATTTGAGATTACTTAAACAGATATGATTATGAGAGCACCTATAGGTACTACTGCATCTACAGGACAGAAATGTCCAGAAAGTGGCGTATGGCAGGTAGTGGGTTATCCAACTACAACTGCCCCAATCGCCAAAGGTAATACTATGCCTCCGTATAACGGAAAAGCTGTGACGTGGAAACTTATACAGTACGCTTAATAGTATTACAAAGAGGGATTATACTAAGTCATTTAGGAAATTCCTCTTTTTTTATTTTGTGTTGGCTTTTCGGTTTTGAACTAGAATTCGACATTCTCCAGATAATCCGCTAATGTATATTTCTGGGTGTAAAAAAGGGTGTAAATCTCGCAACTGCTTGATTTGCACCCTTTACTGCGGTATGGACGGGACTCGAACCCGCGACCCCCTGCGTGACAGGCAGGTATTCTAACCAACTGAACTACCACACCATTTTTGCTATTATTTTCTTTTCTGTTTGCCCGAAGTCTCTACTCCA
>JAQWBH010000201.1 GCA_028707405.1 Parabacteroides sp. | reverse complement strand
TCTATGTACAGGTTTTCGGTACTATCAAAATCCACGCTTTCCTCCCGGCAAGGACGCAGGGTTTTGGCAATGGGGGCATTGGCCAGCAGAATAGATTTTTTCTTATCCGGCCAGGTAAACTGATAGCGTTCCTCCGGGCTTTCCACCACAAAGCTGGACAGCTCCTGGCGCAGTACATCAAAGTCAATGGCAGGCTCAACGATAGCAGAACCATCCTCGCGATAACCTTTAATAACCTCAGTCAACGCGTTGGGAAATAGTTCGCCGATTTTTTCGATATTTTCATCCACTTTATTCGCAGAGTGCATTTTCAGCTTTTCCATTCATAAAACCTCCAGTTTTATTTAATGCAGAATTTAGATAGCCTGTACGCCATAGGTTCGTTTGTATTAATACACCCCTCATATGTCTTTCAATTATTACAGTAATATTGCAGTAAATAACTTAAAGGCATTATGCTACAGAGAACACAAAACCACGCAAACCTGCGCTTCTATTGGAGCAGATGGGCGGATTTAAACCGCCGACCGGTGGTTGTTTGTAAGGGTGGGTACAGCCGTTATCAAATCCATTTAATCTAACCAATCCTCAATAATTGCTTTCTGTATTCCTATATCATTGAGCGCAGTTCTGATGTCTAGTTTATGCTTTTTAAAATTTTTCCGCATGCCTTCATCGTCCTCAACAATTAGCAGTAATCGTTGTTTTGGCCTGGTTAGAGCAACATACAGAAGATTTGTTTCTTTGTCATAATTGTTCTTTATACCGAGTAACACTTCTAAAAGAGAATTACAAATAATAAAGTATGCGGTATCATCCTCTAATCCTTTGATTTTCTGTATAGATTCGACGTATATTCCGGCATCTTTGTCACCATTAAACTGGCTGGCAAGTTTTGCATACTCCGGGTTTGGCAGTCGAATACCTTGTTTATTAAGATATCGGCTTAAACCAATTTCATGAATTTCATGTATAGCTGTACGCCGGAGGGCACTAATATCATGCGCAGGATATTTATCGGCAAGAATTTCAACAAATTCATGCGTCAAACCCGCCTGATCATTAGCTGTTGAGAATACATCGGTTTTCATCTTTATATACGAGAATAAATTACGGCTCGTGAGTTGTTCTCTGAACTTAGTATTAAGCTCAGACAAAAATACATAAGCAACCGTTCCGGATTCACTATTGCAACTACTTAGCGATGAGTTCTTCGGTAATATTCTGTTACACAAAGGTATAATGCTGGTGGGTATCCTGCGTGATACTGCGTTAATTACTGGGATTATTCCTTCCTGTTTCTCAACTTCTTCAGTAAACCATGTGTATCTGTCCCTGACCCGTAAAGCTTGAAACGGATCGCCGACAAAATAAAAATGCTCAAGTTTACAGATAATTTTTAGCATGAGATCGAAAAAGTACTCTTCCATATCTTGTGCTTCATCAACAAAAAGACAAAAAATATCACTTACAAAATAACTTTCAGCAATTTCCTTACGCCTTTTAACACTGACCGTATCTGCCTTTTGAGCAATAAGAACGGATTTTGCATACTGTGGAACTTGACTGGCATGTATTAATCCAGAGTCTTTTAAGATTCGTTTTCGCTTTGATTGCGACTTTATATCATCAGGAAGCTTTTCTACGCTACAGGAATTTAATGCCTCTCCTTTTACAAAACATGAGTATGGGTAAATTATGTTGTTAAGAAAGAATCCATGCACAGTACCAATTATAACCTTATCGGGTATGTCTTGGACATTTCTTATCAATTCATCTTTTATCTGCTTTACCGCATAATTCGTATAAGTAATTACATAAATCTTTTTATCTTCGGGGCAATCATCCAATATGTCGATTATTTTCTGTGCTATACCATATGTTTTTCCAGCTCCAGCGCATTCAATATGTACTTCTCTCATCGCTTTATCCATTCCAACAAAGAGCCGATATAACCTGGTATTGAAAAATCCACTCCTTCGTCCATGGCTCGGCATATTGCGATAATATTATTAAGTTTATCTGAAGTCATATGATCGTACATCTCTTGTGCAGAAAAATTCTTATCAAATAATTTATTCAGTTTTGCAAGGTTACTATCCTTTTCAACAAAGTCTTGCTCAAATTCTTTGCCCGCAGAAGTTTCTATATTTATTACGTTAGAGTTATAGGCCTCATGCTCTCGCTTAGCTTGATCTTGGTAATCATAATCCCGTACTATGCCCAATTTGTCCTGAGTAGCATGTTCGTGGAAAGAAGTCCACGCTTTTATAAACGATTTAAAACCTTTTTGCCCAATTGAAATAACCCGTATATTATTGAGCGAGCTATCCCGTTGCAATAAAGAATTTATGTATATTTCTTCTGTAGCACCTTCCACCATTATCAACTTTGAAGCATAAAACATATTCAGCGTATCAAAGTTTTCGCGTTTAGCAAGATAATATACAAGTTCCGGGTCAATATTGGCTAAATCAATAACAGAAGTGTTGTCAAGCAAAAGTATCACATTTGTTAATTCCAGCTTATTCATTATTTGATTGCTATGAGTAGAGATAACAAGCTGTGTCAGGGCATTTTTGCCCTGCGCCTTTTGGAAAAACTCTATAGCAATTTTAAGATTATTGATATCCAGGTGTGATTCCGGTTCTTCGATACAAACAAGATTAAATCGTTTGAACGTATCACTGAGAAAATAGCTGTATAACGTAAGGAGAAAAATAAGATTACGAGTTCCGAGACCCCGTTGAAAGAGCATGTCGTTACCATAGCTTAGAGTGATATTTTCAATAATGTCTTTATATTTTTTTGCATTTGGAACAAGCTGTATATCATTAATAAAGTCTTCGATAGATTGATTCTGAGAGATAATATCGCTGTATATGCTTCTAAACGAATCAAGTAACTTAATGCCATTAAAGAATTTTTCATACCTCTTTGTAAGTTCCGCTTTATCCTTTAAATTCAGGCCGCTATTGATTATATTTGCTACTACTCTTGTGGCACTTGCAGTATCACCGCTTGAAAAAGAATCGCGTTCAGCATCAATTGTGTTTGCAACGAAGTTTTTTATCTTTGTGTAGTCAATACTTTTATTGTTGTTGGTAGATCTCAGATAATGGTCATAGCATTCAAGCAATAGCTGAAAATCCGCATGGTGATCCTCTAACAACTCCTCTTTTTCCAAATCACAAATCAGCTTGTTTAGTTTTTTGTTGTCCTTAAGATAGTACTTATATTCTATTTCAAAGAACTGTAGCTTTTCGTCTCCGTTCAGCCAGTCTCTTAGAAGGCTCTGCTCATATGGCGTTTTCGCATCTTCAAACTTCATGCGAATTATAACTATTGGGGCATTTTTTACCAGTTCCGCAGCATATTTTTCTGCATTAAAATCATCTTTCATTCCTTCATAAATCGCTTTCATTTTGGAAACAAATTCATTAATACACTGAAAGTTAAAGTCATATTTCGTTAAGGACTTTGCATAATAATTGCCTTTGCTGTTGTAAAGCAAAATGTTTATGGCATCAACAAGATTGCTTTTGCCTGTATCATTCTTCCCAACAATAATTGTAAACGGTTTGAGGGGAACATCAACCGTCGAAAAATTTCTAAAATTCTCTATATGTACATTCGATATATACACTTTATTATCTCACCCCTTTGGCGCTTCCAGGCTCTTCAGCCGTTCAAAAGCTGCACTGTCCAGAATTGATCTCATCATTTGCTTGGCGCTGGCATTAAGCCGCAGGAGGCGCTCCTTTTGTGGTAGCCCCTGACGAATGAATTCAGCATTCAGGCTTTCCATATTAGCCAGAACAACAAGCTGCTGGAGTGATGCCTCGTCACGGATATTCCCTTTGGCATCCAGATTAGCCTGACGCCATTCTTTTGCCGTTACGCCAAACAGTGCAACATTCAAAAGATCTGCTTCGTTGGCATAAGTTATGTTTTGTTTTTGTGGTGTAACGTCTGGCGGGATTAAAACATCCTTTATGGCATCGGTATGTATCCGATAATTAATTTTTGCAAGGGTGCGGTTAAGATTCCATCCGAGCGACAGTCGGCTGTTTTCATCTGCTTTTAATCGTTGATAGTCTTTAATAATGTATAGTTTAAACTCTGGGGAAATCCACGATGCAAACTCAAAGGCAATATCTGAATGTGCAAATGTAGCAGCATATCGCCCTTGTTTCGTAATGATACCAATGGCTCCAGTTTTCTCAACCCACTTTTTTGGTGTTAAAACGAAACTGTTGAGTCCGGCTTCATTTTCAATTGCCTCGAATTCGAGGCAATTAAAACCCGAATTATTTATTTTCTCCCATAATCCAAGAAAACGAACTACATTTCGGTTCCGCATCCAGTTCTGAATCACATACCCTGGATTTTCATCTGTTTTATACTTTGCAATATCAGTCAGGGAAATATAATCATTCTCATCACCACCGGAAATAACAGCAATTTCGGTTCCTTTTGCAATAATAGTTTCCTTCAGATTTTTATCCTTTGGCATCGAATTTGCCCCCATTCAATATATGAGAAAAGTAGTGAGACTAATTATGAACTGCAAAAAAAATTCGTGCGGTTCACTTATTCATGTAATAATAACAAAATTTACCTTTATTCTCAATCCATTATTCTACCCGACCCGTTCCTTAACCTCTGCCATCATTCCTTCATCAATCTCGATATCCTTAGCCATCGAGATGATCATATGCTTTTTCAGCTTATCCCTTCTCATTCTCCTTTTTCTTCGGCTAATTCTTTTTTCAAACCTTGCAACTGGGTAAATAGTTCAAATCGTTTTTTAGGTTGTTTCTCGTTGCGAGAGAGCCGTTCTAATTTATCGATTTCCTTTTGCAGCTTTAGGATGGTATCCTGTTTTTTTAGCTTTTCAGGAATTGAGAGACGCTCATCAACAGGAACATTCCCTTGAAGAGCAATCTGCTCGATAAAGCCTTCCCAGATGCTATCGAGGTTGAGGCCTTTGGCATCCAACTGGTTTTGTAAAGCTTGCTGTAGTACAAAGCCAACTGTCCCTGTTCCTCAGATTTTAAAAAGAAAAGCAACTTATGTGCATTTTGCCGGGCTATATTTTCTACAATACGATAGTCCATTGCCTGCTTTTTCAGCTCAATGGAGAGGACTAGAATTTCGGATACCTCTGCACCTTTTTCAATATTTATTGTATCCGGTGATAGTTTGTACTCCATGACAATGCGTTTCACGTCCGCTACGAATTTCTCGCGGATTTCGCTGCTAAGTGTCAGCCGTTTATAAAAAGCTTCCTTTGGCATGATTCTTCCAACAGCAGCCCTACTCGGAAAAGTCAGCACCCTATCACCACCATAAAGCAAATTAGTTCAAAGTCATCCAGGCCTGAAAAGCTTCCGGTCAGGAAAGTTGTTTGTCCATCACTGAAGAAGCTGTCCAGATCACTTTCTTCCTTAACGCTGATAATCGAAGCAATCGCTTGCTGGAGCAAACCCGATACACGATCCATTTTTTTGCCATCGTTGGTTTCGTTATTAAATATCTGGCAGGCATCCATATCAGGTGCATTATTGTCGCGAGAGTGATGACGCATAATATCGAGTGTTGCTTTGGGCTCCAGATGATTGCAAATGACCTCTCCATCCTCACTAATATATACCATGTAAAACGGATGCAGGCGGTTTTGATTTTCGATGTCAACCGCTTTATTTACGTTCTTTAATACAAAAATTACTCCCGGCTTTTCGCCACGCACTACCGCATGTATGCCGAATGGGGTTCGATCCAGATTCGGATGATCCTTAATGTAGGCCAGCAAGTCCATACGGAATTCATTCAGTCCCAAATCCATGATAGATATCCCTGTGGTCATATCTTCCAGGTCTACTACTTCGTTCTGCAGCTTTTCCAATTGCTGGCGGCGATAGGAAAGATCGCCGTTTTCATCCTGATTAATATAGTCATCATCACCTGTGGAGGTCATGACAGAGATCCGCATTCTCGTTTCAACGCGGCTTTTCAGGTTTATATAATCATCCAAAGTCAAATCCGGCCAGAAGTTCACCAGCTGAATCACCTGGTTCTTGCTGCCGATACGGTCAATACGTCCAAATCGCTGAATAATACGTACCGGGTTCCAGTGAATGTCATAGTTGATTACATAGTCACAATCCTGAAGGTTTTGCCCTTCGGATATACAGTCGGTCGCAATCAGGATATCAATATTGTGATGATCATTGGGCATGAACAGTGCCTTCTCTTTGGAGACTGGCGAGAAGCAGGTCAAAATGGTATTCATATCGATGGGAAACTTTGGGATTGTCGTTCTTCCGTCAATTGATCCGGTAATTAAGGCGCTGTTTAGGCCAAATTTAGCTTTCACAAAAGCGCTGACATTTTCATATAAGTACTCTGCTGTATCAGAGAAGGCGGTGAATATAATTATTTTTTTATTATCTTGGTTAATGGGGTTCATGAGTTTCTTCTCTATAACATTCAAGAGCTCATTCAGCTTATAATCATATTCTGGCGTAATATCTTTACTCATCATGATCAGGATTTCAAGCATTTCTAAGTCAGCTTTCAGATTACGCTGCCATGATAGGTAGTCCATATCACGAAGATCAATTTTAAACTTTTTACCGACATTAAAAATATCTAAATTTTGATCATCCAGATCAATATCACCAAAATCATTAATATTCCGCACCGTAACTTCCGAACCGGACAGGAAGCTGTTAATGATATCCAGGGTGTCATAAATTTGATCATAGATACGTTTTACGGTTAGCCGGAAGGAATGAACCGAGCTTTCCATTCTCTTGAGTAAGTTAATGCTCATCAAACGGCGAATTCCTTCTTCACGTCCGCTTTGAGACAGCCGTTTGCTGTGTTCAGAATCCAGATCAATATATTTGCCCAGCTTGCTGGCCAGGATACAATTACTCGGCGTATAAATCGATAAATTTAGCTGCATTAGCTGTTCATATATCTGCTCGTAGTTAATGGCATTGTTCAGCGTGGTCAGTTTTGGACGCAAGGAAATCGGCTTATTTCGCTCTGGGAAACCACCAATTTCCGAAATATCATAGTAACGTGTTATATGTTTCCGCGAACGGGCAATAGTCACACTATCCAATACCTCAAAAAAGTCAAAATCCAGCTGCTTCAGTAAAGAGGAAGTGGAACGTAGTTCTGGTGGTTGCTTACTCCATGCATTGAACACTTTCTGAGCCTGACGGAAAATTGTATCAATATCTGATTTGGTGTTTAGTTTATCGTTGATCAATTCTGATTGTCCCTCATAAGCCAGGGCCAGTTGGTTGCGCAGATCATAGAAACGATTATTAACGGGTGTAGCCGACAGCATTAAAACCTTAGTTTTTACACCAGGGCGAATGACTTTATTTAGTAGCTTCAAATAACGGTTTTCTTTTTCATTGTCTTCTCCGGAAGTAGACCCTCCGTTGCGGAAGTTATGCGATTCATCAATAACCACCAGATCGTAGTTGCCCCAGTTAATACGATCGAGAGGCAAGCCAATGACAGAATCTCCACGTTCACGTGATAAATCCGTATGGAAAAGAACATCATACCTCATACGATCTTTGGATAGTGGATTGTTGATTAAGTTGCCGCGATAGGTCATCCAATTGTCTTTCAGTTTTTTGGGGCAAAGAACCAGTACATTTTTATTTCGGTTTTCATAATACTTGATTACTGCCAGCGCAGTGAAGGTTTTACCAAGACCAACGCTGTCTGCTAAAATGCAGCCATTGTACTGTTCTAGTTTATTTATTATTGCCAATGCGGCATCCTTTTGAAAATTATATAGCTTGTTCCAGATCAGACTGTTTTTGAAACCAGTAGCCTCGTTAGGAAGAATATCTTCGGAAATATCTTCAAGAAACTCGCTAAAAATGTTTTGAAGAGTCACGAAATAAATAAGTTCAGCAGAGTTTTCCTGATAAACAGCCGAAATATATTCAATGACTTGTTCCGTCACATCCTGAAGACGGCTCTCATCATTCCATATACTCTCGAAGAGGCGAATGTATTCGCTGCTAAATGGAGCTTCAAATTTATTCACCATATTATAGACATTGCTACCACGCTCACAACCAATATCAACAGTTGTGAATCCGTTTAAAGGCATGTAGGTTAGCTGCTGATCAGGCGGCGTTTGCACATTGAGAAATCCCCCCATGCTGTCTTGTGTAGAGTTTGATTTAAAG
>JAQWBH010000200.1 GCA_028707405.1 Parabacteroides sp. | reverse complement strand
AACGCCCGTTTCCCTGTTGGGGGCGGTACCGCCCCCAACAGGGAAACGGACTTGGAGATTAAATTAAAATGGTATACTTTTGGATTGAAATACTGGTATACTTTTGGGGTGAAATAAACACGATATTTAATTATGTTTGCCGGCAAAGGTCAAAACTTAAAATGTAAACTAAAACGGGGACTTTATCGGGTGATTACGGAGAATAACTATTATGTGTGCGATAGTACTCTGGTTAAACGAGTAGCCATCTCAAAGTTGAATTATGAGACGGCTACAAAATCAAATAAAATCTAACATATTTATTCTGCTTCAAGAATAAATACCGCACTGTCGTATATTTTTTGTAACTGGGGATTTATACCTTCGTTTATTAGATATTCACCAGAAAACACCTTTTTGTTTCCCCAAAAACCAGATTTTTCAACATTTAACTCAGTTACTTTATAGTCCAATTCAGGATTTAGGCCTTTAAGCTTGATTGATTGTGAGTTGCGAGTACGGCCTTGATATTCAAAGCAGTAATCAAAAACTACTGCCCGTTTTTTATTCTTACTTACATACATTATTGCATATAACCCTTTTCCCTCGTAGGGTGATATGATTCTGTATAAATCACCTTCCATGATTATATCTCGAATCCTATTATAGTTTTCGATAGCTTCCTTTGCAAAAGCTCTCTCTTTTTCTGATAGATCCTTTGGCTGTAACTCCATTCCGAATCGCCCGCTCATGGCCATGTCAAACCTAAATTTAAGCGGAGTAATGTTCCCTGTCTGATGGTTTGGAACAGCCGAAACGTGTGATCCTGTAACCAGTGCGGGATAAATCATATTTGTGCCGTACTGAATAAAAATGCGACTTCGTGCATCGGTGTTATCGCTCGTCCAAACTTCCTGATGATATTTTAAAGCACCATAGTCGATGCGTCCACCACCCGATGAGCATGCTTGTATCAAAATATTGGGATATTTGTCCCTAATTCTTTCATATACGCTATATAGACCCTGAATGTATTTGATCCAGAAATGTGATTGTGCATCGGCAGTGAGTTGTGCTGAGCCTACTGACTGGACATGTCTGTTTGCATCCCATTTGATATAAGAGATATTATCTGATTGTTTCATCACATCGTCGAATACTTCAAATACAAAGTCTTGTACTTCAGGGTTTGTTAAGTCAAGCAACCATTGTCCACGAGTAGTGGGTACCGGCCGTCCATCCGCCTTAACAATCCACTCAGGATGGTCCTCAGCAAGCTCACTCTTAGGGTTCACCATCTCGGGTTCTATCCAGATACCAAACTTAATTCCCTTATTTATGGCATAATCAGCGAGATAGTCAATGCCTCTGGGCAACTTATCTTGAGTCACCTGCCAATCGCCAAGGCCTTGGGTACTACTACTACGAGGATATTTATTTCCGAACCAACCATCATCCAGTACAAACATCTCGAGCCCCATATTGGCTGCGTCGTCGATCATGTCGGTAATGGTTTGTTCGTTGAATGTGAAGTATGCTCCTTCCCAGCTGTTAAGCAGTGTAGGGCGTATAGTTTGGGCATCGTACACTTGATAACCTCGAGCCCAGTCGTGCAAGTTACGGGAGACCCCTCCAGCTCCTGAAGTGCTGTAAGTATATATCATTTCAGGTGCATGGAACGTTTCATTCGGTGCAAGTCTGTATTCTGACGCATAAGGGTTAATCCCTGCAGTTATATTCAAGATGTCGAACTCGTCTATTTCGAAGTTTAATTTATAGTTGCCGGACCATGCCAAAGCTCCCCCGATAACATCTCCTACATTCTCATTTAAAGGCATGTCAAGAGATAAGATAAATGAGGGATTTTCGGTATGTGTCGTACGTACTCCCATTTTGTTTTCTATACTTTTTATTCCATGGTTTAATAAGGATTCTTCGATAAACATCTCTTGAGCCCAAGCACCATGAAAGGAATTGAGATAATACTTTTTTGCTCGTATAGGTAGATATGATGAGTAAAAGTTATGCAAGACCACACTCTTATTCTGCTTGTTAATTATATTCACTCTTTGAGTAAACACATTCTCCTTAACATATGCTGTAATAATCAGTTCTACAACTAAAGGTAGCTTTTTGTCCTGCAAGGTTATTATTGTTTGCACTACATTATTATCTGTAAGCTCTTTCTGCTGATGTGTAACATATGCCAGCTCAGTGTTTAAGTCGCCATCAGAATGGGTTACCCGTAATGCCGGCTCACGATAACTTCTCCCACCCGCAGCAAGATATCCATGTGGATCGGTTCCGTAATCAATCCTACGGTAGGTTTGTTTATCCAAATATGGTGATGCGTCATCAATTTTTCTCCCAAAATACTGAAAATATACAGTGCTATCTTTGCCTACCGTCATAATCATTGATAGCTCTTCGGTTTGAAGATTAATTACTTTTAATTCATTAATTTCAGAACCAGCATGAACTGTCTCACCTAATGAGAATATCAGAAGTGAAAAGATAATATAGAATTTAAATTTTATCATAGAAATATTTTATAAAATATATTTTTAGTGTTTTGAAAGTTGTTTTATTGAGGATTAAAGAACAATATTCATTTATTTAAAAATTTTCTTCCCTCCTAAATAATACGTACTTTGCTTGTTTGGAGATCGATTAATGAAAATATCCATCAATTTCTTTTCTATTTTTAATGGGAATCAACGTAAAACCGTATGTGAATGCGCTTTTCTTTGGACGAATCAGGTACTCTTCCAGTGGGAGTTTACCCCAGCTATTGTTACCTCCCACACCTTGCATGCGATAGTCGATGAAGAGATCCACAATCTCAGACGAGCGATAGTCGTTGATATGTTTGTTTAGAGGAGCTGTACCTACCGGTTCATCGTTGTTGAGTGACTCTCCGTTTGTGATAGTCTCCAGTAAATAGTTAGATGCATTGAATTCAAATAAGTCATCTGCTACAAAAAGAAGCCCTTTCCCCGACTTTTGGGTTAATGCCAACCAGTGGGTTTCGGTATGATGCCCGTTTTCCTGCGGAAGCACGTAGCGAGTTACCATTTCGCTGACTTTTGAACTATATCGATCCAGGAAGGTCGAGCTTTTACGGTCGGAGTAGTTCTCCCACGGTCCTCTGCCGTAATATTCTGCTTGTATCAGATCTCCTGTGAGCTGCATACGCATGCCGATACGTGGAATTAACTCTATCTCCGATGTAGTTGCATCGAATGTGTTGGATATATGTATAGTGCCGTTATCGTAGATAGTGTAGGTCACTTCGTTGCTGGCTCCTGCTTCCGGGTAAAGATAGCTATAAGTAAGTGTGGTCTCTTTGCCGGTTACAATCATCAAGTTCTCAGCTTTTAGTTCTTGGTAACTTGCATTTTTCCATGCTGAGAGTTTTTGTGGCAGACTCGCACCATAATCATTTTCTATGGGTGCACGCCAGAAAAATGGGCGGGGTCCTTCGCCATTTTCAATATATTCTTCTCCGTTTACCTTGTAAGAGGTGAGCAACCCACTCTCTCTGTCGAAAATGGCCTTGAAACGACTTCCGCTGACGATCACTGTATTCTCAGACTCTTCAACAGTTGCAGCTTTCATATCACTGATGTTCAGTGGAGCATAATCATTTATAATGAATTGATCTCTGGCTACTACCCATCCTTCCGGAATGAGTCGTTCCTCCTCCTTTTGTGTTACTTTGAAATTAATTGTCAATTGTTCATTCATGTCAGAGTAAAGTGACCAGTTTGGTATCTCAACAGTTACAGTCTCCTGCGGACCTGCTACCACTTTCAGTGAACCATTGGTCAATTCTCGACCGTTTGTTTTTATACTGTAGCTCAACTGATAGCGGTCCAGATCAGTGAAAAAATGTTCGTTGAAGAGCTCTACTGATCCCGTTTCCTGATTGAAATTACGGAACCAAATATTTTGGTACACCTTGCGCATCTCTTCAGTGTGTGGTTTGACACTTCGGTCTGGAAAGACCACACCGTTAATACAGAAAGTTCCAGAACTGGGGGTTCCCAGTGGTCCGAAGTCTCCACCATAAGCCCAGAAACGTTCTCCCTCTTCATTAATTTTTTCTATGCCTTGGTCGACCCAATCCCATATAAATCCACCCTGTAGCAATGGATACTTTCTGATGAGGTCCCAATACTTTATGAAATTACCGAGACTGTTTCCCATTGCATGGGCATATTCACACAATATTAGCGGTCGATCGGATAAGGGGTCTTTTGCGTATTCCTCAATTTCATCTGGGGTGTCATACATCGGTGCGAATATATCGGTGTTCCACTCCATTACTGCCCTTTCGTACTGAACGGGTCGTGAGTTATCACGACTCTTAATCCATAGGTAAGTCTGGTAGAAGTTGTAACCGTTACCCGCTTCGTTCCCCAGTGACCAGGTGATCACGCAAGGGTGATTTTTATCTCGTTCCACCATTCCAATAGTGCGACTCATATGGTCTTCCAGGAAGAGAGGATTGTTACCAAGTGTTCCTCCTTTACGGAGATCATATCTCATTGCATGGCTTTCAATATTTGCTTCATCAATCACATAGATTCCATACTCGTCTGCTAGGTTATAGAAGAGTTCTGGTTGAGGGTAGTGGCTTGTACGCACAGCATTAACATTGTATTTTCGAAACAGTTCAAAGTCCTTACGCATCAGTTCCTCAGTGACATAATGACCTGTATGCTCATTGTGTTCATGCAGGTTCACTCCTTTCAGAAGTACCGGTTGTCCATTAACCAGGAACTGGCGATTTTTTATTTCAGTAGTTCGGAATCCTACTTTCAGAGCTGTCGCTTCAATTGTGGAGCTTTTTTCGTCCATCAACTCAATAGTTAGAGTATATAGATTTGGAGTCTCAGCATTCCACTTTTTTACATCGGGGATAACATTTTCAAAGTGTATCAATGTATTTCCGGCATTATTTTTAGTATGAGATCCATCAGCCACTTTTTTACCAGTCTCATCTGTAAGGCTGTATCTTACTGTGAAAGGCTGAGTTGACTTATCAGACTTAGCAACTGTAACTTCTAATTCAAATTGGCCGTCTGTGTAGTTGGCATCAAGACCGGTATGTGCAAAGATATCAGCCAAATGTGTTTTGGGACGGGCATAAATGTACACGTCTCGATCGAATCCAGAGAGTCGCCAGAAGTCCTGACACTCCAGATACGAGCCACTGCTCCAACGATGAATCTGTACTGAAAGGATATTCTCACCTGCTTTAGCATGTTCGGTCAAATTGAATCGTGCCGGCAGTTTCCCCTCTTTGTTCATGCCTATAAACTGCCCGTTAAGATAATAGTAGGCTGCTCCCTTTGCTGCTTCGGCAACAAGAATAAATTCTTTTTCATGCCAGTCTTCTGGAAGGGTAAACATTTTTCTATAAGTCCCCGTGGGGTTGAACTCTTCCGGTACAAATGGTGGGTTGGGTTTGTCCCAGTAGGGGGGGTGTCCCGGCGAGGTGAATTCGTATGGCTTGTTTACATAGATGGGTGTGCCGAAACCCTGCAGTTCCCAGTTCCCTGGCACGTGAATATCATTCCACTCGCTATCATCAAAGTCATTCCTTTGAAATCCTTCATTTGGACGTTCATTGAACCAATCTGTATATTGAAATTTCCAGTTACCATTGAGTAGAATCACATTGCTTCCTTTAGTTGTATAAGTCGCATTAAGAGCATCCTTCAGGTTAGAAAAAGAATAAAATGTTGCCCGTGGATCCTCTCTGTTAATTTGCAACAACTTCGGATTGGTGATCTCCGCATAGCGGTCTGATTGCTCTTGGGCATTTGTTATAAAGCCAAACAAGCCACCAATAATCAGGAATACGAGTGTGAATAATTTTCTCATACAATTTTTAGTGTTTATTTTTGATTTTCATACAAATTTTGTTGTTAATTTTCGCTCTTTGATAAGAGTGATTTATGGGATATATTCATTGCCAGAAACTTTGATTGCCATACACTGGGAAATACATTCTGTATTTGATTAAAATTAGATCTGCATTATTTTCCCGAGTTCATTATTATATACATACTTTGTGCCAGTATTATAGGAAAGTAAACTAACACTTCCAATATAAATAAAACTGCATAAAATTAAAACGCAATTTAAATAGAATTATTTTTTTTTAATACAAACGAAAAACCACCACCTGGTGCCAAGAACAGGTTAATTTTATCCTTTGATGTGACCTTTCTGTTCTCCCTGCGATAGTCACTTCCTTTACGGTGAGCGTTGGCACCATCGCGAAATAGGGTCATCTCATATTGACCTGCGGGAAGAAAGGATAGATCAACCGTTAAATTTCGGCTCTCCCAATCGGTGATACCACCCACATACCAGTCGTCCCCACTGCGTCGAGCTATGGTCAAATGTTCACCTACACTTCCATCAATGGGCATTGTTTCATCCCACACAGTGGGGATGGATGCTATAAATTCAAGTGACTCCGGTTCACGCATGTACTCGGTGGGACTATCACAGAGCATGTTGATGGGTGAGTTGAATATCACATAGAGCGCCAGCTGACGACAGCGGGTGCCTTGACTCATTGGCTCTGAATATACTGGTCGATAATTTTTAAGAATGGCGTTTCGCATCGCTCCCTGGGTATAATCCATTGGTCCAGCAACCATTCGGATGTATGGCACGGTTACATCGTAGGTAACCATGTCGACACTCTCGGGCGACCACTTCAGTTGTTCCAGCCCATGAACACCCTCGAAGTTGAGGACGTTGGGCCAAGTGCGATTTAGGCCAGTAGGCTTGTATACACCGTGAAAATTGAGCAGTAGTTTGTAACGTGCTGCGGTCTCCGAAGCGCGATAGATAAAGTCAACCATATCCTGATCATCACGATCCATAAAATCTACCTTGAAACCTTTAATTCCCATATCAGCGTAGTGGCGGCACACCTCCTCCATATCTCGGTCGAAGGCGTGGAAACCAGCCCAGAGGATAATACCTACACCACGATCACGACCGTATGCTATCAGCTCGGGTATATCTATCTCAGGGATCACCTGCATCAGATCAGCCTGGAGATTTACAGCCCAACCCTCATCGAGGATTATATACTCCACACCATGTTCTGAGGCAAAATCTATGTAGTACTTGTAGGTGTCATTGTTGATTCCGGCTTCGAAATCTACGCCATATATGTTCCAATTGTTCCACCAGTCCCAAGCCACCTTGCCTGGTTTGATCCAGGAGTTGTCAGAAATTCGTGAGGGGGAAGCAAGACGGTAAATCATGTCGTTGGCTGCCAGCGCCGCATCGTTCGAGGGAACCACGCAGACACGCCAGGGAAAAGTGCGACTCCCTTTAGTTTTTGCTATGTAACCTTCTCTTTCAGTGACACGCATCTGTAGATTGTTGTGCCCACCCTGCTCCAATGAGGCAGGAACTTGAGCAAAGTGACCCTGTAATGTATTAGGCAACTGGTCATCGGGAATTATGTACATTCCGGGATATGATTCTAGATCTGCCTCTGTGATTAGCAGTCGTTTACCTTCAGCAGCATCGACCAGCATCGGTAGGAATATTAGTCGCTCACCGTCGATTTTTGAAATAGGTTTATAATCGTAGGTATTCTCGAATGAGCTTTGTAGCTGATCACCACCCAGACCCCCCTTCACGTAAGGTACCCAGGCATGACTGTCACCAGTGAATCTAAAGGTGGCCTGTTCGGATTTAACGGTGATCTCATTTTTGCGGCTGGTATGGAAGCGATAGGCTACCCCGTCGTCATAGAGGCGAAAAGTAATTCCCCAGTCCCCGCGAAAGTTAAGTAACAGCTCATTGTATTTGTTTTTCAATTCTGATGATATCCAAAAGGGTGAAGTTATTAACTCCTCCTTACTCTGTCTTTTGGCACGATGCAGACGTGCATTGGGCCCAAGTTGCTCGTCATCTTGTAGGGTTAGTGAAATCGTTGAGGGTTCAATTAGTGTTGTACCGTCGTACGACAAACTCCAAGTGAGCTCTTTTCCCACGGTGATTTCAGCAGTCATATTGCCATCGGGTGAAGCGAGGCTGTATTGATTCTTAGCAAATAGACTTGCTGTTACGAGGAGTGATAATACCAATAACTCTAAATGTTTTTTCATTTTCATTTTAATTTATCAAAACATAAAACCACATTTATCATAAATTTTTATTTTGTTTTCAAAATAAACAAAGATTCTTAGTCGATCATAAATATTGGTGAGAGGCTCATCCCCCACCAATATTTACCGCCATTCAGATTGTAAACTAAAAC
>JAQWBH010000199.1 GCA_028707405.1 Parabacteroides sp. | reverse complement strand
ATAGTATTCTCCCTCGATATCCAATTCACGGATTTTCAAGAAGAGTGAAATTAACAGATCGGCACCCTCTTCGAAGCCTATTAGCATCGGTACGTTTCTAATTACCTTGTATTGAACCAATGGGTAAGCGTACCGTGAAGTGCCATCTTGGTAATGATTGTGTAACAACGGAGAATGCTCTTTAAATAAGTTGCCAAAATACCCACGCAACTTATGTGCATCTCGTGTTTTTAATCGAATGTCGGGGAACTGAATGATTGTTTGAGTGATTTGCATGATTCTACTAAATTGTGATGGACGTTTTGTTCGTGTCGTATCCGATATTTTCCCTCGTGTCGTTAGCCGAATAGGAATAAAACGCGGAAGGTTGTTCTAAACTCGATAAATAAAATCCGTGCACTTGTTCGGAGTCAAAATTAATTTTCGTCTCACCGTATGGAACCGGTACGTTGATTACATAATCGTAAAAAAGAGATTTAAACGACGCGAATTTTGTCTTTCTCTCCCAGGGTGTTAGCTCTTCATCATAAAGAGATACATAGCGTTCCCATACATATTTAGCCTCTTCGTTCAATTGAATGAAGACCGATTCAGTTTTACGCTCTTGGATGAGTTTTAGATCGATCTCCATGAATCTCAAATCTCGAATGGCGTCAAGTAAATCCGAAGAAGTCTCGTCAGATTGTTTTCGGACCTCTTCGTAGTATCGGTCAATTAGATCCAGATAGTCTCTTTCCTCCATTACTTCAATATCCGAGAGCGTGTTCCTAGTTTTTAGCATTAGGTCTGAACCATAGATTCTACTTGTTGCTTTTCCATGCTCATCGTCAATATCATAAAGGAATATATCAGATACCTGCTCTTTTTCATTATATCGGTTCGCGCGTCCGGCCGACTGGATAATTGAATCGATGGGAGACAACTGCCGGAAGATGGTATCCACGGAGATATCCACTCCTGCTTCTATTAATTGAGTGGAGACAATTATTTTACGTTTATGACTCCTTTTTTTAATTTTTTGAATAATCTCTTTTCTTTCGTGGGGAGTAATGAGCGTGGATAAGAAGAAGTATTGGACGTTATCCAGAATTTCCTGCTCCTGTTTTGTTAATTCCTCAAAGCAGCGACGGGCGGCCTTTTTGGTGTTCAAGATTATCAGCACGTCTTTTTTAGGTTCGTTATAAATATAATCAGAAATTATATCGATGAAATCCTCGAAAGAGATTTTGTCTTTGTGATAGACCAACCGGGTGCGATTAAATACTTTGAAATACTTTCTGTGATCGGGTACTAATTCCACTATATCCACTCTCGGAGCAAATATAAGAGGCTGCGTTGCTGATATAAGGATAAAATATATATTTAAAGTTTCGCCAAGCGAAAGGAACGTCTTCCTTACCGTTTCCCATAGCTCGTAGGGAATTGTCTGAATCTCATCAAGCAGGATTACGGCGTTTCTCAGGTTAACCAATTTCATTAGCTTGGTTTTATCCATTGAAAGAATCGTTTCCAGAAATTGAACGAACGTTGTCACGATAGTTTCAGATTGCCATGTTTCAATCAAAAATTGACTCTGATTTTCTTCATACACCTTTTCAGAACTATCTTTGTACCTGGGTTCGCTCAAATGATGATGCTTTAATAAAAACTCGCTCGAATCGGTTTCCAGTACTTCTCGATACACTTCAAAATTCTGGTCAATGATCGAAGTATAAGGGATAACGATAGTCACCTTTGCGTTGATATTTCCTGTGAGTGACCTTATTTTATCAGCCACGGAAAATGCCGTTAGTGTTTTCCCCAACCCTGTAGGTAACGTGATCGAGTAGAGGTGCTGATCACGGATAAACACCCTCTCCAAGTGTTCCAACGTGCCAAAATAAGCCTCGTTCTTGATTCGATTAATTTCCGAAACCGGGATATTGAATCCATTCTTTTCCCTGTATCGATTCAAGCACCCTGTGATATCAGTCGTTGTATTCGTAGTATTAACATCTTTCAGGATCACGTCGTTCTTATCTGAGTACATCAATGCGGAATAGATTACCTGAAAAAGATTAAAGAGTTCGACTTGCGTTTTCTCGTCCAGCTTCGGATAATTAAGCTTGAAGTATAAACGAAAATCTTTTAGTCGCTGCTGGAAACTTGCTAATTCCCAATATTCTGTGAACGCTCTCCATGTAATCTTGATAGGCCAATGATCACACAAACTCGAAAGAATTAACTCAACTGAAGGAGCATGAATGCTTTTGATTTGTTCTGAAAGGTATTCAATGTCTTCGTTAGAAAATAATATTTCTTTCTGAAGGTTCTGGATGTTGCCATGATGCCGTTTCACGGCTATCAGAACCAGTATCGGGAGAAACTCCTGCAGCAGCTTGTCTTTAAATTCTCGCTCACAATACCTGCTAGCGACGAAATAGGCAAAAACCGACGACAGCAATGAATGATTCTTCAAATTGCTATGAATCTCTTCTGGGTTACGGATATAATTCTGGAAATAGCCTGTAGCTTTCGCGATGTCATGAGAGATAGCTGCAATCCAAACCAAGTCGGAGAGTTGCCGATTCGTTATTTCAGTCTCCTTTACAACGAACCGGTAACCTTTCTCCTCCACGGTCGCTTTCGCTATTACAGCTACAACTGACAGATGATCAACAAGTAGCTTTTTCGGATGCGAAAGCAATCCTTCTTTATCGATTTGCAACTCTTCCATCCTTCTTTATGACTCTATATAATGTGCATAATATCTGAAAGATTATAGAAAAAGAATATTCCCAATCCCGTTCAGTGTTAAATACTCTGGTACACGGGCATGCAGAGGATTCCCGTTTTTTTCGATAAGTATCTCGGAATATTCCAAAACTTCTCTTTCTCTATTCATGGCGACGGGCATGTTGTTGGCCGAATAAAACCATTCCTTTTGAAAGTCTATAGGTGGTTCACCCACTACTTTTGACAGATTCACTGCCGTGATGATTTCCACGATCTCACTGTTTGAGGTTACTACTCGCGCTGTTGCTCGTTGGACGAAATCCACCCTTGCGGTAAATTGAGCCAAACCTAAGTAGGGAGTAAAATGATGCCTTCTATGCTGTATCCGTTCAGATAGTTCCTCGAATTTGGCGGTATCATCCATTGCCAGGTAGATGCGGTAATGAGGATCTTTTACAAGCTCAAACTCCGTTTGGGTGTGTCTCGCCCGTGTTAAGTCGTAAAACGATATTTTCGTGTTAATCAAGTTGAACCCGATATTTTCTTTCTTCACGGGCTGCATAACTTGTACGGCGATGCCGCTCCTCTCTTTTGAGAAAAACTCCTGAACCGGTTCAATACCCTCCGCGTAATGACCGTCACTCGTCTCTCTTTCCATTCCCAGGATTGCTCCCAGCATTCCCGCGATCGCGGTACGCGTGGGAATAGAGTAGGTGAGAGGTGAGGTTGTGGTGTTGTACTTTCGGAAGTGCCCGTATTCGCCCATGATGTCGAAAATAAGCAATTCCTTATATTTCATCCTTGCTGATATTTGTGATTAATTTACCATTACTGATCATCGTCAACCTTGAGTCAAGCTTCAAGTGAATCTTGGCTATCTTCTCCTTGTTCTCTTTGAGTGCCTCTAGTAATTCCGATATATCTAATTTATAATCATTAGTGCCTCTTATTTGTAGCTCGTTCATCTCTCCGTAGTCCAGTTTCAGCCGTTGACGCAGGTTACCAATATAGAAAGGTTCCTTGTATTCCACCTCGAGTAAGAATAGGGGCGATTGTCCAAATTTCGAACGAGAAATCAGGTTCTTCGTGCCTTCCCAAATTCCTTCGAGCAATAGCGATTTATCTTCCGTGGTCATTCTGGAATAACGTGCTGCTTTCTCGTTGATTATCCCGTTAAAGCCTATTACAGCGTAGGGTATCTTGTATTCTGTCCGGAATGTGGCTTGAATCTTTTTTTCAGTCGACGCAAACGCACCAGTGCCTTGTTCTTCAATGATTTCAGTTTTATTTAACGATTTTCCCATTTGAAATTGCACCGGGCCAATATATGTGATAGAATCCTTGGCTAAAGGAATTACTCCGCCAAATACCCGGATATCGATGCATTTGGCAAGGATGATATCTGCCTGTTCCTGAAAATCCCTGGCACGGCGTTTTCCATCTTTGATATACTTCTTGTCTCCCTCGTCGTAGGTTGTTTCCCGAACAAAGATATCCTGACGGTCGTCCAATCCGTTGAACTCCTTGTACTCGTACCAGTAATCCCGTATCGTCCGCTTCAGACGGACGTCAGAAACGAGTGCGACACTACTTTCCGTGTCGAATCGTGGACGGTTTTCATTTAACGGATCACCATTCGGGTTCGCGTTTTCAATGTCATAAAGAAACAAAAGCTCACTGCGGCTGTCGATAATTTCACTCATGATCTTGTCTGTTTTAAATGTTATTATTCTGATTCTGTGTTTTCTTCACTTTTTTCTCTCTTAAACCTGGAGCCCATTTCGAGACCGGCAACAAAGTAGAACGAGAGTTCATTGTTACTCATTGAAACCATATCCTGTTTCTTAATTGTGAAATAATTGTTAATGATTTCCCGAAGTTCAGGGTATACATTATTCTTCAAGTGTTTCTGAATCTTGTCCAGTGCTTCCAGGTAGATTTGCATTAGGTGCTCCGAGTTCAGGTTATACCCTCGAAGCTTGCTTTCGAATGGGGTGCTGGATAGGTTCCTGTATTGAACGTCGAAAACGAAACGCACCAAAATTCCCACGGCGAAAATGCCAATTTTAATATCGCTATCCAGGAAGCTCCTGTTATTAGTCACAAACCGGTTAAATTCGTCAAGGTTAAACCGGTTGGTTTTTTGTTCATCTTTTACCGTGTCCATTGTATTCATAAAATTATAGTTAATATTGTTTTGTATGATTTTTAGCTCTTGTAAATAATTTATCAGCATGATAGCTTCCAATATGCTTCGTCGTGTAGATTTGGTTGTTTTTTCTCTCGTATGTGCTTCATTGTAGTTTTTTCTTATCACATTCATGATTTTTTCGAACATGAAATCCTTTGAAATGGGTCTGCCAAGAAAAATGTTTTGCACAACCTCTAAAAATTTGTCGTCGAAAAACTCCTTGATAATCCCGAATGAAAATTTCAGATCCTGTTGTTCTTTACCTTTTATAATAGCATTCCTAAATAAGGGGATGCGGTTAACAGCATTCGGTACTCGCGAAAAGAGCTCATTGAATCTAGATGGTAACACCTCTTCCAACATCATTTTAATGCTAATCGCTTTACTCATTTTATCTTCGGAGAAAAAGAGCATATCCACATAAAAAAAGTTATTCTGCTGAGCGATGATTTTTTGTACGTGTTCTTCGGAGTCAGCTCGCTCTTCGCTCGATTCTTTTTTTATCCTCGCGTCAGCAAATGCACTTTTAAGCAGCTCCACGATCGTTTCCAGTTTCTCCCGATCGTTTTGTAAAACGGTGTGGGGAACGAACAAGAACTCGTATCCGTAGAAATACCCTGTCAGATGCTGTCTAATGTATTTTTCTCCATACTCGAGCGCCAACGCCTCTTTTGATGATACGGGATAATTTCTCCAGAACTTTTCCTTGTTAAAGAATCCGCTAATAAATCCTGGCTTATCGGGAGTAGAGTATTTAAAGGGTGCTGCGAAACCGTATACCTCGTCTGCTTTTTCGCCTGTAACCGAACAGATGACATCAGCAGTACGTGAAATAGTGCCATTGTGCTCGTATTTCTTTTCAGAGCCAGAATTAAGTATCGTGGTCCGGACTGTCTCAAAATCGTAAAGATAGAGTTCTTTTTCTCGATGTATCCGTAATGAAATACCCGTGGTGGTCCGTTCTTCCTGCGTCGCATTATTGAAATAGTCTGCAATCTGCCATGCTATACGTTGTTCGTTTAGTAAGAACTCCGCCTCCACGAGCTTGAATAGTTGGGCTTCGAGATGCTTCCCGTGAGTAAGTTTTTTAAATTGCGCCTCCTTGATATTATTCAGTTTTTTATCCGGTGGATTGCCGAGTTTCGTGGTAAAGGTAACATCACCACCGCGTGCACTCCCTTTCCGGTAGGCGTATTTCCGGTAACTGGATGAATCCTTCCTTACCTTTTCGATGTCTATCCCTCTGTATTGACACTGCAGTTCACCCTTGTTGTCAATGATTTCAAATACCATCAACAATACCTGGTAATCTTTTCCAGGGAACAGGTTCTCGATGTAAAGATCTACCGGGTCAATGAAGCTTTTTTGCTCCAGCTGCCAATGTCCGATTTCAGATATTGATCTATCGTTCATGTTTTTCAGGTTTTAACTATTAGTTGGAGAGAATTTTTATCTCGCCTATTTTTTTATGTTATGCTATCCTTGTTGTAATGGAGAATCTCACATATAATTTTTTAAATTTCAACCCTTGTTTCAATGAGAACCTTTATTTTGCTCATTTGTCGCGGGTAAGCTTATGAGCTTCATAGTATCGAGACCTCAAAGGTAAATGTTGTTTGGGATATAAACAAGAAATTCGATAATTATTTTTTATTAAAAAATTAAATGTAATGAAATCTGACTTGAAATGGAGAAATTTCATTAATTTTATTGTGAATGCGATTCAGTAGTTGAAGTAGTTGAAACTGATCGCGATTTTATTTAGTTAAAGTGTTTAAAATCAATGGAATAAGTATATTAAATATTACTTAATCCACTGAGAATCATCAACTTAGAAGAAAATTACCACAAATTCTCTAGGTAATGATTTCCAGGAAGAAAGAGCTTGAATTGATAAAGACTTATATGTATGTATGTGATTTATACGATCAGGAACTGAAATATTACTGCCAAAGATACAGCAATAATTCCAATCCTGTTTTCACGGATCAGGAAATAATGACTATCTACCTGTTTGCAGGTCATTGTCAAAAGTATTTCCAAATCAAGGATATACATAACTTTGCATCGGAATATCTTTCCTCCTGGGTACCTGAATTGCCCTCATACCAGACCTTTAATCTCAGATTAAACCGTCTTGGTGAAGCTTTTCGGGTATTATCCGGGAGATTGATATCTTCATTCATGCCGGCTGATTGTGACAAGGACATATCCCTTGTCGATTCCCTGCCCCTCATAACTTGCGCAGGTAGGAACAGGAAAGTTGCCCCGGAGATAACCTCTAAAGGTTACTGTTCTTCAAAGAACATGTATGTATTATCAAGGGTTGAAACTTCATGCACTGACTTCGCGCAGGGAAGGTAAAATCCCCTTTCCCGACTCTCTTATGTTTACTCCTGCCCGGGATAATGACCTGACTGTTTTTAAACAGGCCTGGGGTGATTACATCTCCGATACCGTAATCTTTGGAGACAAGATATATTCTGATTTTGAATACTTCAGTGATGATAAGAAATAAAAACAGAATATCGAAATGTTCACCCCGTTAAAGCTGTCAAGGGACAATCGAAACAGGAAAAAAGCTATAGAGCCTACAATGACCTGTTCTCTACAGCAGTTTCCAGGGTCAGACAACCCATAGAATCATTCTTCAACTGGCTGAATGAAAAAACAACTATTCAAAGAGCGTAAAAAGTAAGATCCACAAAAGGATTACTTATACATACGATGGGTAAAATTGCCATCGCATTTATTTTTCTAATTTCTTAAATACTGATTCTAATGAATAATAAACCGATAATAAGCCGGAAGCTAATGAGATATTACCAGGAAAACTAAGTTCAATATAGAAGTGCAACTTCCAGTTGAGTTTTTTAAAGATGATTCTTCAAAACAATCATGAAAAACTTTGCAGGGATTTGCCTAACAGCCAGATATTAAAACCTAAAAGCGAAGCCAAGATTAAAACGTGGCTGGCCTGTTATGTATTTCTTTCCTTGGATTTATTGTTAAGTGCTTGATCAAGCATAGGGATTGATTCACCCCCATGGATTCAACGAGGAGGGTACGATCAGGTTTTGCAACAGAATGACTACGAAACACTGTTTGCCGTGACTGTCGGCTATAGGGATAGAAAGAACGCGAACCAGCTTTCATTGACACCCTAAGCTCCATCTGGACCCACAAAACGTAACCTAGTCGATTTAAGGAATTATCATATTGCCGATTTTTACTTTTTTGAGCATAAGTGTTTGCTCTTTTATCTTATTTCTTCAAATAATACCTGTCTAGGGCCTCCTTAGCCGCCACGAATGAGCTCTTACGCGCCGAAAGGACTTCCGACTCAAGAAGGGGCATCAGTTGCTCTATTTCGGCATTCTGGTAAAAGTCGTTCCGCAAAC
>JAQWBH010000198.1 GCA_028707405.1 Parabacteroides sp. | reverse complement strand
CAATGACGAAAGCAATCAGCACATAATTCATAAAGGTGAGTATCAATTGTTTCAGAATCATACGGCTGTCGGAACCGAACACCTTGCGGACGGCCACCTCCTGAGAGCGTTGATGGATAAAGTAGGTTGACATGGCAAGCAAACCTAATAATGATATGAGGATAGCAATGGCAGTAAAGATTCCCACAATCTTTGAAAGACGCATCTGCTGTTCAAAAGACTCTTGAATACTCTGATCCAGAAATTTGCCGCTAAACTCAACACCGGTAATCTTCTCGTAGATGTCACTCACTTTCTTGTAGGCTATTGCCGGATCGCCATGTACCTCAAGCAGAATATTCCATGGTCCATTATTCCAACCACCCATATCATGTTTCTTAATACGCAACATAACAGGTGATGTCTCCATAGCAATATTCCTTAAATGGAAGTCTTTGATAACACCTAATATAGGTGATGATTTTTCATCACCGAATCTAAATGATGGAGCATTCTCAGCTATGTCCATATCCCGGAAAGCTTTTTCGCTGAGATACCATCCGATACTGTCACCGGCATTAGCAACATGATTGTCTTGTTTTATCTTCAGGTTTAGCATATTGAAAGCCGTACTGTCAAGCATCATCTGCTGAAAACTAAGTGTCTTGCCTTCATACGTTCCGGACAAATTATTCGTTCCTTCAAACGGTGTCCCATTCGTAAAGCCGATATTCTTAACAAAAGGCTGTTGCCTGAGTTCTTCCTCAGCCTTCGTCCACTCGCTTGCCGAATTGAATACGTTATAGGTAACGATGATATTTTTCGTATTATATCCCAACGGAGCCTTGATCATATGATTGATCTGCATGATCATCGTAATGGATGCAACCAACATGATCATCGTGATGGCATTCTGAAAAGTGATGAAGAATTTGCTGAACACCATTTTCGTCCGGCGACGAAATGTTCCGCGGACCACTTCTATCGGTTTAGCTGCTGAAATCAATATAGAAGGAAGCATACCGGCTAAAGCGCCAATAAGTAATATCAATACGATAGAGCCTCCAATCCATGCCGGCGAACAAACATCCATCAGGTTGATTTTCGTTTGCAACAGATTGTTTGCCGTCGGAAGCACTGCCTTTGCCAAAAACAATCCGATAAGGAATGAGATGAATGTGAGCAACGTTGCTTCCATCATCAGCCGTATAAACAGATCTTTGCGCGAAGAGCCTAACAAACGGCGCGTGGCCATCTCTTTTGCCCGCTGTCCGGCCTGTGCCACCGTCAGGTTGATATAGTTCAGGATGGAGAATATCAAGATTAAAATACCTACAGACATCAAAACCCATACAAAATTCTTATCCCCATGATTCAACTGTGAAAAATCATATTTCATAAAATAGAGCTGTCTGAGCGGAATCACATGTGCTTCTTTATTGAAGTTTAACTGATAAGTCCAGAGAAAAGTCTTCAAGAACGACAATATATCCGTCGTTTTCGGCTGTAGATCAGTGCCAGGACGCATCAACAGGAAAGCAATCGTTGCACCTGCATTTCCATAATTGCTTTTGCTCAGGGAAGCGTTAAATTCCGTCACCCTGTCAATGGAAAGCAATATATCATGATACGGGATAACAGAATGATCAATATCTTTCATCACAGCCGAAACGACAACCGAAGTAGAGTCGCTGAGACGAATACTTTTCCCCACCGGCTCTTCAGAACCGAACATTGTCTTTGCAAACTTCTCGGATATAACAGCGCTGTAACTGTCATTCAGGGCCGTCGCTCTATTACCTTCAATCAATTTAAATGAGAATACATCAAAAAAGGTTGAATCGGCAAACAGCAATGAGGCTGAAAATTTCTTCTCGCCATAATAGACCGACACTCCATTTTGCAAATTAGGTATAACCGGGCATACTTTTTCAATCTCAGGATAGCGTTCCTGTAAACGATAAGCCACCGGCACAGCCGTACCGTCTGAGTCTTCACTAGTAACAACACAGATGCGATCCGCGTTAGCCTGAAAACCATCTGTAGACAACTCTTGCGACGTGTAGACCGCTATGAGAATGACAAACATCAATGAAACAGACAGTCCGAATACATCAATAATTGTATAGATTTTGTTCCGGCTGAGGAACTTGAAAAAAGATTTTAAATTAAATAGATTATTCATTTCTTCATTTTTTATTAGGTTAAAAACATATCCTACTTTCACAAGCAGGATACATCTACAACGTAAATAGAATGTGTGTATTACTAATCTTAAATAAATTCGTTTACAGACGATACAATACTACCATCGAACAAGTTAACCACACGATGGGCAAACCCTGCATCATGCTTGGAGTGTGTTACCATTACAATAGTTGTACCTTCCTTATTGAGCTCGGTAAGCATCTGCATCACCTCGGTACCGTTCTTGGAATCCAAGTTACCGGTCGGCTCATCAGCAAGAATAATCTTCGGATTGGATACTACCGCACGGGCAATAGCGACACGCTGTTGCTGACCGCCGGAGAGTTGCTGTGGAAAGTGGCTTGCCCGATGACTGATATTCATTCGCTTCAGTATATCGGTAACCAGTTTCTTACGTTCAGCCTGCTTTACTTTTAGATAAGTAAGCGGAAGTTCCACATTTTCGAATACGTTTAATTCATCAATCAAGTTAAAACTCTGGAATACAAAACCGATGTTGCCTTTCCGCACTTGTGTACGCTCTTTCTCTTTCAGATGGCCAACTTCCTTATTGGCCAGATAATACTGGCCCGATGTCGGGTTATCCAGGAGACCGAGAATATTCAGCAACGTTGATTTACCACAACCTGACGGACCCATGATAGCTACAAACTCACCGTCTTTTACTTCCAATGAAACATTGTTTAATGCAATCGTCTCTACTTCCTCTGTCCGAAAATACTTACTTAAATTCTCAATCTTAATCATGTCATTATAATTTATATTGTTTTATTACTTTTGGCCTTGTATATACAAACGTCGTGCCAAAGCATTTAAATAGCTATTTTACAAACGATTGCCATTTTATATAAAAATAAAAGTGTCAAATTTTTGGACAGTGGTGTCTAATTATTTGACACTTTAGATAATATATATCAGCGTGCACGAAGCTTGTTCAATGCTTTTTCTGAAGAAATCCGCGCCACAGAATCTGCCCATTGCGTGTTAAAATTTGCCCAACGCGATGAATCTATCTTTACATTTGATGCTATATGTTCTGCCATGCCTCTCATATCTTCTACATCAAAATCTTTGCCATTCAGATTGAAGCTTGTATCGTTATTTGAAGATGATCGTTCAATACGGGTAATCACTACATCATTAGAACCATAAAAATTATTTGCCGTAAAACTTGCCGTATAGAGTACATTCGTTTTCCCATCATCAAAGCGATAGAAAGAAGGATATATTTTCCCTTTTACGGACCTGTCGCTTACTTTATAAGCTTCATCCTGATCAGCTTTGAACGCTTCAATAAAATCTTTTAATAATTGAGGATTATCCTTTGATGAGAATGAGATGGTTTTAATTGACCGTTCCAACTGCCTTGTTTTTTTATCCTTACTTAATATTACTTCTACATTCACTTTATCCATCGATTCACATTTCTTTACCAATGCATCAAGATGTTTTTGTGCTTGTATACTACCTCCTACGGCGCCGCCCACTATCAGAGCCACTGCCAAAATCATACTTTTTGTTTTCATATTGCAAATATTTATTAGTCATTTTATTTCTTTTCATATATATTGGCTACATTCTCTATCCGGTCTATTTTAGCCTCCTTCTGTTCGACAGACCGCATAGCCAGCTGTTCCTTTTCACGTTCACGACGATCAGCTTCCATAATAATCTGATCCATCCGTCGGGCTATATCTTCAGGAATAGCCGTTTTTACTCCATTACGTATGATATAGCTGCCTTCATAAGGATTGAAGTCGTCCTGCTTAAAACTGCCTTTGTTCAAGAACAAAAACAACAACAGTGAAGCTGCCACAGCGGCGATGCCGGACCACAACCATGTCCGGCGCAGCGTAAGGTGCTTTGTTGCCGGTTTCATTGCAGCAGTTACTTCGTTGACAGAAGAATTTGATTCGTTGGCAATACCTGTCTCGAAAAAGCCGAACATCGACCGGTATTTCTTCAGACGATCAGGAATATCTTTGCGGGCAAAAAAACGATATAATTCCTGTTCTTCCGCGTTGGAAGTCTCTCCATTAAAGAAACGTTCCATCAATTCGTCAATATGTTGATCATTATTCAACTGCATATCTTACATCTTTAAAAATAGTTCTTTTACTCTTTTTCTGGCTCTCGAAAGATTCACACGTACGGCGCCCGGCGTACTGCCTGTCAGCTCTGCAATTTCTTCCACCTCAAAGCCTTCGATATGCTTCATGCGGAGAATGGCTTGCTGCAATGTGGGCAACTGTTCCATGATCTGTTTCACGCAGTTGAGCGTGTCTTTTCTTTCCAAAGTCCGGTATGGATCATCACCGTTCAATATCAAAGTGGTCTGCTCAGTGATCGGTTCCTCACCATGTGTATTGTCGGCACGAAGCTTATTCAAACACAAATGTTTGGCGATCTGCACGGCAAGGGCTTCCACGCTGTTGTATCGTTCCAGATCTTCATGGATATACCAGAGCTTGAGGAAAGTTTCCTGTACGACATCTTCCACATCTTGTTGTGAATTGTCCAGCAGGCGACGGGCTACATTCTCCAGTTTTCCCCGAAGCGATACCACTTCTATTATAAACCGTTCCTGATCCATTCTATTTTAAAGACACGCACGTCAGAATAATGTTACACAAATATGAAAATAATTTTACTTCTATTATTCTATGCCATATAAAAACAAGTTACAAAAAAAGCCACTTCCCGGACTCTCTTTCTACAAGGAGTCTGAGGAGTGGCGCTTCTCCGTAATAAAGATTCATTATAAAATGATCAATCGGCTTTCAGGCTCACTACAGGGTTTGCATTAGCAGCAACCCAGGCACGCCATATGACACAGAGTACAACCAGCAGATAAACAACTAGCGCTCCGGCAACAAATAGCAGAATACTAATTGAAGCTTTATCAGCAAAATAACTCATCCAATTATGCGACAAATAATAAGCAGCTCCCACGCCAATCAGAATAGCCGGTGCGGCAATAAATGTGACATCTCTGGAGATCATCTTTAAAATATCTCCGGCTGTTGCTCCGTTCACTTTCCGGATAGCAATCTCGCGTCCGCGACGATTGGTTTCGTCGCTGGTATAACCCAACAAGCCGATAAGAGCAATAATTAATGTTACAAGACCTCCATAAAGTATCGCATCGCAAAAGTTACGCGTATCTTTGTAAAGATCAAACATATCATCACGATACAATTTGACCGTCAGGTTGCGGTCAGGAATAACAGTTTCGATGGTTTTCTTCACCTTTTCATAATTTTCCGGTGTCATCTTATGCAGCTTCACAAGGATGATGCTTGTATAATTGTTATTGCCATAAAATATAACCGACGGACGATTATCGGGCATGGCGGCGCTTCCTATCACAATATCTTTGTACACCCCGCTGATAGTCAGCGCTTCGTTTTTATTTTGAACATGTTCGGTTATCCGGACCTGCTTGCCGAGCGGACTCCCCTTCCATCCTGCCGTCAATTCCATCTTCTTCACAAACTGCTCGCTGACCATTACCTTGTGAGTCGACGAGCTGTCCGGCGTAAATGCTTCACCTTCGACGATGGGAATCTCCATCAACGGGAAGAAATTATCGCTCACATAATACAGATCGGCAATATTAAACAACTCCTTGTCTTCTCCGGGAAGAGATACATTGTTACCAGATGCTCCTCCGTAAGGCAAAGTCATGGAACACGAGACCTTATCCACTTCCGATAATTTCGACAACTCATTCATCGCTACCCGGCGCGTCTCCGGCTTCACTCCATCTGTAGTACAATAGACCAGATTCTTGTAAGCATAGCCCATATTTATATTTATCAAATGATTATATTGTCTATCAATAACAAATAAAAAAGATACAAGGAATGCCGTAGCCATAAACTGTACGAACAGCAAAGCCAGTTTCCATGAATGGCGCGACTCTCTGAAGTTTCGGAACGCCGATGCCACCGGCACATGCTGAAAGATGTACGCCGGAACCAGCCCTGTAATGAAGAACACCGCGATGCAAACCAAAGCCAATATAAGCAATGTCTGGGGGGCAAACAATGCTCCGAGCGAAGCACTCAGCAAGCCTTCCACCTTCGTACGCAACAACAGGATAAGAAATGCGGCCAATACCAATGATATCAGGATATGCACAAGTGCTTCCGACATCACCATCCCGAATAAATTCCGGCCTGAAGCGCCATAGCACTTATGGACAGCGATCTCCTTTGTACGGTTCACCAGCGTGGAAAGGACGATAAGAATATAGTTCATCACTGCATTGAAAATAAGCACGAATGCCAGCATTCCTATCAGAAGGGTCATGTTCTTTGCGCCATCGTCCTGATCAGTATGTACGTCGGTTAGAGGCAACAAACTATAAAATGCGCTATCAACTCCGGCCTTTCTAGCGCCATCCATATCCCAGTGCCGTTCCTGCATGGCACGCAGCGGTTTAAGCATATCTTCCGCCGTCACACCAGGGCGAAGTCTTACAAGACCCGTATAACGGTCGGTACCCATCCAGTTATTGCGACTCCATTCGTAGTAGCCTTCGATGGATAATGCCACGTCATATCGGTAATCGGTATTTTCCGGTATATTTTCATAGATGCCGCCTACCGTGATGACTGTCGCAGGATCGTCTTCTCTGGTAAACGTTTTTCCTATCGCCTTGTCGATACCTCCTAACATCTCTGCCACACGGCGTGAAACCATCGCATAATTGGCACGTGCCATAGTCTCTTTCCAATTACCAGCAAGAACACGCTGCGGCAAAAGATCGAACAAGTTCGTGTCGGCCATGATTATGTTGTCGACAGCAATACTGCTCTTGTCGGACAGATACAAAATAGTGTTCTTTCCATTTACTCGAGTAAAGCGCGTAGCTTCCTCGACTGCCGGAATCTCGGCCTGCGCCCCGACAGCAACACTACCGCTCACCTGACCGTAGCGCTTCAAGTTTGTATCCAGTTTGTCCAGATTTTCCTGCAAAGAATAGATCCGTTTGTAGTCGGGATACGACTTATTGAATGAGTATTCGAAGCATACTTTTGATATCAGCACACAGCCCATGGCCAGCCCGACCCCCAATGACAGAATCTTAATTCCATTGCTTCTGCCCTTTTTGAAAAGAGAACGAAAAGCTATTTCTATATTCTTCATACTTCTTGCATTTTATATTATCATTGTAATATCAGTATTTTGTTGTCCTTATAGCTCTCATAGCTTGAGACGATGACTTTCTCTCCCGGATCAAGTCCTTCAAGCACTTCGTAGTACTGTGGATTCTGACGTCCTATCTTGATATTGCGGCGATAAGCTTTCTTACCCTCTTTGTCGACCACAAAAATCCAGCTGCCGCCCGTACTTTGGAAGAATGTTCCGCGAGGAATAAGGATACTTTGTGAAGGCTGACCGAGTTCCAGATTAATATAATAGGTCTGGCCGCTGCGGATGTTATCCGGCCGCTGACCGGTAAAGATAAAGTCGGTACGAAACTTCCCGTCACGTACTTCGGGATAAACTTTGCGTACCGTCAGAGCGAAATTCTCGCCCTGGCGTTCAAAGGTAGCACCTAGTCCCTGCTTTACGCGATCAATATAATGCTCGTCAATCAGGGCTTCGATCTTATAATCAGACAGGTCATTGATCTGCCCTATCTTCTGGCCCGGCGATACGTTCTGTCCGAGCACAACATCCAGAAGCCCAAGTTCGCCATCGATCTGCGAACGAATATTCAAATGATCGCGGCGCTCGTGAACCAGCTGAATGTTCCGGCGCATATTCGAAAGGCTTGTCTCCATCTCCTCCATCTGAATCTTGCGCGAAAGCGAATCCTGACGCAGACGCTCAATGACAAGACCATATTTCTTGCTTGCCAGTTCATAGTCTTCCTTGGCCTTCAGAAAATCTTCTTTGGCAATAAGATTCTCCTTATAAAGACGCAGTTGCTGGTTATACGAACGACGGTAGCGTGTCATGTCGGCATCAAGCTGCAACCGGTCGGTCATATTCTTCAAACGATCCTGTTCCATCGTCACTTCGGTGTTGCGTAGGAAATGCTGCTTTTCGGCAAGCTCAGCCTCGGCATTAAGAATTTGAAGATCAAGGTTCGTATTGGAGCCACGAACGATAATATCACCCTTTTTCA
>JAQWBH010000197.1 GCA_028707405.1 Parabacteroides sp. | reverse complement strand
ACGAACGGAAAGAAATATTCGGTGTACATCTCAGACCTATAAAAATAGATACAAGCGTGGATCCGGAGTTTCTGGCGCGTCAGACACCGGGATTTTCGGGAGCCGATATTGCAAATGTTTGTAATGAAGCTGCCTTGATCGCCGCCCGCAGCGGAAAAAAATTTGTACAAAAAGAAGATTTTACCAATGCTATCGACCGTATTGTAGGCGGTCTTGAAAAACGGTCTAAGATAACAACATCGGAAGAAAGACGAAGCATCGCTATTCATGAAGCAGGGCATGCCACGTTGAGCTGGCTGCTCGAACATGCCAATCCTCTGGTGAAAATTACAATTGTACCGAGAGGCAAAGCTTTAGGTGCAGCCTGGTATTTGCCGGAAGAAAGACAGATTACTACACGCGAACAGTTACTTGATGAGTTGTGTGCAACCTTAGGCGGTAGAGCTGCAGAAGAGATTTTCCTGGGGAAGATTTCTACCGGAGCATCGAACGATCTGGAGAAAGTGACCAAGCAGGCTTATGCCATGGTTGTATACTTTGGTATGAGCGGAAAGCTTCCGAACATCAATTATTACGATTCAAGTGGTCAGGACTGGGGATTCACCAAGCCATACAGTGAAGATACGGCTCGGCTGATAGATACTGAAGTTCAGCATATAATCAACGAACAGTACGAACGGGCAAAGAAAATATTAAAAGAACATACTGAGGGTCATAAACAGCTTGCGCAGGTCCTGCTAGACCGCGAAGTTATATACTCGGAAGATGTAGAACATATTTTTGGCAAACGGGCATGGGTTTCGCGTTCGCAAGAAATCTTTGAGCTACAGGAAAAAGCGAACAAAGAAAATGCTGAGAAAAAAGACAAAGACTCAATGGAAACCTCTCCTGAAAACGAAAAACCTGAAGCAGATTCCGGTAAAACAGAAGCAGACGGAGGTACGGAAAAACAAAATGATACAAGTGAAGATTAACGAACAATAGTTTTATGGCCTTAAAGAACTTGCTTATCCGGACAGTTACCGGCATCATATTTGTAGGAGTGATGGTGAGTGCAATATGCTACTCATCGTTCTCCTTCCTATTGTTATTCGGACTAGTCACGGGACTTACGGTTTGGGAATTTAGCGGATTATTAAAAAACTACGAAGAGTCTTCCATGCAACGAATGGTTAATGTTATTGAAGGCGTGTATCTTTTTACCGCTTCATTCTTATATGCCAACAATTATGTCGACAGCAAAATTTTTCTTCCATACCTTCTTCTTCTTATGCTGAGCATGATTGGTGAACTATTTTTTAAGGCGCCTAATCCGATCAATAATTTCGCTTTTTCATTTCTGACACAGGTTTATTGTGCCGGATCCTTTTCTCTGCTCAACTTTATCGGGACAGCCCCCGACGGCAACACCTACTCACCATTACTTGTTTTAGCTCTGTTTATTTTTATATGGGTCAACGATACGGGAGCCTATGTCGTAGGCTCAATGATCGGCAGAAATAAAATGTTCGAACGCATATCACCGAAAAAATCGTGGGAAGGTTTTTTTGGCGGATTGATTTTTGTTCTGGCGGCTTCTCTGCTATTCGTCTGGTACGAGCCTGTTATTAATTGCTATAAATGGTTAGGTCTGGCTGCAACAATTACTATTTTCGGTACTTTGGGCGACTTAATCGAATCGCTTATCAAACGTACGCTCAAGATTAAAGACTCCGGAAATATTCTTCCCGGACACGGAGGAATGCTTGATCGTTTCGATAGCATCATTATGGCTATTCCCGCTTCGTATATTTATATACGCTTATTTATTCAAAGTTGAACGTCAGAATAACCATTCGTGATGTGGCTCTAGATAGTGCATTCGTGTATTTCAACAAATCCGGATCGTTCAGGTCATCTCTTTTCTTTTCGAGGAGATCAGTCAGGCCAAAACTGAATTTGAGTTCGGGGCAAAGTTTAAAATAAGGCAAATAGATATCGCATCCGAGACCAAACTCAACACCAAAATCTTGTCCTTTCAATAACAATACGTTACCTCTTTTACGTCCCAGATCCATAGCACCATAAACACCGCCAATCAGGTATGGGCGATAATTATTAACACGGAACGCACTGTATTTGATGTCTAAAGGGAAAGTCAAGTAATTGGAACGAACGTCCGAAGTATATTCTTCATCATCTTCCTGTCTGTGAAAAACTAACTTTTTATCACCGAAGTGGATTGTAGGGATAAATCGCAGATTGAAATACGGATTCAAATACATATCGCCAATAATGCCCACACTAAAGCCCGGCGAATAGCTTGGAATTTCAGCGAACCACGTTTCGCCGTTATTCGTTATTCCATTATTTGTCAGTATCATATCCTGCGAATGCAATCCCACATGAAAGCCCAAATGGAAAAGCTTCAGATCGGCATAGGGCTGATTCTTGACTTTTTCTTTTTGCGGAGAGGCATAAAAAGCCCCCATCAGTAAAACTGATAATATAATAATCAAGCGTTTCAATTCGTTCACAATTTAGAACTATAACGAAGAATAAACAGAGTTATTGCAATAAGCTAAAATATTTATAGCAGAAGAATTTTTTTAATGGAAAGAAAACTCTACATTTGCAACGATATATGTTATTAATTTAAACATCTTGAAAAATGGCTTACGTAATCAGTGACGATTGTATCGCTTGCGGTACTTGTATTGACGAATGTCCGGTGGGAGCAATTTCAGAAGGCGACAAATATAGCATCGACCCTGAAATGTGTACTGAATGTGGAACTTGCGCAGATGCATGTCCTACAGAAGCAATTCATCCTCAGGCATAACCGCAGCAAAATATAGGTCCGACCGATGTTGGGCCTATAAAAAATAAGAGGTCGATTCATTTCTGAATCGACCCTTTATTTTCTAGATCACTCATTTAGAAATCTATATTCAGCTTTATATCGTCCGAATGGTCCAGCGATTCGTTGTCGTTTTCGTCAGAGCTGGCTTCCGGGTGCTGTCCATGAGAGAATTCATGCTGTCTGATGTAATCGATCACATCATTCATTCCTTCCACAAATTTATTAAAATCTTCCTTGTACAGGAAAATTTTATGCTTTTCAAAGGATACTTGACTACCATCTCTGGAGGCTACTTTTTTACTCTCGGTCACAGCCAAAAACAATTCATCCTTCAGATTCCTTTTAACATCAAGATAATAAATCCGTTTACCCGCCTTTATGGCTTTTGAGTAAATAATCTCTTTATCACCACTTTCCATTTGTTTATCTTTCTTTGATTCTTCCATTATAGTCAACACTCGTCAGACAAGTCATTCACTATTTAAATAACTCAAAAATATATGATTCCATATAAACAGCACCTGCTAATACGTAAAATATAACTAAAAAGATAAAATATCGCAAAATGTAAGCCTGGTCCCATTTATTTATGCGAAGATACAAATCATTTTGAAAAGAATGACTAACTTTGCAAAGAAATTATAAACAAAAAGTAGTTCCTTCAAACAATGATTAATAGAATTTTAATCCGCATTAAAGTATTGCAGATAATTTACTCCTGCTATCAGAGTGAAAATAAAGATTTTACGGTAGCAGAAAAAGAGTTGTTGCTCAGTATACACAAGTCGTATGATCTCTATTTTTATCTTCTTCTTCTTATCGTTGAGATAACGCGTCAACAAGAACTGATCTTGGATGCTCACAAGAATAAATATTTGCCGACTGAAGAAGAACTTCATCCCAATACACGTTTGGTCGATAACCGTTTTGCCGTACAGCTGGCAAAAAATGAGGCTTTATTAAAATATGCTTCTCAACAAGCTTTATCCTGGACAGACGACAAGGCCTTTGTCAGAAAGTTGTTAGAGCAAATTTTGGTTTCCGACCTGTATAAGGCCTATCTGGAAAACGAAAACGATTCATATGAGACCGACCGCGAGTTTTGGCGCGCCATATTCAAAAACATCATTTGCGGTAATGACGAAATGGATGAGTTTTTGCAGGACAAGAGCATTTATTGGAATGATGACATTTCGATCATCGAGACGTTTGTGCTTAAAACAATTAAGCAATTTGACGAAAAAGCCGATAGTAAGCAAAAGTTACTGCCGATGTACAAAGATATGGAAGATCAAAGCTTTGCCATCAAGCTTTTTAAGAATGCGCTGGAAAATAAAACCGCATATCGCGAGCGTATTGACAAGCATGTAAAGAACTGGGAAAGCGAACGGATAGCGAACATGGACTTAATAATCATGCAAGTTGCCATAGCCGAATTGCTTACATTTCCGGGCATTCCGATCAGTGTCACACTGAACGAATACATTGATATAGCCAAATACTACAGCACTCCTAAAAGCAGTATATTCATCAATGGCATTCTGGATTCGATCGTCGGCGAGTTAAAAAATGAAAAGCTTTTGTTGAAGAATTGATTATTATTCTTACATTTGTCCCTATAGAGATATATCAAACTGATATTAACAATTAATGATTACAGATATGAACTTAGTTAGCATTTTACTACAAGCAACTTCCAGCCAATCAGGCTGGTCAGGCATCTTAATGATGGTCGTCATTGTTGCCATTTTTTACTTTTTAATGATCCGCCCGCAGCAGAAGAAGCAGAAAGCGATTCAGAAAGCCCGCGAAGCCTTAAGTGTAGGTGACAAAGTTGTTACAGCAGGCGGTATTTACGGAAAGATCAAAGAAATCGGAGATATATACATGTTGATAGAAATTGCTGACGGTGTTCGTGTACGCGTAGAAAAAACATCTGTATTTGCATCAGCTGAAGACGCACAGACGCAGCAGAAATAAATAATATTTTATGGCTGTACTTGGGACTATAATAGGAATATTCAAGTCGGTCCGGTTAAAGACTAAAGCTTTTCTGAACAGCCAGAAATGGAAAGAAGCTTTGGTCTTTTTCTGTTTTGTACTTCTCTCTTTCGGCTTCTGGATGCTTCAAAGCTTACAAGAAGAATATGAAATAGAAATAACTATTCCGGTCAGATACACAGACGTTCCACCTGAAATCTCTTTTAACCGAACGCTGCCCGATCATATCACCGTTCGAATAAGAGATAAGGGAAGTGTGTTGCTTAATTACAAGTTCGGGCGCACCTTTGTTCCCATTGAAGCCAATATAAAATCAAAAATTAAAAAAAGCGGAAAGCTGATTATCAGTCGCCAACTCATAGAAAGCAAAATTAAAAAGCAACTGATATCTACAACCACACTGCTGAGCATCGATCCCCGTTCGATAGAAGAATCCTACAGTGAAAGAATGGAAAAATCTCTTCCCGTAGTATTTGACGGTTCAATACAGACCAGCGCAGGGTATAAAATATCCAGCGACATTCAGATATTGCCATCGACAGTTCGGGTATACGCCAATAATGCCATATTGGATACGCTTTCAAGTATACATACGGTTTTTACGACTATCGCGAAAGGAGACAAAGACATCACGCGGCGAATCCGCCTTCAGCGTATTATTGGAGCAACAATAAAACCTTCCATCGTAACTGTCACCATCCCTATCGAAGAATATACCGAAAAAACGTTGACCATACCTATTGTCTGTCCGGATTTGCCGCCGAACTATACTTTGCGTACATTCCCTTCGATAGCAAAAGTGAACTGCATTATTCCGCTATCGCAATTCAAGAATGTTACATCCGACGATTTTGCTATACAGATATCATTCACCGATCTGGAACAAAACGTTACCGGTTCGTTGCCATTGCAATTAACAAAGAAACCTGATTGGGTGGACATTACGGCTATCATGCCCGGAAAGATTGAATTTATTCTTGAACAAACGAAGCCAAATGATTAAAATAGGAATTACAGGAGGCATTGGAAGTGGCAAATCTGTTATCGCAACACTTTTGCAACTATTTGATATCCCTGTTTATACAGCCGACGACGAAAGTAAGAAACTTGTAAACCGTTCTCCCGTCATCCGCGAAGCGCTCGTTTCACTTTTGGGTAAAGAGATCTATACGGGTGAAAATCTGGACAAAAAACTCCTGGCTTCTAAAATCTTTCAGGATGATAAGTTGCGGCAACAAGTAAACGGAATCATCCATCCGGAAGTAAAATGTGATTTTTTTGAATGGGCAGAGCGGCAGCACGCCGAATCCTGCGCCATTGAATCGGCTATACTGTTCGAATCAGGGTTCGACAAGTTTGTCGATGTTACCCTGATGGTTTATGCTCCCGAAGAAATCCGCATACAAAGAACATTGCAGCGCGATAATTCTACACGCGAAGCAATTGCCGGCCGCATTCACAGTCAAATGGCGGATGAAATAAAACGAGATCGCTGTGATTACGTTATCTACAATGACAACCAGCAACCGCTGATACCTCAGGTGGTGAAATTTGTCTGTTTCATAAATGGAAAAAAGTAAGAATTAGCCCTGTTTATAGATTTTTATTCGTTCGACTGACTGAAATATCCAACAGTTATGCTACATTTGCAAATCAAATTGTTAAACACGATAAGAAAAAACAAAGGATTATGTTGAAGACGATTTTATCTATTTCGGGAAGACCGGGATTGTTTAAATTAGTTTCCCGCGGGAAAAATATGTTGATAGTCGAATCTCTACTTGACAAAAAGAAAGTACCTGCTTATGCAAGAGATAAAGTAATTTCATTAGGCGATATTGCCATCTATACCGATGACAAAGAAGTGCCTTTACATGAAGTGCTTACAAATATACAGAAAAAGGAGAATGGAGAAAAGGCCTCTATTGATCCAGCTAGTAAACCAGATGAACTCCGCGACTATTTTGCTGAAGTTTTACCTAACTTCGATCGCGATCGCGTCTATCCGAGCGACATCAAAAAGATTCTCAGTTGGTATAACATTCTCCTTTCTGCCGGAATAACCGACTTTACCCCAAAAGAAAAAGAAGGAGAGAAGACAGAAGAACCTTCCACAGAGGAAACTAAACCGGAAGAATCTGAAAAATAAACATTCAATGAATGGGATACATATAAAAGAGAGAACTTTTTCAACATAGAAGTTTCCTCTTTTTATTTATACAGATATAACATAAAATCCATACCTTTGCAGTATCAATGTCAGGTTAATGAAACGCAATTTACTCGCACTCTATCTAATCAAAATATCCAAATGGTTCACACTGGTGATGCCAATCATCGTGCTCTTTTACGAAAAACAGGGACTTGGCCTGCAGGATGTTTTTATCTTGAAGAGTGTCTATTCGGTAGCTGCCGTTATTTTAGAAATTCCATCCGGATATCTGGCTGATGTGTGGGGACGACGCAAATGTTTGATACTTGGCTGCACCTTGTTCTTCTTTGGCTATCTCTGTTACTCATTTACCTCTACCTTCGAAGCCTTCATGATTGCCGAAATCCTTTTGGGAACCGGCCAGACATTAGTTAATGGAGCCGACTCGGCCTTGCTTTATGATACCATGCTTCATTACAAAAAAGAATCTCAATATTTGCATTATGAAGGACGGATCACGATGATAGGCAACTTCTCAGAGGCGATAGCCGGTATATTCGGCGGTCTTCTGGCTGCCAGTTCACTACGCCTGCCGTTCTACTTTCAGGCCGGTATCGCAGTTATCGGAATTCCTGCCGCTTTTACCTTAACGGAATGGAAAAGAGACAGCAACGTGCAAAATCCGCTCAACGAGATTCTTCGTATCATCAAATACTCGCTGGTAACTAATAAGAAGTTGTGTTATAACATTTTATTCTCGGGCGTTATTGGTGCTGCCACTTTAACGATGGCCTGGTTTGTGCAGCCTGTCCTGATTTATCTCAAGACTCCTGTATCGTGGTATGGCGTAATCTGGACCATATTGAATCTGACTGTCGGTCTTGCCGCCTTCTGGTCTGATCTGGCCGACCGCTACTTAGGTCCGCGAAAGATGAACATTCTCATTCTCGTTATTATTTTCATCGGATACATAACCCTGGCTTTCAATTTGTCATATATTGGGTTGGGTATCCTGTTAATATTCTATATCTTCCGCGGTTTCGCCACACCGATTCTCAAGGGATATATTAACCAGCTCACCTTTTCGGAGATGCGGGCAACTGTTCTCTCCATCCGCAACTTTATCATCCGTCTGATGTTCGCGGCTATCGCCCCATTCGTAGGATGGCTCAACGATTACTATTCGCTGAGCACTGCTTTAATTGCCACGGGAATTATTATATTTGTCCCCGGCGTAATATTCCTGACTCTAGAGTTATTAAGGAAACCTGCGTGACGGATAATTCAAACCACTGCCTGGCTAAAAGCTATACAAATCTGCGTAAGAATTGAAATATT
>JAQWBH010000196.1 GCA_028707405.1 Parabacteroides sp. | reverse complement strand
AAACGAATAACAACATAAATAAATCTGAAGTAGCGCAGGGAGGTATCGGAAGAGTATGATTGTTAAAGGGAAATACGTTGTTTGGGATGCATCCAAAGGCGAAGAAGGAATAAAACAAAATTGGGCTGTATTGATTAAAGGCGATACGATCACAGAAACCGGGCCCATTCAGGAACTTCGGAACCGTTATCCGCATGAAGAGGTTTTGGGAAGCGACACTGAACTGCTTATGCCGGGTCTTATCGATGCCCATACTCATGGAGCCGGGTTGTCTTTTGCGCAAAGAGGTGTCGAGTATGATTTTTTGGAGAATTCGCTGCTCGATTTTGAGTCTTCGATGAACATTGAGCCTGAGATCAGCAGCATGCTCAATGCGGTAAAGCATATAACCTAAGTTCCCGGAATATATAACGATGAATTTGAAATAAATCGTTGCAACTCGTTGAAACTTGAACGAAATATCGAACTTTCTCTTGACTTTTCCATCGTTACATAATATAATATATGTAACGAGGTGATGAGTATGGGTATCGTATATCAGCATAATAAAAAGACCGGAATAACCTACGCTTATGAGAACGTGCCGTATTGGGATAAGGAAAAGCAGCAGTCCCGGGCCAAACGCACCCTTCTCGGGCGGGTAGATCCTAAGACGGGAGAAATCATTCCCACCCGTTCCTACAAACGGAAAACAGAACCGGAGCTGGATGAACGGTCAAAACGTGGTCCGGTGCCGATCACCAAAGTCCAACGGAGCTTTTACGGCGCCAGCTATCTGCTAGATCAAATCGGGAAGAAGGCCGGAATCCAGCAGGATCTCAAGGAGTGCTTTCCGGACCGCTACCGGCAGATCCTTTCCATCGTGTACTATCTAATCCTGGAGGAAAACAATGCCCTGAGTCGGTTCTCCCACTGGCAGCGGCTGCACATCCACCCTTGCGGCAAAGATATCCCTTCCCAGAGGAGCAGCGAGCTTTTCCAATCCATTGATGAGGAAAACCGGATGGCCTTTTTCAAAAAACAGGGAAGACGCCGAATTGAAAAGGAATACTGGGCCTTTGACATTACCTCCATCTCCAGCTATTCCCAGACCCTCTGTCAGGTGAAAAAAGGCAGGAACAAGGAATACGACCGATTGCCCCAGATTAATCTGGCCCTGCTCTTCGGAGAAGAATCCGGCCTTCCCTTCTACTATCGGAAACTGGCCGGCAACATCACCGATGTGAAGACCGTCAGGCAGCTCATGGCAGAGTTTGATGTGATGGGCTACAAGAAGGTCAATGTCATCCTGGACCGGGGTTTTTACAGCAGGGGTAATATCAACCAGCTCTACAAGAACCACCAGAAGTTCATTATCGGAGTCAAGCTGGGCCTGAACTATGTGAAAGAGATCCTTGAAAAAGAAAGGGAATCCCTTCCCCTTTGGTCCAACCTGCAGACCCAGTTCGGAACCTACGGTCTTTGCCACCCCATCGAATGGAACTACGAACAGGAGCGGCCATACAAAGGGGATGTGCTTACAGGGACGAGGAGGGCCTACCTGCACCTGTTCTACAATCCGGAGAAGGCTGCCCGGGATCAGGTGGAGATGAATGACTACCTGACCAGCCTACATAACGATCTCACGGAAGGAACTCGAAAAGAGTATCGCTGCAAGGATTACGACAAATACTTTCACACCAGCTCCACACTGAAGCGAGGCCTGAAAATCGTTCCGAAAGAAGAGGCAATGCGAGAGGCCACCAGGAATTATGGTTACTTCGCCTTGCTGTCTAATGAGGTCAACGATCCCTTTGAGGCACTCTCCCTCTACCGGAGCAAGGACATCGTTGAAAAGGGTTTTGGCAACCTAAAAGATCGGCTGAACTTCAGAAGAATGGAAGTTTCCTCCGAACTCTCCTTGAACGGCAAGCTTTTCGTTGAATTTGTGGCACTTATCTATCTTTCCTACGTAAAAAAGAAAATGCAGGAGGCCGATCTGTTTGACAAATGGACGATGCAGGGGTTATTGGACGAATTGGATACCATTGAGCTATTGGAGTGCCCTGAGCACGGTAGACTGCTTGGCGAGGTGACTAAAAAGCAGGAGCAGCTATATCTGTTGTTGGGTGTGGATCCTCCCTCGTTATAAATTTCGGGAACTTAGGTTATGAGCCAAACCAAATCATTACACACTTTTTGATGCGAAATAGTCCATCAAACGATTATTGAACACCTTCTTTATATCTCTTAGCGCACTTAGACTTAAATAGTCGAAATCGTAAAGCCTTTGTTTTTCTTCTGGAGTTATTTCAATTTGCGAAAATTGTTCTGAGAATTTAGTTTCAGCTTGTTCAAAAAGCAAATCAAGGAATTCGGTTTTTTCACTATAAGAGGGCGCTTGAAATTCACATACTAAATCAAAGCGTGTTTGCAACTCCAGAGGCATTATTTTTTTGTATTCGGCTTCATTTTGGATATTAGATGTAAATACCAAGATAAATCCGTCCAAATCATATTCACGAGCCATCGAATCAGTAAATCGTCCTTCTTCAAGCAGCTCCAAAAAGAATGAAAAAACGGGTCGGGTTGTTTTCTCAAATTCGTCACATAGTATAATCCCAACCTTGCTTTTCTTGACTTTGCTGCTTAACTCGCCATGTTCGCAACCAATATAACCTGCTGGACTACCAATAAGGCTATTTAATGCATCCTGACTGCTATAATTTTGAAAATTAATTTTTGCCAAGTAACTGTCATTAAGTAACCCATTCGCTATTAAACGGGCAACTTCTGTTTTGCCAATTCCAGAAGTTCCAAAAAGAAAAATAGAGAGAACTTTTTGCTCATTAACTTTGTTTAATGCTACAAAATTCTTGAGACAATAACTAAACCGTTTTTTGAAATACTCATGGCCAACCAAATTATGATTGAAATAATCAAGAAATGAATTATATTCACTTGTTGAAAGGGAAGTGACTTTCATAACTTTAGTTGGTTCCGATTCTTCTGAGGCGTATATTTCCAAATCAGGGAAAAGGTCGTTTATCGGAGCTTGTCTATCAAAATACAGGGGAAAATACTTTATTATCTGGTCAATCTGAGATGTCCGCACGATTGTCTTTATATTTGGAAATGAGCTTAAAAATAATTCGATGGTGTAGATTAGATTTTTATTATCTTCAAGAACGTAAGTGATAGAAGTCAAATCTAATATGGCTAGGCTTGCAGATTGATTGAATTTTTCGAACGCTTTTCTTAATTCATTGGATGCGCGAGAAAATGTTGCAATTGGAATATGATTTGCATTGGCATATTTAATTATAACTTCAAGATCATCTGCATTATCGTATGTAAATACTGATTGGCGGATATTTTGAAAGGAATCCTGATATGTTTCCTCAATGACCATTTCTTCATCAAGGTAATACGTTGCATAGGAATAAAATAGGTGGGGAAGAAAATTTAGAGCATCATCAGCAAGGGCTTCCTCAACAATTATAGCTGTTTCTTCCGTCATCTCTCGTAAATTTAGATATGAAGAATACCTGTTTTCTTTATTTGTCCGAAGCAAATAGATTAACGACGAAATATCTATACAGATATTGGAATCGTGTTCTAGTAACTCTATGGCTTCAGCAAAGACGAAAGGAATTACATCTTTTTCCTGCTGTATTTTTCTCAGCTGCTCTAAGCTGTTGTATGTATAGATCTCATAGAGAGCCATAGACTAAACCCTCCATAACTGACTAAGCCAAATTCCAAGTTTGTTCCACCAACGTAGTTTAGCGAGCTGAGGCTCTTCAAGATTAAATGTTACGTCTTGGATAAGAGCAAGCGTATCTAAGAAATGACATTCTGATTTGCTTTGTGTCGAAGTGCGGTTAGTCGTCTTTCCCGGTGGAGCGGAGCTCTTAATGATTTTTGATATTTCCTCAGTTTTTTCCTGTTGCCGAAGTCCGATTTCTTGAAAATATGTAAAGGTATTAGAAGAAATAAATTCTTCTTGAACTACTCCCTTATAAATCCCTACTACAGAAACATGTCCAATGAGCAAATCGTTAATACTGTACTTGTTCTCGAACTCGGTTTGAATCTCTAAAGGAATCTTTATAATAATTTCCGAAGAAACGGTTTCCTTGTCTTCACTGTAAACTAGGCCTTTAAGTATATAGGCATAGTCTTGAAGCATAGAACCGACTAGATTATTTAGCTCCATACCTTCGACGCGGTAGCCTTTGAAAGCATCTCTTCTCAGGATAAGAAACTGTCTGAGGCTTTCTTCGTCAAGTAACTCTAACTTAACGTTATCGACCTTTATCAAATCACCCTCAGAGGAACTTACAAAGTTTGAGGTGTTGGAACATTGCTCAATAACTCTGCGGAGAAGTATTGACTTGGTCGTTTTTACATCAAGGGTTTCGACAACCCTTGATGAAGAAAATGAGGTTTCTTTTGCATCGGAAGAAATAGAAGCTTTTATTCCATCAAGAAACTTTTTTGTTCCCTGTGCGGAGATAGACGATGTAAAACCATATTGCTCTTCAAAACTTTTTGTATGATCGTTCTCGATTTTTGTAAGTATAACATTGTTTATCATCATAGCTATTTCATACACCTTAGTGAAATTAAGATAATAGACATTAAAATCTTTTGACTTGTTTTGGCTCAAGATAGCAGCCCCCCTATACTCAATATGTAATGTCGTAGCGATTTTGCTTTATCATTAATTATATGTCAAAATTCCCCTTATAACAACAAGAAAGGGCGTTGTATTGTGTTTTGATAACTTCTCTCCGTTGGAACGCTGCCACTGCTTTGGTATAAAGCCAGCGGGTTTAACCGCCTTTTGTCTATATCACGGAAAACCAGAGGATATCGTCCAATATTAAATAAATTTTTGAGAAATCGTCGTCAACTTCAAATCCAATCCATCCTTCACCTCCAATGCCGTCATATAAGGTGAAATCCAGCTCGTTCTCAACATTTGCATATAAAGTTGGGATATCCTTTGCAACATAATCATCGTTCGAATACTTGAACATGTATTTGTTGATTTCTACAGGGGCATTGTACATTCCAGTATTGTTCACTTGAAACTTTGATAAAATAAGTGTCTTTCCTTCTTTAGTATGATAACGGCTATTTGTTTTATTAATAACTGTTTCCGCTTCTTTCCCCTTTAAGACCTCTGCAAGGGTTATGTCAAGGCTTCCATTATAAGGCGACTTCAAGCTTAAATTTTCTCCTATGAGCGCCGGGTCTTTAATGGTTCCTTTTATTGTTACAAAACTCTCAATGCTATACGTTTTATCTTGTATCACAAAGTTGTCAACCACACAAAGCGGTTGCCCAGATTGCTCATCATTGCCTACGTATTGGAGGTTAAACCTGCCAGGCAAACCATAAAATTCTTCAAGTCCCGGTATTAAAATATTAGATGCTTCAACTCCTGAAATTGGCTCGTTATTTAAACGTATATTGATATATTGGTCGCTACCTACATCAAGATGGATGTAAGCATACCCTGCTTGAATATCATACATCATATAACCACTAGGATCCAATTGTCCATCAAAATATTGCTTTGATCCAATCTTCTCTTCGTTGCCGCTTAATATGTTCTCATAGATTCCTAATTGGTATTCTGCTAATTGGCTCTGGTTCTCCTCAACAAAAGTTTCGTCAATACGTGAATTGTTATCTTTCCCACAGGATGGCAATAACAGGGTAAAAAAAGTTAGTAGTAATATTAGTGTTACGTTTTTCTTCATGTTTCAGCATCCTCCTATATATGGATATTTAAACTTTATAAATAAAATCTCCACTATTGATTCTACTAAGCAAATCTTTTGCGATTGATACCGCCTCTTTGTCCACTTTGTTTGAATTGATAACAGTTTCTAATGCTTCCATCTCTCTTCCTGCTTTGATAATCCTGTGCAAAGCATTCACACGAGTCTTTGTACCTCTCAAATTCTCATCTGCATTTCTGCCGTGGTCATATATCTCATCTATTAATTTTGTTTTCTTGTCTTTATCTTCCAATTCATCAAACCTCAACAGGAAGGCTTCCATATACATACCAACAAACCATAATCCCGCTGAACGATAAGCATTTACATATTGAGCATCAGTAATTAATTGCTTCATATCGGAATCTCCTATAAAGATTTTATGGTTTAAGATAGCAGTAGAGCGCCCTTGCTTGATTCCTAATTTTACCTGTTTATAGTTTATATCTGTGGGCCTATTAATTCAAGGGGAATATGCAGTGAAAGGACTTTTCATATGAAGTCATCGGTTACTTTATTCAGAGCCATTTTTCTTATACAATTGAAAGCATGACTCTTGCAATTATAGAATTGGTGGATGTCTAGTGTGGAGGAAAAAAAGAAAGGAACTGCTAAAAACACAGTTCCTTTACCGACAATTTATAGGGTTGAACCCCTGCTTCCGCCCTAAGAAGGCGATGCTACTTGGCTATTTTTCAGTCCTGGTAGAATCTACTCCCACATCTACTCCCACATTTTCGTTTGAGTTTCCTGGATTATTCCTTGTATTCTGATAATTATCCATCAAGAGAGCAACGCGATCAAATGACTCTTGCGAGTAGTGTGTGTAAATTTTAGATGTAACTCTAATATCTTTATGCCCCATTAGTCGTGATGCTTCATTGATTGATACGCCGGCCGCTTCGAGATCCGTGCAGAATGTGTGTCGGTAACAGTATGGCACGAGATCATCTGCTATCCTATAGGGTGGAAGAACCTGATTTCGATACACTTCGCATCCTGCAGCTATATTCATTTCACGCTTAAAATTATTCCACAAAATGCGCATATTTGTTTTAGATAGTCGCCCTCCATTATTATTTTGAAATACCGGTTCTAAAGGTTTTCGTTTCAAATCCCTGAATTTTTGTTCCAAGTTTGATGGCATCGGTAATATCCTATTGCCACTTTCTGTTTTAGTTTTTCCTAACCGGTTACCTTTTTTCTTTACAGCACCCTCAACGATAACACGTTTATTCATAAAATCGAGATGGCGTCCATCAAGACGCGCTGCTTCGCTAGGACGCAACCCACAGTAGAGTAATGTTAAAACCCAAAGGCCGCCGCGATGATACTCGGCAACCTTGATGGTAATATCCCGCTCAAAATCTGTAAGTGCTCTATGCGTACCATCTTCCGCCTCAGGAAACTCTATGTCGGCTGCGGGGTTTTCAAGAATTAATTTATTTGATTTAGCCCGCTCAAACATCTGGAACATGGTATTGGCAACTTTTTTTATATAGGTTTTACTTGAACCGTCCATTTGGTTAATGACGTTCTGACAGTGGATTTGACGAACATCTTTTATTTTCATGGATCCAATATAAGGATCGATTTTTGAGTTCCACCTGCTAAAGTAATCATCATATGTTTCAGGACTGAGCGAACCCTCTTTATAGGACTTCATGAATGTTTTAAACCATGATCGTACTGTCATACTATTCGAGATGGTCTCTTTGCCCTCCTTTAGATCACGCTTTCGCATGGCAATTTTGACGGCCAACTCTTCATCACTTTTCGCGACGATATCATATCTTTTCCCCTCAAAAGTAAATGTTTTTCTTGCCATTCTCCCCCTCTTCTTTCGTAATCATTCTAATCCTTACTATTTGTGGATAGTTAATAACTCTCACTCTTTTTAATACATGAAAAAAGACTTATCGCCTAGTTAGCATCTAATCTCAAGAAGGCGCGCAGCAATGTCTGGAATGAAATACTTTTTTTCGCGACCGGTTTCCAGATAATCCAATCCCTTCAGCAAGCCAGGAATAGCTTCTCGCGATCTTTTCAAATACTTTGCCATCTGAGTTTGGTTGATAAAAGCGGCTCCGCCAACGTGAGATTTAAGATCCCTTACTAAAGTCTGCTTATCCATATAATCCTCCAATCCAATTAGAATTCTACTGAGAATCCTACAAAAAATGTTGTATTGGATACATACTATGCATTAGCGAAAAATAATATTCCTGGGTGGATTATTGTGAATCAGTGGCTTAGACTTAAACACTTTGAGAATGAGCAGCAGCTGTGTCATATCGTGGATATACAAATAAGTAAATTAAAATATAGCAAAGTGAAAGCCAACGCTTCTAGACGTTGGCCGGCAGAAAGGATTTATAGCCATGTACTTATACTGCTACATTTGAGGGAGATGCGATTCGAGCTTTTGAGACTTTACCCCCGCAAGTGCGGGGAAAGAGTAACAACGGATATCACCTATTGTTAGAGCTTAGGTTCACCCCCGCATCTGCGGGGAAAGAGTAATGTTGAAACCTCTTATAGTTATAACTTCGGTTCACCCCCGCATCCGCGGGGAAAGGGTAACA
>JAQWBH010000195.1 GCA_028707405.1 Parabacteroides sp. | reverse complement strand
TGATGACACTGTTTATTACTCTTACAGGATGACACTTCGGAACTAATTCCTCATAACTTGGAGGAAGAAGCATCATTTGTTGTTGGTTTTCAGATTTTATTGATAACTTTGCCATGGTTATATGATTAATTTATAACTTGTTACGCAAAACAAATTTATAAAATTCTATCGATATAACAAAGGCTTTCCTGCTGATTTTCAGTATGAAAGCCTTATTTTTATGCAAAAATAAGAGCCTGACTAAACTTGTTAGACAGGCCCAGTATTGTTTTCAGAATACCAGATGATTACTTACTAAAGTGATAATTTCCGGAAGCAATCAGGAATTCATTGTAATCGCTTGTTTCAGACACTTTCAATATACCCGGCTGACTGTTTGAGATCACACCGTATTTCTTAGGGATGCGAACCGTAGCGGTCGTATTACCAGGAATGGTAATATCCCAACTGAACTGATCGTCTTTAGTCGACCAGGCGCTGCTGATATCGCCATAAACAGACTTGTAGGTAGCCGACACGTGATCCAGCCCTTTAGGGAATGCAGGCTGCATCAGTATATGTTTGTATCCCACTGCATCCGGAGCGCATTTGATACCGGCCAGATTTTCGTAGTACCAGATGATAAGATCGCCGAGCAGCATCACATGGTTGCCTGAGTTCATTGCAGGATCAGCTGTGTTGCCGTTCCATAATTCCCAGATCGTTGTAGCGCCGTTCTTTACCATATAACCCCAACTCGGATAAGTATCGTTAGTAACCAGTTTATAGGCCAGATCAACACGTCCGTAGTCTGTCAGGCCGCGCATCAGATGCTGGATGCCCAGTACGCCGGTGCTTACGTGACCTTTAAAGTCGCCTTCAGTTTTTTCAACTATATTTTCAAATACTTTCTGTTCGTAGCCTTGCGGTACCAGGCCAAGTCTCAATGAAAGGATATTAGCAGTAACGGTATTATTCCCATACTGAGCCGTTTCCTTGTTGAAATACTTCACATTATAAGCCTCTTTCATTTTTGCTGCAAGAGTCTTGTATGCGAGTATATCAGCATCCTTACCGCAGATTTTTGCATATTTGATCATTTTGTTCAGCAAATCGTAGTAAACGGTCGTACTCAGGATAGCGCCATCGGTCTTGCGTGCCGGGTCTTTGGAATGAATAAGCTCCTGAGCCTCCGGAGGCATACACCAGTCGCCATAAGTATCTTTCACGATGATATAGTCTTTCATGGCAACACTCTGCATGTGCTCCATCCATTTCTTCATCGCTGCATAGTGCGTGCGGATAGCCTTGTCGTCGCCAAAACGGGTGTAAAGCATATCGGCTCCATAGAAGAATGCAGACGGCCAGGTGACATCGTCATTATAAAGAGTCCAATAATGAGGAGAAACATCGGAAATACTGCCGGCATCACTTTGCGAATCCTCTATATCCTGCTCCCACTTATTATAAAGCAGCGAATTATTCAATATATATGATTCACCGTAACAGCCTGTTGCACGGTCGCCCAACCATCCCAGACGTTCGTCGCGCTGCGGACAATCGGTAGGCATTCCACGATAGTTGCCGCGAATACCCCAGAATGCATTTTTATGGATCTGATCCACCAGAGCATTTGAAGAAGCAAACTGTCCGGAGGTTTCCATCTTATCATAAATTACGTCACCTGTAAAATCAGATAAAGATGGCCTGTAATCCAATCCTGAAATTTCCACAAAACGGAATCCATGATAGACAAACGATGGCTGCCAGGTGAACTCACCATCTTTAGACGGCGTATAGACATCTGTTGCGCGGGCTTTACGCAAATTGGCCACATATAATTCATTATCTTTCTGCATCGTTTCTGCGAAACGCATAGTGACAGGTTGGTTCGCTCTGCCTTTCAGTTTTACGGAAAGCCAACCCACCATATTCTGTCCCATATCGAGAATAAAATGACCGTCGGCACGCTCGGTAATAGCCACTGGTCTAATCCGGTCCTGAATACACAGGTTCGGATTCTGCTGTGCCGTAAGGATGCCGCTCGGAGCTTCCATCTTTTCGACAGTTTGCCAGCTTGCATCGTTGAAACCGGCATCACTCCATCCCGGCATCTCCAGACGGGCATCATACTCTTCGCCATCGAACTCATTGTTTGCAACAATCGGACCTTTAGCGGTGACTTTCCAAGAAAGATCGCTTACTACAGAAGCTTTGCTTCCGTCGGTATATTCAATATTCAACTGAGCCAGCAGGCGCGGAAAACCGAAAGTCTTCATCCCCGGATTTCTCATTGAGAAGAAACGGCCGTTGCCCAAAATAACACCTATGGCATTCTGACCGGCACTAAGAAAACGAGTCACATCAAACACATTGTAATATACGCGTTTATCATATAAAGACGGCATCGGAGCAAAGATATCATCACTGATACGCTTTCCATTAACATAAGCTTCCGATGATCCAAGCCCCGACATATAAAGGACTGCCCTTTTAACAGTCTTATTTACAGCGAACTCTTTACGCAGATACCTTGCAGCCAGACGCGTACAAGCATCGCCATCCTTTATGCCGACATTCTCGCCTGGATTAGTCATGCGGTTGATGCCGATCCAGGTCGCGTTCCAGTCTGAAGGGTTCAACATGGCCATCGACCAGCTATTGACGTCGCTCCAGCCGGTCGTCCCCTGATTGGTGGTTATCTTCACCCGCCAAAAATAAGCTTTTTCCGACTGCAAGGCTTTACCCTTGTACTGAACCAGTATTGAACGGTCCGACTTAACATTTCCTGAGTTCCATAACAGATTCTTACCTGAAACCAGATCTTTTGCCGATGTCGATACCTGAATCTGATATGAAACCTGCATCAGGTTGGACTTATCCGAACTGATCTGCCAGGAGAAACGAGGCTGAACAACATTTATTCCTACAGGATTCTCCTTCATCTCCAAACGAAGGTTCTTCACTGTCACTTTCGCGCTTCCGCCCCATCCAAAGGCCAATAATGCGCATAATAATAGAATTACTTTTTTCATGGGTTCTTAATACATTGATTGAATGTTCAAAGGAAAGAATCTTCTGTCTTTATCTCAATAACAAAAATGATTTTATATCTTACTTTTTTGACAAAAACAGCTATATTTGCCGAAAATCATGTCAAAAACAAAAAATGAAATACAACGAAGTGATCTTCACCTGCCAGTCACCCATCGAAAACGCCATTATTAACGATGTACTGGCTGCGGAGTTGGGACGTATCGGATTCGACAGTTTTATGGAAACCTGCGAGGGACTGCAGGGCTACATTCCGGCAGATTCTCTCGACGAAACAAAACTGCAGCAACTGCTGGAATCGTTTCCACTGGAACAGGTCAGCATACATTATAATATAAAACCACTGGAAGATAAAGACTGGAATGAAGAATGGGAAAAAAACAGTTTCGAACCCATCAAAGTCGGACATGACTGTATCATCCGTGCACCATACCATCAAGCCGAAAAGGGCTACAGATACGAAATCATCATCCATCCGCAATTGTCATTTGGGACCGGTCACCACCAGACAACCTACCTGATGATCGAAGAACTGCTGAAGCTTGATATGTACGGTAAAAAAGTGCTCGATATGGGATGCGGCACCGCAATCCTGGCTATCCTCGCCTGCATAAAAGGAGCCAGAGAAATTGCCGCCATTGATATCGACGAATGGGCATACCGCAATGCCGTCAAAAATATCGCGCTTAATCATACTGATCGTATACAAGTAACTCTGGGCGGAGCTGAAAAGATCGCCTCTTTCGGCTCGTTCGACATTATACTGGCAAATATCAACCGGAATATTCTCCTACACGATATCAATTTATATACTGCCAGCCTGAAACTTGAAGGGTTACTCTATATGAGCGGGTTTTACAAAGAAGACATTCCTTTGATTGAAACAGAATGTAATAAATACGGACTGCGGTATCAGGCATATACCGAAAAAGACAACTGGGTAACCGTACGTTTTCAGAAGCAAAACATTAATTAACACAAAAAGTTAATCACAGAATAAACTATCTTCCGGCACAATGCGTTATATAGGTATAAATCAAAAAAACAAGAAATATGAAAAATGTTGATTCTAAGTTTTTATTAGGTTTGCTTATTGGAGCTGCTGTTGGAACAGCTATCGGGGTACTAGCTGCAACAGACAAAGAAAAGAAAGAACAATGGTTGGATGACCTGAACGATCTGGCATCGAAAGGCGTTACTAAAGGTAAAGAGCTTTGCAGTGCGGCTATTTCCAAAGTTAAAGGTTGTAAGGAAAAAGACGCTGAAATAGCAGAACAACCGGCAGAATAGATTTCGCATGGAACAAGAAGCAAGAGAAATATTCAACGAGCTGAAAAAAGATGTTTCGGCTTATGTGGAATTAAAGCTTGAATATCTAAAGCTGAGCACATACGAAAGGACAGCGAGAGTTATTTCCGTTCTTTCGTATGGTTTGGTACTTCTATTTCTTGCTTTTCTGGCTGTTCTATTTATTTTCCTGGCTTTAGGTTTCTTTTTGGGAGATCTGTTCGGTTCTGTGGGAGCCGGATTCGGCTCGGTTGTGATTCTCTACATCTTACTGATTATACTGATTGTAACCAACAGGAAAAAGATCAGCGATAAAGTACTGAATGTAATCATAGCATCATTAACTTCAAACGATGACAAAGGAAATGAAACAGACAATGAACAATCAGAAAAAACCGATTGACAAACTTCTCTTTGAAAAACAGCGCCTGAAAAAAGAATGTCAGGCTAAGGAGAGAAAACTAAACGAAGATCTCACTTATATTGAAGATCATGTAGCCGGTTTGCTGCTTTCGGGCGTATCGTCATTGCTGTTTCCAAAGAAGAAAAAAGAACAGGTAGCGGTGGTGGCTAATGCGGCTTCAACAGATCATATAACGCCAAGTTCGCTTAGCCTCTCGAACTATCTGTCGATAGCCAAAAGCATGATGCCTGCAGCGTGGGAAGTAGCTCGGCCATTACTCATATCCTGGAGCATTCAAAAAGTGCAGAGCTGGGTGCTGGGCAAATTGTTTAAGAAAAAGAAATAAGTTGAAACAATTAATTTATGTTATAGAGCATATTTTTCTTATTTCAACCTAATAACCAAAATAAAAAATAACTAACTTTGCCGTCGGGAAAGAAAATGGGGATTCAACATCATCTGAATTCAATCTTTAGAACTTGAATGTTAATCCTTTCCGATGATGAATTAAGATTTATATATTATTTTACTAAACTATAAAAAGCTTTATTACAATGATTAAAGTAGGTATTAATGGATTTGGCCGTATTGGACGTTTTGTATTCCGTGCAGCTCAAGAACGTGATGACATTCAGATCGTAGGTATCAATGACCTCCTTCCAGTTGATTACATGGCTTATATGCTGAAGTATGATACAATGCATGGTGGTTTTACCGGTACTGTTGAAACTGAAGGTGAGAATTGCTTAATCGTTAATGGTAAGAAAATTCGCATATCTGCAGAAAAAGATCCAGCTAACCTGAAATGGAATGAAATCGGTGCTGAATACGTAGTTGAATCTACCGGTTTGTTCCTGACAATGGAAAAAGCTGAGAAACACCTCCAGGCCGGTGCAAAATATGTTGTATTGTCGGCTCCTTCTAAAGCTGGTGAAGATGGTCGTCAGGCTCCGATGTTCGTATGTGGTGTAAACACCGATACTTATGCAGGACAAACAATCGTTTCCAATGCATCTTGTACAACAAACTGCTTGGCTCCTATCGCTAAAGTATTAAATGATAAATTCGGTATTCTTGAAGGTTTGATGACAACCGTTCACTCAACAACAGCAACACAGAAAACTGTTGATGGTCCGTCGATGAAAGACTGGCGCGGTGGTCGTGCTGCTTCAGGCAACATCATCCCGTCAACTACAGGTGCTGCAAAAGCTGTAGGCAAAGTTATTCCGTCTTTGAACGGCAAACTGACAGGTATCTCAATGCGTGTTCCGACTTTGGATGTTTCTGTTGTTGACTTGACAGCCAATTTGGCTAAGCCGGCTACAAAAGCTGACATCTGTGCTGCAATGAAAGAAGCTGCTGAAGGTGATTTGAAGGGTATTCTGGGTTACACGGAAGATGCTGTCGTTTCTTCTGATTTCTTAGGCTGCAAGCTTACATCAATCTTCGATGCTAATGCAGGTGTTTATCTGACTGACAAATTCGTAAAGGTTATCTCTTGGTACGATAACGAAATTGGTTATTCAAACAAGGTTCTTGACCTTATTGCTATCATGGCAAAGAAGAATGCATAATCTCACTGGATTATATATTTAAAATGAGGGTGTATCATATTTGATACGCCCTCATTGCTTTTTTTAATCTTCGTCTTGAAGATTTATCCGATATCCGTCAGAAACATATCCGCACCACAATAAATGATGAAAAACATACTATTCATTATCGCTATCCTTATTTTCACGTCTCCTATCAATGCACAAGAGGCGTCGGAAAACAATCAGCCGGTTTGTTTTATAATAACTGACAGTCGACTGCAAGACTTATATAATCATGCGATAGAAAAGAGCAAACAAAACTTAGCTCGGTTTGGAAAATATAAAGTACTGGTGGAAGGCGCTGGATACAATAACGTTTGGCTTGAAACACAACCAATGGGAGGTTATATGTATGGCAAAAGAGATCCGGAAATAGCACGTAACAACATTGAAATTTTTATAGATTATCAACGTTCCGATGGACGGTTCCCGGGAATGATCTCTTGTGAAAATGGTTCCCTTAAAGCCCACTATGGATGGTTTCAGGGATTCTATTTGGCAGAACCTGCTTTTGAATCGTGGTTCCTTTTTGGAAAGGATAAAAAATTTATCCGAAAAGTATATGATTCCTTGCAGGCTTTTGATGATTACTTATGGCGCACACGGGACTCAAACAAAAACGGATGCCTAGAAATCTGGTGCTTAGGAGATGCCGGAGAAGATAATTCCGTCCGACTTGGAAAAATTCCACAGTGCTGGCCATTTGATAATCCACCTTTATGGAACAAAATCGAATCTATGCCTGCCAATAAAAGAAAAGAAATAATCCAGAACTTGTTTCAGGATTCAATCAAAACCTATCTCCTGCCAGTGGAATCAATGGATATCATGTCCTATTCATATACCTGCAGAGATATTTTGGCAAAAATCGCCCATGAATCGGGGAATGACAGGGAAATCTTCTGGTGAACAAAAGCCAATGAAGTAAAAAAAGCTTTGAAAGGACATTTGTGGGATTCGGATAGACATGCCTGCTATGATAAAGACAATGCAGGAAAAGTTATCAACATACTGATTCATAACAACCTAAGATGTATGTATTTTGGAAGTTTCAATCAGCATATGGCCGACGAGTTCATTCGTTTTCACCTGATGAACAAGAAAGAATTCTGGACGCCATTTCCGCTACCCTCTATTGCAGTCAGTGACAAAATGTTTAAAAACGAACCGGGCAATGACTGGAGCGGTCAGCCGCAAGGTCTGACATATCAGCGATCAATCAGGGCACTGGAGAATTATAACCATTATGCAGAACTTACTTTACTCGGAAAAGCGTTTCTAGGTAATTTGAAAAAATACAATAAGTTCACACAGCAATACGATCCTTTTACAGGAACTCCGAACCAATCACCCGATGGCTACGGACCCACCATTTTAGCTACATTGGAATTTATAAGTCGCATGTATGGCATACATATCACTCAAAATAAAATCTATTGGTCATGCATACTTACAAATGAAGAATTGCAATATACACAACGATATAAAGAGACTGTCCTCCAGATGAAAACAAACAAGAATAAGGTAAATTGCTACATAAATGGGAAAAAAATCCTTTCCTTCAACAAAGGATTAAGGATAATCACCGATCTGAATGGGAAACTGACAGGAGCAGCCGGCATTGAAACGGCAAATGTACACACGACGATTTATTATAATCATCAGACGTACAAGGTTAATGTAATGCCGAATTCAACCTACACTTTCAACGGAAAAATGAATCTTCTCAACAATATTCCTTTTTACAAACCTTTTTAAATATCGACAAAACAATTTTATCATGAAACATTTTCTGCTAATCATCTTATCAATGGCATTCGGCTTGACGGTCGGCATGCACATTAAAGCACAAAACCAGTCAGCTTCACAGTCAAGAATCTCTTTCCGAGGAGGCGATCATCCGGGAACATTAAGCATTTCCAATCGACTGGTTTTAGATGAAGCGCTTATCGATGGCAGATTCGTTATCCGTTATTGGAATCCAAACGGACAAATTTGGCCAGAAATGCACTTCTCAAATCTCAAATGGGCAGCATATGAACCAGCCGAAAGTTTTCGTCTGTGCA